>NZ_PDCM01000001.1:3145079-3467659 GCF_008634025.1 Streptomyces albofaciens JCM 4342 | reverse complement strand
CGCTGGCCCGGACCGTGCGGCGGGCCGGGGGCCGGATCTGGCTGGGGCTGGGCGACCGGGTGGAGAGCGTGCGCCCGTACGCGGGGCTGGGCACGCTGTGGCGGATGGTCTCGCGCAGCGCGTACGCCCAGCTGCGGCACAACCCGCTGCTGCTGGCGGGCACGGTGGCCGGGCTCGCGCTGGTCTACCTGGCGCCGCCCGTCGCGCTGGTGACCGGCCTGGCGGCCGGCGGCGCGACGGCGGCGGCGCTGGGCGGCGCGGCGTGGGCCGTGATGGCGGGCACGTACCTGCCGATGCTGCGCTACTACCGGCAGCCGCTGTGGCTCGCGCCGCTGCTGCCCGGCACCGCGCTGCTCTACCTGCTGATGACGGTCGACTCCGCCGTCCAGCACTACCGGGGGCGCGGGGCCGCCTGGAAGGGCCGGACGTACGGGGCGCCGGAGGCGTCCTGACGGGCGCTCACTGCGGCGGTCGTTCGCCTCGGCAGGCGCTCACTTGCTGGCCGGGGACCAGTTCAGCCCCCAGCCGTACGCCTCGTCGACGGTGCGCTGCGGGCTGACGCCCGGCGCGGGGACCAGGTAGCGGGCCTCGCGCCGCACCACCAGTTCGCCGCCGGTGTTGGTGATCAGGGCGAGGGCGCAGACGGTGGACGGCACGGTGCACTCGTCGAGCGAGAAGTCGACGGGGGCGCCGTACTGGGGCTGGAGCGTGACCGTGGCGTGCAGCCCCTCGAAGCTCCGGGCGCCCGCGTAGACCGTCACGAACACGAGGATGCGCCGGAAGCTCGCCTGGTGGTCCAGGTTGATGGTCAGGTTCTCCCCCGCGGCGACGGCGCCGGTGCGGTCGTCCCGGTCGAGCTGGATGTACGGCGGGGCGTGCAGTGTGCCGAAGTTGCCGCCGATGGGGTGGATCACGCCCGCGCTGCCGTCGGTGAGCTCGTACAGCGCGCACAGGTCGAGGTCCAGGTCGCCGGACTGCGGCAGCAGCGCGCCGCGGGCGCCCAGCGCCTCCATGGTCTTGCGGCCCAGCTTCTTGCCCAGGCGCTTGGCCTGCCCGCCGGCCTGCTGCCAGTTCAGGTTCACCCGCATCGCCCCGGAGGTGCCGCCCTGCTTCGTCAGGGAGACGGCGGGCGCCTCCTTGGTGAGGGTGACCTTGGACAGGCTCACGGGCGGGGCGGGGGCGGGCACGGGGGCGGCGCCGTACGGCTGGGCGGGCGGGGCCGGAGGCGGCGGGTACGCGCCGTACGGCTGGGGCTGAGGCTGCGCCGGAGGCGGCGGGTACGCGCCGTACGGCTGGGCGGGCGGCGCGGCGGGGGCCGCCGGGGGCGCGGCGGGCGGCGGAACCGGGGCCGCGGGCGGCGGGGCCGGGGCGGCCGGTACGGCGGCCGGGGGCTCCTCCTCCACGCTGATGCCGAAGTCCGTGGCCAGCCCGGCCAGCCCGGTGTCGTACCCCTGCCCGACCGCCCGGAACTTCCACGCGCCCTGCCGCCGGTAGAGCTCCCCGAGCACGAAGGCCGTCTCGGCGGTGGCGTCCTGGCTGTCGAAGCGGGCGAGTTCGGCGCCGCTGCCCGCGTCGAGCACCCGGATGTGCAGCCCGGCGACCCGGCCGAAGGCGCCGCCGTCGGCGGAGGCGGCGAGCACCACCTTGTCCACGGCGGGCTCCAGCCGGTCCAGGTCGACGGCCAGCCGGTCGGTCACCGTGTCCCCGGCGGGGCGCTTGCCCTCGTGGCGGACGGCTCCCGAGGCGTGCGCGGGCTGGTTGTAGAAGACGAAGTCCGCGTCGTCGCGGACCTTGCCGGCCGTGGTCAGCAGCAGTGCGGACGCGTCCACGTCCGGGGTGCCGGGTCCGGTGCGCCAGCCCAGTTCCAGCCGTACCGACGTGGCCGGTACCGCGACGTTGCTCCCCTTGGGCATCGACATCGTGGCGCCCTTCCTCTCGCTTCGCTCGCCGGGCCGCTGTGCGGCGCCCCCTACTGCACGGTGGCAGGTTCCAACCTACTTGCCGAAAAATGTCCGCCGTTCATCTGATGTGGCCACGGCCTTTACACGATTCCTACGGGCGTTCGCGACCGATTTTGCCAAGTTCGCTCGCATTGTGGATCGCGGGCTTCACGCGACACGTGAAACAACCCTCTTTTCAGGCTCCCCAACCGGCACATCGTGGGCTTAACTTATGAGGTATGACCTCCCCCCGCTCTACCTACGGCGGCGGCTACTACGCTTCGCCGTCCTTCCCGGACACCCCGATCTACGACTCCCTCGTCGCCGAGCGCGGCACGCCGCAGATTGCCCCGATCCGCGTCGAGTTGCCCTACGACACGGGCTCGTCGTACATGCCCGCCCTCCCGTCGGCCCTGCCCGCGCTGCCCGCCGCGCCGTCCCAGCCGCAGCCCGGCCCCGGTTATCCGGGCGCCGCGGCCCAGCCGGTGGCGCCGCTGCAGAGCACCCCGGCGCCGTACATCCCGCAGCAGCAGGCGGGCTCCCGCGGCTATCCCGCCCAGCAGCAACAGCCCCAGCGTCCCACCGGGAACAACGTCGGCTACGACGCCATGCGCCCGGCCGGTCCGGTCGCGCCCCGGCCCGCGCCGTCCCCGTCGCCGTACGACGATCCGTACGGCCGTCAGTACCCGCGCGGCTACTGACCCGCACGAGCCGTACGCGGGCGGGGAACCGGTCCTGTACCCCGGTGCGGGACCGGTCACCGGGGCGGTGGGGGCGGCTGGCAGGATGGGGGCGTGCCGAAACCTTCCCTCCGCGCCATCCACCGCTATCCGGTCAAATCCATGGCGGGGTCCGGCCCCGGCGAAGCGGTCGTGGAGCCGTGGGGGATCGCCGGGGACCGCCGCTGGATGCTGGTCGACGCCGCGCACCGGTTCGTCACCCAGCGCTCCCGGCCGGGCCTGGCGGCCGTCACCGCCACGGAACTCGCGGACGGCGCGCTCCGGCTGACCGCCCCGGGCATGCCGCCGCTGACCGTCGCGGTGCCGGAGCCCGGCGCCACGGTCACGGTCGGGATCTGGCGCGACGAGGTCGAGGCGGTGCCCGCGTCCGGCGCCGCCGCCGAGTGGTTCAGCGGGTATCTGGACGCGCCCGTACGGCTGGTCCACCTGGACGATCCGGCCAGGAGACGGCCGGTGGACCCCGGCTACGCGCGCCCCGGCGAGACGGTCGGGTTCGCCGACGGCTTCCCGCTGCTCCTCACCACCACCGCCTCGCTCGACGCCCTCAACTCCCTCGTCGCCGAGGGACGGCACCCGGGCGAGGCCCCGCTGCCGATGGACCGCTTCCGGCCGAACGTCGTGGTGGAGGGCACCGCGCCCTGGGACGAGGACGAGTGGCGGCGGATACGGATCGGAGAGATCACCTTCCGGGTGGTGAAACCGTGCGGACGGTGCGTGATCACCACCACCGACCAGCGCACCGGGCAGCGCGGCAAGGAACCGCTGCGCACCCTGGCCCGCCACCGCCGCGTCGGTGACCAGCTCGTCTTCGGCCAGAACCTGATCCCGGAGGGCACCGGCACCCTCCGTGTCGGCGACCCCTTCGAGGTGCTCGACCGCCGCCCGCGTACCTGAGGGCCCGTCGCCCGCCCCCGCCCGGCGGCCCGCTGACGCCCCGTCCGGCCCCGGAGCCCACCCGCCCGGGCCGCATTGCGGGCGCGTGTCCGGCTGCCTACAGTGAGCGCACGGCCATGCCGACAGCGGGAGTGTCCAGGTGACGATGCCGTCCGGGGAGGCGCCCGGGGACCATCTCATTCCGGTGCAGCACATGCGCCCCGGGGACCACGCCTTCGTGAGCTACGACGATGACGAGGTGCGCTGGGAGGTCGTGACCGCCTTCGTGCGGCTCGGGCTCGCCCGGGGGGAGAAGGTCCTCCTCTTCCCCGACCCATGGCTCCCGGAGGCCGAGGTGCTGGCCCGGCTCGACTTCACCGGCCGCAGCACCGTCACCGCCCGTGAGCGCGGGCAGCTGGTGCTGAGCAGCATGCGGGGGCTGATCCGCCCGGACGCCCGGTTCACCCCCGAGCGGCAGCTGGGGCGGCTGTCCGCGGAGACCGCGCGCGCCGCCGGCGAGGGCTTCACGGGCCTGCGGGCCTTCATCGACATGCGGTGGGTGCCCGACCTGAACGCCGACGTACGGGTGATGATGCAGCGTGAGACGCACGCGGACGTGCTGTTCGAGGACCGTCCGTACAGCGAGGTCTGCGCCTACGACCGCCGCTGGTTCGACCGCGAGGTGCTGTACGCCATGGACCGGGCGCATCCGCGCAGCCTCGTGGAGCGGCTCGGCACCCTGCGCACGGTGCGCGGCGCCGACGGCAGCCTGTGCTTCGTCGGCGAGGCGGACACCGGTGTGCGGGCCGACTTCGCCGTGGCGCTGGAGCTGGCCCTGTCCGGCACCACCGGCACCCGCCGGCTCACCGTCGACCTGACCCGGCTGCACTTCCTGTCGGTGGGCTGCGCCACCACGCTGCTCGCGCTCGCCGGACGGGCCGCCGTGCACGACGTGGTCGAGGTCCGCTGCCTTCCCCCGCAGGCGCGCACCCTGCACCGGCTCGGCGCGGGCGCGGTGCCACGGCTGCTCATGACGGAGGTGGTCCGGCCGTGCTGACCCCGGAACCGGCCATGTCCGAGGACGACCCCGTGGACACCCGGGCCGCCGCCTGCCTGCTGAAGCGGCGCTTCACCGCGCGCCTGCTGCCGCAGCTGCGGCTGCTGGTGGAGGAGTGCGCCGTCCGCGAGGGCCTGGCGGAACCGCGGCGCGGCGAGTTCGTGCTGGCCGTGGACGAGATCGCGGGCAACGCGGTGGAGCACGCGGGCGGCTCGGGGCGGCTGGTGCTGCGGCGCGTCGGTGACGAACTGGAGTGCCGTATCAGCGATTCGGGCCCCGGCTTCAGCGAGACCGTGATCCCGGAACTGCTGCCGGGGCTCGACGGAGCGCACAACGGGCGCGGGCTGTGGCTCGCGCGCCTGGTGGCGGACCGGTTCACGGTCCGGGCCGGCGCCGGCGGGACGCCCGGCGCCCGGGGCGCCGAGGTCATCCTCGCGGTACGGGTACGGTCGGAGCCCACGTCCCCCGGACCGGCGCCGGTCCGGTAGGGGCCCGCGTCCACGCCCCGGCCCGGCGCCGGCCCGCGCGGCCGGCCCCGGTCACATCCGCCGCAGCCACTCCTGCGCCCGGTCCCGTACGGTCTGTTCGCCCTGCTGCTCGGCCGCGTCGTCGTGCGCGTACTCCAGTTGGTCGACCACCGCCACCACCCCGTCGATGCGGCCCGCCAGCCGCAGCGCCAGGGCCACCTCGCTGCTGCGCGCCAGCCGCCCGGTCAGCGTCACCACCCCCGCCCGTACGGACACGCCGATCGCGCCCGGCTTGAGGGCGAGGGTGCGCACGAGGACCTCGGTGACCAGTTCCTCGCGGATCTCCTCGTCCGGGCGCAGGAAGACCTGCAGCAGGTCGGTGCGGGTCACCAGCCCGCACAGCCGGCCCTCCGCGTCGACGACCGGCAGCCGGTCCAGCTTCCCGGTCACCATCAGCCGGGCGGCCTCGGTGACGGTCTGGTGGGGCCCGATGGTCACCGGCGGCGAGGTCATCAGCTCGCCCGCGCGCAGGCCGCGCTTCCTCGCGCGCGCCGCGCGGGCGCTGCCGGTCAGCCGGCGGCGGTTGTACCAGCGGTTCTGCAGCATGTCCTGCGCGGCCTGGCGGAACATCAGGTCCGTCTCGGAGATGACGCCCAGCACCTTGCCGTCCGCGTCGACGACCGGCAGCCCCGTCTTGCGGTGCCGGCTCAGCAGATTGACGACTTCCCGGAACGAGGTGCCGGACCGGGCCCTGACGACCTCGGTGTTCATGAGCCGGCCGACCTGTCGGTGATCCATCGCGGGGCCTCCCTCAGGCAGGGGTACAGTGTCGGCCGCCGCCCGGGGTCCCTGAAGCCCGCGCACACGGCGATACGGTCCGCGCCCGGCAGGTGACGGAGTGCCGTACGGGCCCGGGACCGTACGCCGCCCTCCCCCTCGCCCACGACGCGGTCCGGCGCGTGCCGCGCCGGTGATCCGCCGCCCGTTGCGTGCATGACGTGCGCCTGACGAGGTACCTGCGGACAGGGAGAGGGGGTACGAAGTGGTACGTGTCATCGCCGGGCTGTGGCGCTGGCGGCGCAACCCGCTGCGCCGGACAACGGATCTGCTGGAGGCGTGGGTGGCGCTGGCCGCCGTCGTGCTGATGGCGCTGGGCGGTGTCCTCGCGGGCCTGGCCGTGGGCGGCGTCGCGAAGGGCGCGCTGCTCAGGTCCGTACGGACACAGGCGCAGGAGCGGCACCAGGTCTGGGCGACGGCGGACCGGGCCCTGCCCCGCGCCTCCTTCGACCCCGATTCCGAGACCTCGTCCGCCCGGAACGCGCACCGCCGGGTGGTCGCCCACTGGACCGGGCGGGACGGCAGCGGGCACAGCGGCCGGATCGCCGCGCCGCACGCCGTGCGCGTCGGCGAGCGGTTCCGTGTCTGGACCGACGACCGGGGCCGGGTGGTGCCGCGGCCGATGGACGCCGGGACGGCCGAGGCGCACGCGGTCTTCGCCGGGCTCGCCGCGGCGGGCCTGGCGGCGGGCGCGGTCGAGGGCGGCCGGCGGCTGGCCGTACGGCGGCTGCTGACCTGCCGGTACCGGAGCTGGGAGCGGGCGTGGGAGCGCGCGGGCCAGGATTGGGGACGGGCCGGAGCGGGCAGCTGAACTGCCGCGGCGGGCGCCGGAACGGCCCCGGTCATACAGGCTGACCATGTCATCCGGCGCCCTTCGGGCGCGCTACGGTGGAGCGTCCAGCCTCCCGGCTGGGGTCCCGGGCATACGAACGCGGACATACGCGGACGTACAACTGCCGGGCCGGTAACAGCCGCACGAGGTGGGGGCACGACAGCGCCATGGCACAGGGCTCGGTCCAGGTGACGCACACGGGCACATCGCGGTGGCGGCGCCGCACGGGCGAGTACAGCTCCCTGGCCGCGGCCCTGGACGCCGCCGGGGACGGTGACGTGCTGACCGTGGGCGCTGGCACCTACCGCGAGAACCTGGTGCTGGTGCGCGCGGTGACGCTGCGGGGGCCGGACGGCGCGCGCGGGTCGGTGCGGATCGCGCCCGCCGACGGCGTCGCGCTGACCGTACGGGCCTCCGCGACGGTCCAGGACATCCAGGTGGAGGGCCAGGACTCCACCGCGCCCGCGGTGCTGGTGGAGGACGGGGCGCCGGAGCTGGACGGGCTGCGGGTGGTCACCCGCTCGGCCTCCGGCATCGAGGTGCGCGGGGGCGCGCGCCCGACCGTGCGCCGCTGTTCGGTGGACAACCCGGGCGGCGTGGGCATCAGTGTGCTGGACGGCGCGGGCGGCATCTTCGAGGAGTGCGAGGTGGTGGCCGCCGGGCAGACCGGGATCGCGGTGCGCGGCGGCGCGCACCCGCGGCTGGAGAACTGCCGGGTGCGGCACGCCTCGGGCGCGGGCCTGTCGGTCAACGACGAGGGCAGCGGCGTCGAGGCGGTCGGCTGCGAACTGTACGAGATCAAGGGCGCGGGCGTACAGGTGGCCGCGCGGGCGAGCGGCCAGCTGACCGACTGCACGGTGCACCGGACCTCGGCCGACGGCATCACCCTGGACACCGACGCGGTGCTCACCCTCGCCGACTGCGACATCCACGACATCCCGGAGAACGCGGTGGACCTGCGGTCCCGGTCGGTGCTCACGCTGACCCGCAGCACGGTGCGCCGCTTCGGCCGCAACGGGCTGTCCGTGTGGGACCCGGGCACCCGGGTGGACGCCAACCGGTGCGAGATCCACGACAGTACGGGCGACTACCCGGCGGTGTGGGTCAGCGACGGCGCGACCGCCGTGCTGGAGGCGACGCGGGTGCACGACGTGCCGGACGCGCTGTTCGTACTGGACCGGGGCTCGCGCGCGGACGTGGTGGACTCCGACCTGTCGCAGGTGCGCAACACGGCGGTGTCGGTGAGCGACGGGGCGACCGTGCAGCTCGACGACTGCCGCATCCGGGAGGCGGCGACCGGCGCCTGGTTCCGCGACCACGGCAGCGGCGGCACGCTCGCCAACTGCACCATCGACGCGGCCCAGACCGGGGTGATCGTGACCAAGGGCGCCGACCCCACCGTCGAGCGCTGCACGGTCGCCGCACCGGTCGAGGCGGGCTTCTACGTCTCCGCCGAGGGCCGCGGCACGTTCGACTCCTGCCGGGTGACGGGCAGTTCCGGGTACGGGTTCCACATCATCGACGGGTGCCGCGCGACGCTGACGCGCTGCCGTACGGAGCGGTGCGCGCGTGGCGGGTACGAGTTCGCGGACGGCGGCGCCGGACACACGGGCGGGCCGGCGGTGCGGGACTGCACCAGCGACGAGAGCCGCGCGGTGGGCGACCCGCTGGTCCCGGCCCCCGAGGTGCGGGCGCCGGCGGCCGTACCGGAGGCGCGGACGGCGGGGGTGCTGGGGAACGCACCGGTCCAGGGCGCGCAGACCGCGCCGCCCGCGCCCGCGTCGGCCGCCGCCGAGCCCGCGACGCCCGCCCCCGAGCGCCGCCCCTCCGACGAGGTGCTCGGCGAACTGGACCGGCTGGTCGGCCTGGAGAGCGTCAAGCGCGAGGTGCGCAGCCTGATCAACATGATCGAGGTGGGGCGGCGGCGCCGGGAGGCCGGCCTCAAGGCCGCCTCGGTCCGCCGCCACCTGGTCTTCACCGGCTCCCCCGGCACCGGCAAGACCACGGTCGCCCGGCTCTACGGCGAGATCCTGGCCTCGCTGGACGTGCTGGAGCGCGGGCACCTGGTCGAGGTGTCCCGGGTGGATCTGGTCGGCGAGCACATCGGGTCCACGGCGATCCGTACGCAGGAGGCGTTCGACCGGGCGCGCGGCGGGGTGCTGTTCATCGACGAGGCGTACGCGCTCTCGCCGGAGGACTCCGGGCGGGACTTCGGGCGCGAGGCGATCGACACGCTGGTGAAGCTGATGGAGGACCACCGGGAGGCGGTGGTGGTGATCGTGGCCGGCTACACCGCCGAGATGGAGCGCTTCCTCGCCGTCAACCCGGGGGTGGCCTCGCGCTTCTCCCGCACCATCACCTTCGCCGACTACGCGCCGGAGGACCTGCTGCGGATCGTCGAGCAGCAGGGCGAGGAGCATGAGTACCGGCTGGCCGAGGGGGCGGGCGAGGCCCTGCTCAAGTACTTCACCGCGCTGCCCAAGGGGCCGTCGTTCGGCAACGGCCGGACCGCCCGGCAGACGTTCGAGGCGATGGTCGAGCGGCACGCGGGCCGGGTCGCCCTGCTGGCCGACCCGGACACCGACGATCTCACACTGCTGTACGCGGAGGACCTGCCCGACCTTCCGTGACGGCACGTCAGCACAGCGCGGTGGTCCCCGGTTCGCCGCGCTGGCGCGGCAGTCCGGAGCCGAGCCGGGCGATCAGTTCGGCGCGGGTCTGCTCGAAGACCGGGTCGGACTGGTAGTCGCCGTGGCCCAGGATCTGGGCGGGCAGCGGGTGTTGCAGGGTCCGCCCGAAGGCGAGCGGGTCGCGCATCGGGCCGAGGTCGATGTCGGGGCCGCCGTCGCAGGTGAGCCGGATGGGCCCGCCGATGGGGTCGGTCAGCCGCCACAGGTTGCGCCAGTCGTCCATCTCCCGGTGCAGCCCGGTGAGCGCCTCGGGGCCGAAGCAGGCCGGGAACCACCGTCCGTACAGGCGCTCCAGCGGTGATCCGTAGGTGAGCAGCGCGACCCGGCTGCGGGTGACCAGGTCGAGCTGCCAGACGGCCGCCGCGGCCAGCACGCTGCCCTGGGAGTGGCCGGAGATGACCAGGCGGCCGTCGTTGTTCTCGGTCCAGGTGGCCATCCGCCACGTCAGGTCGGGGACGGCGCGCTCCGCGTAGCAGGGCGGGGCGAAAGGGTGCGCGGCGCGCGGCCAGAACGTGCCGACGTCCCACAGGATGCCGATGGTGCGGCGGGTGGAGCGGTCGCGGTAGGCGCGCCAGCCCATGACGGCGAGCAGCAGCACCCCGGCGCCCATCAGCCAGGAGCCGAGCGATTCGGCCGTCGCGGCGGCCGTGTGGACCAGCACCGGGGCGCCTTCGGTGGCCCGGCCGGGCGCCCGGTCGGTGAGCCAGGCGCCGGCCACCGCCCCGGCGCCCAGCACCAGGGTCACCACGCAGACGGCGCCGATCAGGACGGGCGCGGAGTCCGTGAGACCGGCCCGCGCGATGGTGCCCGCGATACGGCGCACCCGCTCCTCGTCCGGCCGCTCCTGCTTGTCGTACAGCCCGGGGATGTCCGGCTCGACCTTGCGGCGTACGAGGAAGATCTGCACCCCGGCCAGCAGCGCGAAGGCCACGACGACCACCAGGAGCACCGGGAGCACCGACGCCTGCCAGGACAGCAGGACGGGCGGGCCCGCGATCGGGGCGCCCGGCCGGCCGGGGGGCGGGCCGTCGGCCAGCCAGTCCGCCAGCCGCTGCGCCGCTCCCCCGGTGAGCACGCCGCCCAGCGCGCACCCCAGCAGGGCGACGGCCGCGCCGTGCAGGCCCTTGAGCGCCGCGCGGCCGTCGCCGTGTCCGTGGCGGCGGGCGGCGGCCTGGAGGAGGGCCGCGGTGCCGAGCAGGCCGAGGACCAGCAGTCCTTGGAGGACGGCGATGCCGCCGAAGGCGCCGGTGCCCGGCAGGCGGTCGCCGCTGGTCCAGCCGGGCCGTGCCCAGGCCGTGTGGACGGCGGACAGCAGGAGCGCGCCGAGCGCGGCGAACGGCAGGGCCCGGACGAGGAAGCGGTCGCGGTGTTCGTCGGGCTCGGCCTCGGAGCGGGCGGTGCGGCACACGATGCCGACGGTCACCGCGGACAGCAGCAGGACCAGGGTGAGCAGCACCCACCCGGCGGTGGGCAGGAAGCCGCCGGTGTCCGTCCGCCGGTCGTGGTCCACGGCCGCCGTGAGCAGCGCGGCGGCGATGGTCAGCAGTCCGGCCGCGGTGTGCGCGGCGCGCAGCCGGGCCACCACGCGGCGGCCGTACCAGAATCCGGGGCGGGTCAGCGCGGGCCGCTGGGCGGGCGGCACGTCGCGGGAGGTGCCGGGGCGGCGCGGCGGCGGCGAGGCGGATTCGTACGCGCTCCACGTGCGGCGGCAGAGCCACCACAGGAAGCCGACGAGCAGCAGCGGGAAGGCGGCGGCGACCACGATGCGGCGGCCCGGTCCGCTCCAGGCGCCGCCCTGTGCGGGGCTGAGGAAGCCCATCCAGGACTTGCCCGCCGCGCAGGCGGCGCTGCCCGCGCACTGCCAGGCCGTCAGGTCCAGTGCCACTTCGCAGGCGGCGGCGACGAGCAGCACGGTCAGGCTGAGGGCGAGGAGGCGGACGAGGATGTCGTACACATGGTGGCCCTTGTGCCGGGACGGTGCGGCGGGGCGCATCCAGTGGGCGAGGTTGGCGACCATGAAGGGCAGCAGGACGAGCCACAGGGCGCGGGCTCCGTTGCCGGAGGTGAGGTTGCACCAGCAGTACGCCTCGCGGACCGGTTCGGTGCGGTAGTCGTCGGGGCGCTGTTCGGCGTCGGCGTCGACGGTCCTGCGGTACACGGCGGCGGTGTCGTCGCCGGTGACCAGCACGGTGCGCGGGTCGCCGAGCATCTTCTCGGGCGTGGTGCCGCCCACGCCGTGCACGAGGAGTTCCAGGGCGGGCTGGTGCCGTGGCGGTGTCCCGTCCGCTCCGCCCGGGCCGGCCGTGGCCGTATCGCTTCCGCTGTTCACGTGGTCCTTCCCCCGATGCCGTACGGAGCCGTCCGGCGCCTGCACGCTACCCGGCGGCGGATCGACTGTCATGTCATGTTCAAGGGGCTGCGCGGGCCCGCACCGCGGCCCCGGCGTCCCTCGCGCCTGCCTCTTTCCCGCTTCCACACCGGCGCACCCCACCCCATCGGGGCGGATGCCCCGCGACCACGTGCGAGGATGTGGGCGAAACGGCAGCCGGGCGGAAGGGACAGGCCGGGGTGAGCGACAACCAGAACCTCCTCGCGGAGCAGCGTCGCGCTCTGATCCTCGACGAGGTCAGACGGCGCGGCGGCGTCCGCGTGAACGAACTGACCCGCAGGCTCAACGTCTCGGACATGACGGTCCGGCGCGACCTGGACGCGCTCGCCCGGCAGGGCATGGTCGAGAAGGTGCACGGCGGTGCGGTGCCGGTCAGCGAGCCGAGCAGCCACGAGCCGGGCTTCGAGGCCAAGTCGGGGCTGGAGCTGAGCGCCAAGGAGGACATCGCCAAGGCGGCGGCCCGGATGGCAGCGCCCGGCGGCGCGATCGCCCTGGCGGGCGGCACCACCGCGTTCGCGCTGGCCCAGCAGCTGCTGGAGGTCCCGGACCTGACGGTGGTCACCAACTCGGTACGGGTGGCCGATGTGTTCTACAACGCGCAGCGGGCGGCGGCCGGCGGCGCGGCGCCCCGGGCGGGCGCGGCGACCGTGGTGCTGACCGGCGGCGTGCGCACCCCCTCGGACACCCTGGTGGGGCCGGTCGCGGACGCCGCGATCCGCTCGCTCCACTTCGACGTGCTGTTCCTGGGCGTGCACGGCATATCCGTGGAGGCCGGGCTGTCCACGCCCAACCTCGCCGAGGCGGAGACCAACCGCCATTTCGTCCGCTCCGCCCGCCGCGTCGTGGTGGTGGCCGACCACACCAAGTGGGGCACCGTCGGCCTCAGTTCCTTCGCCTCGCTGGAGGACGTGGACGTGCTGGTGACCGACCGCGGGCTGCCGGCCGAGGCCCGCGCGGAGATCGCGGAGCTGCCGCCGGAGCTGGTGGTCGCGGGCGAGCCGGGCGACGGCATGGACCTCTGAGGGACCGGACGCTCAGGCGGGCCACACCCCGGTCTCCAGGAAGCGGTCGATCGTCGCCGCGTACGGCGCGATGTCCAGGCCCTGTTCCTCCAGCCAGCTGTCCGAGTAGTACTTGTCCAGGTAGCGGTCGCCGGGGTCGCAGAGCAGGGTGACGACCGAGCCGGTGCGCCCCTCGGCGACCATCTCCGCGACGATCCTCAGCGCGCTCCACAGGCCGGTGCCCGTCGAGCCGCCCGCCTTGCGGCCGATGGCCCGCTCCAGGGCCCGTACGGCCGCCACGCTCGCCGCGTCCGGGACCTTCATCATCCGGTCGATGGCGCCGGGCACGAAGCTGGGCTCCATGCGCGGGCGGCCGATGCCCTCGATGCGCGAGGCGGTGGCGCAGTCCGTCTTCGCGTCGCCGGTGCGCCAGCCGTCGAAGAAGCAGGAGTTCTCCGGATCGGGTACGCAGATGCGGGTGTCGTACTGCATGTAGTGCACATAGCGGGCGATGGTCGCGGAGGTGCCGCCGGTGCCGGCCGTGGCGACGATCCAGGCGGGCTCCGGGTAGCGCTCCAGCCGCAGCTGCTGGTAGATCGACTCGGCGATGTTGTTGTTGCCGCGCCAGTCCGTCGCCCGTTCGGCGTAGGTGAACTGGTCCATGTAGTGCCCGCCGGACTCCGCGGCGAGTTCGGCGGAGACCGCGTAGACGGTCCGGGGGTCGTCCACGAGATGGCAGCGGCCGCCGTGGAACTCGATCAGCCGGGTCTTCTCACGGCTGGTCGTGGCGGGCATCACCGCGATGAAGGGCACGCCGATCAGGCTGGCGAAGTAGGCCTCGGAGACCGCGGTGGAACCGCTGGAGGCCTCGATGACGGGCTTGCCGGGCCGGATCCAGCCGTTGCACAGACCATAGAGGAACAGCGAGCGGGCCAGCCGGTGCTTGAGACTGCCGGTCGGATGCGTCGACTCGTCCTTCAGGTACAGGTCGATGCCCCACTCCTGCGGCAGCGGGAAGCGCAGCACATGGGTGTCCGCCGTCCGGTTGGCGTCCGCCTGGACCTTGCGGACGGCTTCTTTGAGCCAGGACCGGTAGTCCGGATCACTGCGGTCGACGTCCATGGTCGGCATCGGGCAGCCGCTCCCGGACACCTGCTCCGGGCGGGCGGCTGGTGGCTGTGCGGTGCTCATCGGTGTGCTCCCGACGTCGTACGGAACCCGCGCGGACCGCCGGGCCTGTCCCGACTATAACCACCCGCAACACGCTTCTCACCTGCATAAACAACCCTTTGGGCGCCCCCAAGCAGGGCCTGGGGAAAAGCTGGCGGCGAGCTTTGGCCAAGGGGTACTGGTGCCCAGGGCACGACGGAGGCAGACTGCGCACCGAGGGTGCGGGTGCGGACCGCACGCCCGTCGTGCCAAGGAGGAGATCGCCATGGCAGAGCCTGAATTCAACGCCACCGGGGTGCGCATAGAGAGAGGGCTGCTCCGGTCGCTCACCCGGGCGGGCCAGGTAGTGATCAAGGACGGCAGGCTGGCCCTGCTCACGAGTTACGGCACCGAGATAGACAGCGCGCCGGTCCAGGCCGTACAGGCGCACAAACCCCTGTTCGCGGCCCGCGACCGGGCGCTGGCCACGATGAACGGGCACCGTTACTCGCTGACGCTGGGCACCCCCGACCGCTTCCTGGACGCCGTACGCGCGGCACGCTCCGCGCGCACCTGACAGGGTCTTTCGGGGGACGGTGCGGTTGCGGGAGCGCACTGGTGGGACGACCCTGGACTCGTATCACTGAGGGTTCACCAGCGGTGACACTGTGGTGGATGGCGGCATCGCTGGATCCGATCTTCGCCCCCGTCGTACGAGGGCGCCCGACCTCATCAGGGAGTCGCGGTCGTGATCAGGCAGCCCAGCAGACACTGCACGGTGGAGCTACAGGCCCTTCCGGCACGGATCGGCCAGGTGCGCCGCATCGTATCGGCGCAGCTCCGTTACTGGCGTCTCGACGCCTTGATAGACCCGGCCGCGCTCGGGGTGACCGAGCTGCTGGCCAATGTGCACCAGCACGCCGTGCCCAGCAAGCAGTGCACCGTCGAACTGCTCGTCCTCCTGGACCAGTTGACCGTCTCGGTGCGTGACCTGGACCCGCGCCTGCCCCGGGTGCGGGCGACCGGCGCCCTCGATACCGAGGGCCGCGGACTGTCCCTGATCGCGGCCCTCAGCGAGAGCTGGGGGGTGCGGCCCGACGGCGGCGGCAAGGTCGTCTGGTTCACGCTTCCGGCACTCACGCTCGCGCCCGAGGAGTCCGTACGCCGTACGTCGGCGGGGCGCTCGTCGTGCGCCCGCGGCGCGCTGCCCCACGAACCGGCGCACCCTCCCGTCGAACCGCCCCTGCGCACGCCGCTCGACACCCGTCCGCGGGTACGGGGCGCCGGGGTCGTTTGAAGGGGTCCGGTCACCGGCCCGGTCGGCCGCGCACCGGTGCGGTGCGCGGCCGACACCCGTTGCGCCGCGCTTACATCGCGCCACCCTTGCTCCCGGCGCCGAACCGCTCGTCCAGGACGGACAGCCGGCGCCAGTACTCGTCCTCGTCGATCTCCCCCGCCGCGAAGCGCCGGGCAAGCAGGCCGATCGGCGAGGGGTCCGCGCCACCCGCCGGCCCCGGCGCGGCGCCCCGGGGGCCGCCGAACCGCCACCAGGGGGCGCGCCCGCGCCACACGGTGCGCCGCAGCAGCGTGAGCACGCCGAACACGACGGCCGCCCAGAACAGGGGAAACAACAGGAACCAGGGGCCGGGGCCGCCGGTCCACGGGTGTGCCAGGTCGAACATGAGGTCAGCTCCTTGTCGGCGGGTGCCGCGGGCCCGGCGCCCGTGATGCGCACGGGCCCCGGCACGGTTCTCCCTGTCGAGCCTGCTCCGCCGGGGACCGCGGGGCGTCGTACGGCCGATGGCACCGCGCGTACCCCCCGGGAAGTACGCCCGCCGCCCCCGTTGACCTCTGTAACTACTAGTATGTAAAGTACGGTCATGACCACCTCCGAACGGCTCATCGAGAGCACCCGGGAGCTCCTGTGGGAGCGCGGTTTCACCGGCACCAGCCCGAAGGCGATCCTCCAGCGCGCGGGCGTCGGCCAGGGCAGCATGTACCACCACTTCGCGGGCAAGTCCGACCTCGCGCTCGCCGCCATCCGCCGGACCGCCGAGAGCATGCGGGCCACCGCCGAGACGGCCCTGTCCGGCGAGGGCGGCGCGTACGACCGGGTGCGCGCCTACCTGCTGCGCGAACGGGACGTGCTGCGCGGCTGCCCGGTGGGCCGGCTGACCATGGACCCCGACGTCATCGCCGACCCGGCGCTGCGGCAGCCGGTGTTCGAGACGCTGGACTGGCTGCGCGGCCGGATCGCCGGAATCCTCCGCGAGGGCCTGGAGCGGGGCGAGTTCGACGCGGAGCTGGACCCGGAGGGCACGGCCGCGGCCGTGGTCGCCACCGTGCAGGGCGGTTACGTACTGGCCCGCGCCGCGGAGTCGCCCGCCCCCTTCGACACCGCCGTACACGGCGTGCTCGCCCTCCTCGCGGCGCGCACCGCCCGCGCCTGACGGCGCGCCGCTTCGCCGCGAAAGGCCCACCCGTGGAGATCACCCGCGCCCGCCCGGACAGCCAGGCGGGCCCCGCCGAGCACTTCACCGGCACCGTGTGGCTGGACGAGCTGGCGGCACCGCCCGCGCCGTCCCGGCTGCGCATGTTCAGCGTCCACTTCGCGCCCGGCGCCCGTACCGCCTGGCACCGCCACCCGCACGGGCAGGTCCTGCACGTCACCGAGGGCACCGGCCTGGTGCAGCGCCGGGGCGGCCCGGTCGAGGAGATCAGGGCCGGCGACACGGTGTGGACCCCCGCGGGCACCTGGCACTGGCACGGCGCCGCGCCCGGCACGTTCATGACCCACCTCGCCGTGGTCGAGGCGGCGGCCGACGGGACCACCACCGAGTGGGGCTGCCTGGTCGACGACGCCCGCCCCGAGTGAAGTCCGCCCTCCCCCGCCCCACCTTCAGGAGCTCCCGTGCACGCCTTGCAATACGCCGTCACCCTGCCCGCCGACTACGACATGGGCATCATCCGCGACCGGGTGCGGACCCGTGGCCATCTCCTCGACGCCTACGACGGGCTCGGGATCAAGGCCTACGGCGTCCGCGAACGCGGAGTCGACGGTTCGCCCGTCAATCAATATGCGCCGTTCTACCTCTGGGCCGACGCCCCGGCGATGCACCGGTTCCTCCTCGGTGACGGATTCCGGGGCGTCATCCGCGATTTCGGCCGTCCGGCCGTACAGCACTGGATGGGTGTCCACCACGAACGCGGCCCGGCGGCCGGCGCGGTCCCCCGCTGCTTCGTGCGCCGTACGCGAGCGCTCGCCGAGGGCGCGGATCCGGCCACCGCCGTCGAGGAGGCGATGACCGAGCAGCGGCGGCTGGCCCGTACGGACGGGGTGCACACCACCGCGCTGGGGATCGACCCCCGGCACTGGGAGCTGGTGCACTTCACCCTCTGGGAGGACACCGCCCCCGAGTCGGACGGCGAGCGCTACCGGGTGCTGCACCTGTCCGCGCCCGGCGCCGACCGCCTGCCGGCGGGCGCGCAGTGGTGACCGGGCCCCTGACGGACGCCCGCGCCCGCCCGGAACCCGCCGTCCGCACCGTCTCCGGCGACGTCTCCCCCGCCGCCCTCGGCGTCTGCGACGCCCACGACCACCTCTTCCTGCGCAGCCCGCAGCTCCCCGGCCAGGAACTGGCCGACACCGGCGCGGCGGCTGCCGAGCTGCGGGCCTTCCGGGAGGCGGGCGGCGGCACCGTGGTCCAGTGGACGCCGTACGGGATGGGGCGGCGCGCGGCGGAACTGCCGCGGCTGGCCGCGGAGTCGGGCGTACGGATCGTCGCCGCGACCGGGCTGCACCAGGCGGTGCACTACGCGCCCGAGGTGCTGGAGCGGGTGAGGGGGACGGCGACCGGAACCGCCGCCGCCTGCGATCTCGCCGGGTTGTTCGTGGCGGAGCTGACGGCCGGGATCGGCACGGGGCGCGGGGGCTCGGGCGGTTCCGGGCGTACCGGCCCGGGAACGGCGGCCGGGGGCGCCGTGCGGGCCGGGATGATCAAGGTCGCCGGCGGTTTCCACGGCCTGGACGCGCACGCCCGGTACACCATGGCCGCCGCGGCCGAGGCCCACCACGCCACCGGCGCCCCCATCGGCGTCCACCTGGAGCTGGGCACCGGCGCCGCGGACGTGCTCGACCTGCTGTGCGGGGAGTCGGCGGTACCGCCGGAGCGGGTGATCCTGGGTCACCTCAACCGCTCGCCCGACCTCGTCGTCCACCGGCAGGCCGCCGCGGCCGGGGCCTACCTGGCCTTCGACGGGCCCTCGCGCGCCCACCACGCCACGGACTGGCGGCTCCCGGACGCCCTGGCCGCGCTCGCCGACGCCGGGTACGGGGACCGGCTGCTGATCGGCGGCGACACGACGACCGCGGCGGCCCGCTCGGTGAACGGCGGTCCCGGCATGCCCCACCTGCTGCGCCGGCTGCGTCCGCGGCTCGAACTCGCCCTGGACGCGGCGCTGGTACGGCGCCTCTTCACGGCGAACCCGGCGCGCGCGTTCGCGGTGGCGTGGAAGTGAGCGGACGGACGGGAAGTGTCGGCGGAAGCGCGGGGAGTGTCCTGGTGCCGCGGTCCGGGTGACAATGGCGGCGGGCACACCCACCGGCCCCGGGCCGACGGGCACCCCCACCGACCCCGGGAGGCAGCGTGCGGCACCTCGGCATCCTCGCGCACAGCACCGAAGGCGCCGCCCTGTGCTTCCGGGCGTTCTGCCAGGAGGGCTTCGCCGAACTGGGGCCGTACGACCATCCGGACGTGACGCTGGACTGCATCAGCATGGCCCGCTCCATGCCCGCCTGGGAGACCGGTGATCACCATGCGGTCCGCGGGATCCTCCTGGAGAGCGCGGTGCGGCTCGCCCGCGCGGGCGCGGACTTCTTCGTCTGTCCCGACAACACCGCCCACCTGGCCCTCGGCCTGCCCGGCGCGGAACTGCCGCTGCCCGGCCTGCACATCGCCGAGGTGGTCGCCGAACGCGCCGCCCACGAGGGGTACCGGCGCGTCGGCGTGCTGGGGACCGCGTACACCATGGAAAGTCCGCTCTACCGGGACGCGCTGGGCGCCCGGGACATCACGGCCGACGTACCGGACGAGCGCGACCGCCGCACCGTGCACGGGATCATCTTCGCGGAGCTGGTCAACGGCGTGTTCTCCGCGGCCGCGCGCGAGGAGTACGTCCGCGTCATCGAGCGGCTGGCGGCACGCGGGTGCGACGCGGTCGCCCTCGTCTGTACGGAGATCCCGCTGCTGGTGCCCCCGGAGGCGGCGCCGCTGCCGACGCTGGACTCGACGCGGCTGCTGGCGCGCGCCGCCTTCGAAGCCGCCGCCGGCCGGCGGCCCGCGCCGGTGTGGCGCGGGGGGCCGCTGGGCGGGTGAGGCGCCCGCTCAGCTTTTCCCGGCGTCCGTCCCCTCTCCCTCCAGAACCACCAGCGGATCGTCCAGCACCGGCTGCCAGGCCAGCTCCGCCGCGCCGACCAGGCTGTTGTGGTCGAGCGTGCACGGCAGGATCGGTACGCCGCCGCTGCGTCCCCACAGGCTGC
The DNA here is from genome assembly GCF_008634025.1 of Streptomyces albofaciens JCM 4342. Taxonomy (NCBI): domain Bacteria; kingdom Bacillati; phylum Actinomycetota; class Actinomycetes; order Kitasatosporales; family Streptomycetaceae; genus Streptomyces; species Streptomyces albofaciens. The sequence continues at coordinate 3,448,145 of NZ_PDCM01000001.1, read as the reverse complement.
GGTCGGCGACCACGGCCCGCAGCCGTTCCGGGTCGGCCGCCAGGAGTTCGCGGTGCAGGCCGCCGAGGATGATGCGGTCCGGGTTGAGGATGTTGACGAGCCCGGCGATCCCCAGGCCCAGCCGGTCGATCAGCAGGTCGGCGGCGGCCCGTACGGACGGGTCGTGGTACTCCTCGCGCAGCAGGTCGGTGGCCTGGCGCAGCAGCGAGCCCTCCGGTCCGGGCGCGCGGCGCGCGGCGCCGAGGAAGGCGAGCGGGTCCGCCTCGACGTCCAGGCAGCCGCGGCTGCCGCAGTGGCAGGGTGCGCCTTCCGGGTTGACGGTCAGGTGGCCGACCTCCAGGGCCAGGCCCGAACTGCCGCTGTGCAGCCGCCCGTCCAGCACCAGCGCGCCGCCGACGCCCCGGTGCCCGGAGGCGACGCACAGCAGGTGGCGGGCGCCGCGGCCGGCGCCGTGCCGGTGTTCGGCCAGGGCGACGAGGTTGACATCGTTGCCCGTGAAGCCGACCGCCGGGGTGACCCCGGGGATGCGGGCCTCGGCGAGCGCGCGCCGGAAGAGGCGGCGTACGGGGGCGCCCGTGGGCCAGGCCAGGTGCAGCGGGTTGAGCGCCTCGCCGTCGGGTTCGGCGACGGCGGACGGGATGGCGAGCGCCGCGCCCAGGCAGCGCCGCCCGGTCCGTTCGAGCATCCCGGCCCCGGACGCCACGACTTCGGCAAGTACGTGGGCCGGGTCGGCGGGGATGGTGTCGCAGCCGCTCTCGGTGGCCACGATCCGTCCGCCGAGGCCGACCAGCGCGGTGCGGTAGCCGTCGGCGTGGATCTGCGCGGCGAACACGACCGGGCCGTTCCCGTTGAGGAACAGCCGGTGCGAGGGGCGGCCTTGGGACCCCGCCGAGGCGGTCGGGCGGGAGTCGACGGTGATCAGTCCGAGCGCTTCCAGCTCCGCCGCCACCGCGCCCGCGGTGGCCCGGGTCACGCCGAGTTCCGAGGTCAGCACGGCACGGGTGGGCGCGCGCCCGGTGTGTACGAGCTCCAGTGCGGGGCCGAGCGCGCTACGGCCCCGTTCCAGCCTGGTTGTCCGAGTGTGGGTCACGCCCCCATTCTTGCTTTGTACCGAGGGTGAACAAAACACGGGCCGACCTTCCGCGTGCCCGGAGGCGGGCGGCCGGCCCGCGCACGGGGGCGCGGCGGGTAGCGCGTACGGCCGGGAGCGGGGCGGCGGCTACCGCCGGTGGCCGGGTACGGCTACCGCAGGGCGCGTACCGCCCCGTACGCGGGAGTCGATACGCGGATGCCGGGTACCCGGCCTGCCGAAAGGGACCGACGGCGGACCATAATGGGCTACTTGGTCACGGATTCGGCCAGGGCATCCGGCCGGAGGGCGCCGGCGTGCGCGGCGCGCGCCACCCGGCCACCCGACACCTGGGGGCGGCATGAACACCACACCCCGGCTGCGCGGCCTGGCGCGGCTGACGTTCGGCAATCCGGTTTCGCTGGTCTATCTGGCCCTGGTGGTCGCGGCGGTGCTCTTCGCCTTGGTGGACATGGTCTTCGTCAAGCACCAGGACGCCTCCTTCGCGGGCATCTGGGCGGTGCTGCTCACCGCGCCCACGGTCTTCCCGCTGTGGATCGCCGGTGACGCGCTGTGGGACGGAAGCGGCACCCCCTCGTGGTACCTGGTCCTGACCCTGGTCGTCGCCGCGCTGGTCAACGCGCTGCTCCTCGGGCTGCTCCACCGGGGACTGCGCGGCCGGCCGGCCCACCGCGGGGCCGTTGTCAGTGGCGGCTGGCACACTCAGCGGCATGGAGACCACTGACCTCATCGACGCGCTCGCCCACGACGGCCAACTCCTCGCCGACGCCGCCGAGAAGGCCGGGGCGGACGCCCCGGTCCCCACCTGCCCGGAGTGGCGGGTGCGCGATCTGCTCGTCCACACGGGCCGGGTGCACCGCTGGGCCACGAACTTCGTGGCGAACGCCGTCCAGGAGAGGGTGACGCCGCCCGAGGCCCCGCAGCCGTCCGACGAGGCACTCGCCGACTGGCTGCGCGACGGCTGCCGGACGCTGGTGTCGACGCTGCGCGCCGCCCCGGCGGACCTGTCCTGCTGGACCTTCCTCCCCGCCCCGTCGCCCCTGGCCTTCTGGGCGCGGCGCCAGGCCCACGAGACGGCGGTCCACCGCGCCGATGCCGAGTCCGCGCTCGGCGCGGGCATCACCCCCTCCGCGCCCGCCTTCGCCGTGGACGGCATCGACGAACTGCTGATGGGCATGGTCGCGCGCAGGCACGAAGCGCTGCGGACGGACGCGCCGCGCACCCTTCGCATACGGGCCACCGGCGAGGCCACCGGGGACTGGACGATACGCCTGTCGGACACCCAGCCACACGTCGAGCGCACGGCGGACGCCCCGGCGCCGGACACCACCGCACCGGACTGCGTGATCGAGGGCCCCGCACCCGACCTGTACCTGGCCCTGTGGAACCGCCGCCCGCTGGAGGACCTCACGATCACGGGCGACACCGCCCTGGCCCGGCTGTGGCGGGAGCGCTTCACGATCTGAGGCCACACCGGCAACCGGACGTGACACGGCAGCACATGACTCGCTGTCACCCGTCCGGCGGGTGGTGCGCGTGCTGCGCCGGTTCACCGGGCGGCGGGCCGGGTAGCGCGCCGCTGCCCGGCGGTTGCGTCCTGCCGGGCGGTAAGGCCCTGACCGGAGGAACGTAACCGCCGGGCAGAACGTAACCGCCCGGCAGGTCCGCCCGCCCCGCCCGGCAGTTGCGCCCCGCCCGTCGGCCGCGCGGCCCCCCCCATTCGCTCGCCGCTACCCCAGCCACCCCGGCCGTACCAGCCCCGACTCGTAGGCCAGTACCACCAGTTGGGCCCGGTCCCGGGCGCCCAGCTTGGTCATCGTGCGGCTGACGTGGGTCTTGGCGGTGAGCGGGCTGACGACCAGACGGCGGGCGATCTCCTCGTTGGACATCCCGAGGCCGACGAGCGCCATCACCTCCCGCTCCCGCTCGGTGAGCACGGAGAGCGTGCCGTCCGCGGCCGGCTCCTTGGAGCGGGCGGCGAATTCGGCGATCAGCCGTCGGGTGACCCCCGGCGAGAGCAGCGCGTCGCCGTCGACCACGGCGCGTACAGCCCGTACCAGTTCCTCCGGTTCGGTGTCCTTGACGAGAAAGCCGGCGGCGCCCGCGCGGATCGCCTCGAAGACGTACTCGTCCATCTCGAAGGTGGTGAGCATGACGACCTTCATGGCGGACAGCCGGGGGTCCTCGGAGATCTGCCGGGTCGCGGCGAGCCCGTCCAGCACCGGCATCCGGATGTCCATCAGCACCACGTCGGGGCGCTGCTCGCGCAGGGCGATCAGCGCCTCCTCCCCGTCCGCCGCCTCGCCGACGACCTCGATGCCGGGCTGGGCGTCCAGCAGGGCCCGGAATCCGGCGCGGACCAGCAGCTGGTCGTCGGCGAGCAGTACCCGGATCACGACTCCTCCTCGGTGGCGGTGGACTTCACCGTATCCGCAGCGCGGGCGGAGCCGGGGGCGCCCGGCGCCGGTGTCGCCGGGCCCAGCGGGAGGCGGGCGTGCACCCGGAATCCCCCGTCCGGGCGGGGGCCCGCCTCGACGGTGCCGCCGAGGGCGGCGGCCCGTTCCCGCATGCCGACCAGGCCGTTGCCGCCTCCGGCGACCCCGGCGGTGCCCACGTCCCCGGCCCGCCCGGCGGCGGTCGCGGGCCCGTCGTCGTCGACCGTGATCTCCAGCGCGCCGGGGAGGTGGACGAGGCCGACCCGGGCCGTGCGCGAGCCGGAGTGCCGGACGATGTTGGTCAGTGCTTCCTGGACGATCCGGAAGGCGGCGAGGTCGGCACCCGGCGAGAGCCTGGGGCGGCGGCCCTGCTCGGTGACCCGTACGGCGAGTCCGGCCCCCTTCGCCTGCTCGCACAGTTCGGGCAGCCGGTCCAGTCCGGGCGCCGGGGAGCGCGGGGCGTCGCCCGGGGCCCGCAGCGTGGCGAGGACCTGCCGCACCTCGCCCAGCACCTCCTTGCTGGCGGCCTTGATGGTGGTCAGGGCCGTACGCGCCTGCTCGGGGTCCTCGTCCAGCAGGGCGAGTCCGACGCCCGCCTGGACGTTGATGACGGAGATGCTGTGCGCCAGCACATCGTGCAGCTCGCGGGCGATCCGCAGGCGCTCCTCGTCGGCCCGCCGCCGCGCGGCGGCCGCCCGCTCGGCGCGCATGCGGGCGAACTGTTCACGGCGTACGCGCGCCAGCTCGGAGACCGCCACGACGGCCACCACTAGGACCGTGATGAACAACTGCTCGCCCCAGGGCGCGGGCCCGTCGCCGGTGGGCGGCAGCCAGCGGTAGAGCACGTGCCCGACCAGCAGATGGCTCGCCCAGACGAGGCCGACGGCGGTCCAGGCCGTCACGCGCCGCCCCGCGACGACGGCCGCGAAGCAGCCGAGGGCGGCGGAGAGCAGGAAGGGGCCGTACGGATATCCGGCGGCAAGATAGCCGCTGGCGGCGACCGCGGTGCCGAGGGCGACCGTACGCGGGAAGCGGTGCCGCCAGAGCAGCGGCACCGTGCCCACGAGCAGCAGGGTGTACGCGAGCGCGTCGAGATCGGCGCGCTCCGGCTGGTTCCGCCCCGCGAACCGCATGCCGACCAGCACGAACACGGTGAGGACGGCCGTGGAGGCCCAGGGCAGCCGCGTACCGGCCGGGGAATCCCCGAGCAGCCGCGCGCCGAACCGGCGGCCCGGCAGCGGGTCGCCGTCGTCGTCCCGGGACCGCCACCGGTCCGGGCCGAGGCCGTGACGGGAGCCGTGGCCGTGACAGAGCCGCGCCCACGGCGGCCGTCCGTTCTCCATCCCGCCACGCTAGACCGGGACGCCGTACGGGCGCGTCAGCCCGACGCGGTGGCCGGGCGTACTCCACCGGGAGTAGCCGACGGCGGGGGCTCCGGGCCGCCGGCCCCGTGCCGCCCGCTGCTCACGGCCGGTCCATCGCCCCCAGCGCCCGCCGCGCGACCGGGTGCGTCCGGACGATCTCGGCCAGCGTCGTCGTCCCCCGGACGATCTTCGCGAAGGCGTGCCAGGCGGGCCGGAAGCCGGTCAGGGCGGCGTGGATCATGCCGGGGCGGCGGGAGAAGACGGTGAGCATCCGGCGGCCCACCCCCATCTCCACGCCCAGCCCCGCCTTGATCGCGAAGGCGTAGTTCAGCGCCTGGCGCCGCGCGTCCACCGCGTCGTGGGCCTCGGAGACGCGGACCGCCCACTCCCCCGCGAGCCGCCCGGAGCGCAGCGCGAAGGAGATGCCCTCACGGGTCCACGGCTCCAGCAGCCCGGCCGCGTCGCCGCACACCAGGACCCGGCCGCGGGAGAGCGGCGAGTCGTCGGCGCGGCAGCGGGTCAGGTGGCCGGAGGAGATGGCCGGCTCGAAGCCCGCCAGGCCGAGCCGGCCGATGAAGTCGTCCAGATAGCGCTTGGTCGCGGCGCCCTCGCCGCGGGCCGAGATCACGCCGACGGTGAGGGTGTCGCCCTTGGGGAAGACCCAGCCGTAGCTGCCCGGGATCGGGCCCCAGTCCACCAGCACCCGCCCGGACCAGTCCTCGGCGACCGTCGGCGGGACCGGGATTTCCGCCTCCAGGCCCAGGTCGACCTGGTCCATCTTCACGCCGACGTGTGCCCCTATCCGGCCGGCGCTGCCGTCCGCGCCGACCACCGCGCGGGCCAGCACCACCTCGCCGTCGCCCAGCACCACGGCGACGGTCCGCCGGTCCGGCACCTCCGGGCCGTGCTGTTCGACCCGGGAGACCGTGACGCCGGTGCGCAGCTCGGCGCCGGCGTCCTGGGCGGTCTTGACCAGCTGGGCGTCGAACTCGGGGCGGTTGATGAGCCCGAAGAGCATGTGCTTCGAGCGGCGGGTGCGGGTCAGCTTCCCGTTGAGCGAGAAGGTGACCGCGTGGACCCGGTCGCGCAGCGGCAGGTCGAAGCCGGGCGGCAGGGCGTCGCGGGACGGCCCGATGATGCCGCCGCCACAGGTCTTGTACCGGGGCAGTTCGGCTTTCTCCAGGAGCAGGACGCGGCGTCCCGTACACGCCGCGGCATAGGCGGCCGAGGCGCCTGCGGGCCCCGCGCCCACCACCACGACGTCCCACACCTGCTGGTTCCCCTCGGCTGCGTTGTCGCTGCTCACCTGTGCTTCTGCTCCCGTTCGATGCCGTGCCGCGTACCGCCCGCATCCTACGGGCCGCCCTTCGGCGAGCGTCCTGTGGGAAGATCGGCCCCACAATCGCCCGTACGTACGGTTGGTCCGGTGCGGTGCGCCGGACGGACCCGCACGTGAACCCACGTGTACAACGCCGCGCCCACAAGGAGCGTTCCATGCCCGACAGCCCGCTCGCGCACACCGTCGCCTCGCTGCAGTCCCGGGCCAGGTCCGAACTGGCGGAACTGGTGGCCTTCAAGTCCGTCGCGGATCCGGCGCAGTTCCCCCGCAGCGAATGCGAGGCCGCCGCCGGGTGGGTGGCGGGCGCGCTGCGGGCCGACGGCTTCACGGACGTGCAGCTGCTGGACACCCCGGACGGCACCCAGTCGGTGTACGGCTTCCTGCCGGGCCCGGCGGGCGCGCCGACCGTGCTGCTGTACGCCCACTACGACGTGCAGCCGCCGCTGGACGAGTCGGCCTGGATATCGCCGCCCTTCGAGCTGACCGAGCGGGACGGCCGCTGGTACGGACGCGGCGCCGCCGACTGCAAGGGCGGCCTGATCATGCACCTGACGGCGCTGCGGGCGCTGAAGGAGCACGGTGGCGTCCCGGTCAACGTCAAGGTGATCGTGGAGGGCTCGGAGGAGCAGGGCACCGGCGGCCTGGAGCGGTACGCCGAGGCCCACCCCGAGCTGCTGGCCGCGGACGCGGTCGTCATCGGGGACACCGGCAACTTCCGTGTCGGCCTGCCGACGGTCACGGCGACGCTGCGCGGCATGTCGCTGGTCCGCGTCCAGGTGGACACCCTGGCCGGCAACCTGCACTCCGGCCAGTTCGGCGGCGCCGCCCCGGACGCGCTGGCGGCGCTGATCCGCATCCTGGACTCGCTGCGCAGCGAGGACGGCTCGACGACGATCGACGGGCTGGCGGCCGACGCGGCCTGGGAGGGGCTGCAGTACCCGGAGGAGGAGTTCCGCAAGGACGCCAAGGTGCTCGACGGCGTCGGCCTGACCGGCAACGGCACGGTCGCCGACCGCATCTGGGCCCGGCCCGCCGTCACCGTCCTCGGCATCGACTGCCCGCCGGTGATCGGCGCCACGCCGTCCGTGCAGGCGGGCGCGCGGGCGCTGGTGAACCTGCGGGTTCCGCCGGGCACCGACACGGCGAAGGCGACCGAACTGCTGACCGCCCACCTGGAGAACGCCGCGCCGTGGGGCGCGCGGGTCTCGGTCGAGCAGGTCGGGCAGGGCCAGCCGTTCCGCGCGGACACCAGCAGCCCGGCGTACGCGTCGATGGCGTCGGCGATGCGTGAGGCGTACGACGGCACGGAGATGCAGACGGCCGGCATGGGCGGATCGATCCCGCTGTGCAACACCCTGGCGGCGCTCTACCCGGAGGCCGAGATCCTGCTCATCGGCCTCAGCGAGCCGGAGGCGCAGATCCACGCGGTCAACGAGAGCGTCTCGCCGCAGGAGCTGGAGCGCCTCTCGCTCGCCGAGGCGCTGTTCCTCCAGCGGTACGCCGAGCAGGCCGCGGCCGCCCGCGGCTGAGGCCCCGTACGGCACCGGCCGGGAGCGCTCCCGCCGCCCCCGGCCGGTGCCGCCGTCCCGGAGCCGGTGGCCGCCACCACGGCCCTCATCCCACAGGGACGCCCGCCTCAAGATTGAGCGGGCGTCCCTGTTCGCGTGCGCGCAGGGCCCAGCGGAGCCGGTTCCAGCGCACCGGGGGCAGCATGTCCGCCGCCTCCTCCTCGGTGGCGAACCGCCAGTCGCGCAGTTCGGGTCCCGGCAGGAGCAGGTCGCGGATCTGCTCGCCGGCCAGCCGGCCGCCGTCGAAGAGCATCCGCAGCCCGCCGAAGCCGGGCGGCCGGGGCGGCTCCCAGTCCAGCACCAGCAGGCGGGGCGCGCTGTCCAGCCGGATGCCCAGTTCCTCGGTCACCTCGCGGAGCCCGGCACGGGCCGGCGGCTCGCCGGGCTCGACCACACCGCCCGGGAACTCCCAGCCCGGCTTGTACGTCGGGTCCACCAGCAGCACCCGGTCGGCGTCGTCGAAGAGCAGCACCCCGGCCGCCAGGGTCTCCGCGGTGGGTTCCGGTGTCTGCACGATGTCGCAGGCCCCGGCCCCGGCGCGGACCGCCTCCGCGACCCGCTCGGCGGTCTCCCGGGGCGTCAGCCGGGCGGTGTCGATGACGTGCGCGTCCTGTTTGAGCCAGCCGAGGGCGTCCTCGTACGACTCCAGGTGCGCCAGGGCCCGTTCCCGCGCGGCCGGGTCGTCCGCGCCGTCCCGGGCCCGGTCGGTACGCCGCGCCAGACGCGCTCGGAGGATCGTTTCCTCGGCGTGCAGCAGAACGTGGCGCACGGGCACCCGGCGCGAGGCGAGGCCGCCGAATATCTCGTCCCGGTACTCCTGGCGCAGCAGCGGCATCGGTGTCACCAGCGGCCCCGGCACCTCGTGGAGCAGGGCCGCCGCGGTGTCCACGACGAGCCGGCGCCAGGCCGGCAGGTCCTGGTAGTCGCCGATCTCCTCCAGCCGCGCGGCGGGCAGCATCAGCCGCAGTTCACTTCCGACCAGCTCGGGGTCGTAGAGCGTGCTTCCGGGAAGCAGGTCCAGCAGGTACCGGGCCGCGGTGGACTTTCCCGCACCGGACGCGCCGTTCAGCCAGACGATCACATTGCCCCCTTGTCCCTAGACCCCTGTGAGTTGCCCGTAACACCCTGCCACGGAAACTTTTGCGGGGTCCCGGCCTAGCCGCGGGCGGCCGGGGACGTGGCCTTTTCCACCTTCGGCGCGATCCCGGCAGGTTTGAAGACGCCCTTGTACGCGCTGATGGCGGCGACGGCGGCGACCAGGACGCAGGTCACCACGTCCTTTCCGGCGAAGTCCCCGGCGAACAGCGCGCTCCCCAGGCCCACCAGCACCGACACCACCACCTGCACCAGTGTTCTGGCGGCCTGCGACCACTCGGGCCGGTTGATGACCGAGATGAGCACGGGCGACGCGAATCCCACGATCAGCGCCCACATCTGTGCGTTCGTCATGACGCTCCCCTTCCCGCTCGGGATGTAGCCGGAGCGTCGCCGCCCCGGCCGTGCCCGGCAAGGGCCCGCGCACGGATTCACCGCCCGCGCGCGGATTTCCCGTACGCGGGCGCGCGCGTTCCCGCACCGTCGCGTCACCCTTTGTTCGCGCCCAGGGTGAGCCCCGCGATGAAGTGCCGTTGCAGGAGGAGGAAGACGACGATCGTGGGCAGGGCGACGAGGACCGAGCCCGCGGCCAGCAGGTTGTGGTCGGTGAAGAACTGCCCGCGCAGATTGTTCAGGGCCGAGGTGACCGGGAGTTTGTCGCCGGTGGACAGGAAGACCAGGCCCCAGAGGAAATCGTTGTACATCCAGGTGAATTGCAGGGTTCCCAGGGCGGCGAGGGCCGGGCGGCACAACGGGAGCGTCACGTGCCGGTAGCGGGTCCACACCCCGGCGCCGTCCACGATCGCGGCCTCCAGAATCTCCGGTGGCAGGGTCCGCATGAAATTCGCCAGGACGAACACGCAGAAGCCCAGCTGGAAGGCGACCTGTACGGCGAGCACCGCCCACAGCGAGTCGTAGAGCGTCAGCGAGTCGGACATCCAGTACGGCAGCGGCACCTTGTTGAAGAGCGCGTACAGCGGGGTGACGATGACCTGTTGCGGCAGCAGGTTCCCGGCCGTGAAGACCATGAGCAGGACCAGGGAACCGCGCAGCCGCAGCCGGGCCACCGCGAAGGCGGTGAACGACGCCAGGAAGAGGGTGATCAGCACGCCCGGCACCGTGATCAGGAGCGAGTTCAGGAAATGCCGGCCCATGCCGGAATCGGTGAACGCCTGCCGGTAATAGTCGAAGGAGAGCCGGTCCGGCAGGGAGAAATAGCCGTCCCGGGCGGTCTCCTCGTACGGGCGCAGCGACGCGTAGACCGCCAGCAGCAGCGGGGCGAGGAAGGCGAGCGAGACGGCGAGCAGAAAGGCGTGCACACCGAAACGGCCGCGGCGGCCGGGCGGGCCGCCGGGCCGTGGCGGGCGCCGGACGCGTACCGCGGAAACGGTCATCGCCGCTGTTCCCCCCTCAGTTCCTGGACGAGATAGGTGATGATGAATCCGAGGGAGACCAGCAGCAGGACGACCGCGATGGCCGAGCCGAAGCCGATCCGGCTCGCCTCGCCGATGATGTTGTCGGTCACCAGCACGGACAGCAGTTCCAGGCCGTTGCGGCCCTTGTTGACGGCGTAGACGATGTCGAAGGCGCGCAGTGCCTCGATGACGGTGATGACGCCGACGATGACATTGACCGGGCGCAGCGCCGGCAGAACCACCCGGAAGAACGCCTGGCGTTCGTTCGCGCCGTCGATCGCCGCGGCCTCCTTGAGTTCCGGGTCGACGGATTTCAGCCCGGCGAGATAGAGGATCATCACATAGCCGGTGTGCCGCCAGCAGGCGGCCAGCAGGACCATCCAGATATTGAGATCCGGGTCGCCGAGCCAGTCGACGGGGTTGTCCTGACGGCCCAGCAGGGCGTTCAGCGCGCCCTGGTCGCGGGAGAGGATCAGCTGGGCGATGAAGCCGACGACGGCGAGCGAGAGCACCACCGGCATGTAGAGCGTGGACTGGTAGAAGCGGCTGAACCGCACCCCGCGGTCGATGAGGACGGCGAGCAGCAGCCCGAACGGCGTGGCGAGCAGCCCGAGGGCGGCCAGCCACAGCAGGTTGTTGCGGACCGCCGGCCAGAATCGCGGGTAATCGGCGAAGAGGTCCGCGTAATTGCCGAGGCCCGCCCACCGGATGTCGCCGACGCCGTCCCAGGTGGTGAAGGACAGGGCGACGGAGGCGAGGGTGGGCCCCCAGACCAGCGCGAGGTCGAGCAGGACCGGCAGGCCGAGGAGTACGCACAGGACGGCGAGGTCGCGGCGGGTGTGGCGGCGCGGGCCCCGGCGTCGCGCGGGGCGCGGGGCCACGGTCTTCGGCGGGGTCACCGGCCTGCCGCCGGTCGTCCGGTTCACGGTGGTCACGGCGTCAGTCCGCGGCGAATATCTGTTTCTTCTGCCGTTCGATGCCGTTCACCAGCCCGTCGATGTCGTCCGGGTCGCCGATGAACTGCTGGATCGCCTGGATCAGTACGGTCGAGGCGAAATCGGGGCGGGTGTCGCGGTCCATGAACTGCGATATCTGCCGGGCCCCGGACACCAGCCGGGCGGCTTTCTTCTGCAACGCGTCGTACGAACCGGTGCCGGCCCGGCTGTTGACCGCCACGTTGTTCGGGTCGCTTTTGAGGTAGATCAGCTCGGCCTGTGGGGTGGCGAGGTATTTCAGCAGGTCCTCGGCCGCCGCCCGGTTCCGCGCCTTCTTCGCCATGAGGAATCCGTCCACCGGTGCCTCGACCGCCTCCTTCCCGAATGCCGGATCGATCTCGGGGAACGGGAAGAAGTCCAGGTCCGCGCGGTTCTCGGCGGTGAACTGCTGGCCCGGGTGCGGCAGTCCGAGCACCGCCATGCCGGTCTTCTTCTGCTGGAGGGACTGCGCCGCCTCCTGCCAGGTCCGTCCGTTCGCGCCTTTCTGGTGGTACGGCAGCAGGCCGCGCCACAGGTCGAAGACCTGGCGTACCTGGGGGCTGGTCCAGGATTTCTCCCCGCGCATCAGGGCGATGTGGAAGTCGTAGCCGTTGGCCCGCATGTCCAGGTAGTCGAAGGTGCCCATGGCGGGCCAGCCCTCCTTGTCGCCCAGGGCGAATGGGGTGAGGCCGTCCTTCTGCATCCGCCGGGCGAGTGCGCGGTATTGATCGAAGTTCTCCGGGATCTCGTAACCCCGCGTCCGGAAAACGCTCTTACGGTGGAAGACCGCCCACGGGTAATAGTAGTACGGCACGAAGTACTGCTTGCCGTCCTCGCCCGTGGACTGTTTCCGCACCGCCTCGGAGAACCCGTCGAATCCCCTCCAGAGATCACTGATGTCGGCGAGCAGGCCCTTTCGCGCGAAGTACTGCATGCGGTAGCCGGCGAACCACGTGAAGACGTCATCGGGCGTGCCCTGGAGGTAGCGGTTGATGTTCTCCTGGAAGTTCTCGTGGTTGACCGTGTTGACCTTCACGTCCTTCTTCGACTTCTTCTCGTACGCCGCGAAGGCGTCGGCGTACGCCCGTTTCGGCACCGCGTCGGAGGCATTGGACCCGAGAGTGACGCCGTCGCCCGGCCCGTCGCCGCACGCGGTGAGCAGCGCCGGTACGGCGACCGCCCCCGCACCGGCCGCCGCGCCGCGCAACAGGGACCTCCGGGACACCCCGCGTACCGCCCGGTGCGCGCACCCGCCCGGACCGTTGTCCGATGAGTGGACCATGTCTCCCCCTCCTCAGCGATGGAACCGAACAGAACCGAACGCGAGTGCTGGGATCTCACTCCCAACGGGGTGGTTCGTCAAGGCTTTTGGCGGGCTGGTCCCCGACCGCCGCCTTTTGTCTTCCAACACAGTCCAACAAGCCTTACCGTAAACACTCGCTATTGACCGGTACATGACTTCACAGCTCTCTCCGAGAACGGAGGACGCGCATCATGCACCCGCACGCCCCCCTCACCACCCGGCGCGCCCGGCGAAGAGTCGTCGGAGCGCTCTCCGCGGCCTTCCTGTGCGCGGCGGGGGTGACGGCCCTGCCCGCCGCGGCCCGTACGGCCGGCACCGGGGCCGCACCCGCCGCCGAGCCCGCCGCCCGGCCCGCCGGAGCAGCCGCGTCCGCCGCCCCGCGGCTGCCCGACGGCCTGGCCAGGACGCCCCCGATGGGCTTCAACAACTGGAACTCCACCCACTGCGGAGCCGACTTCAACGAGGCGATGATCAAGGGGATCGCCGACCTCTTCGTCGAGAAGGGCCTCAAGGCCGCGGGCTACGAGTACGTCAACCTCGACGACTGCTGGGCCCGGAAGGACCGGGACGCGAACGGCAAACTCGTCCCGGACACCACCCGCTTCCCCAACGGCATCAAGGCACTGGCCGACTACGTCCACTCCAAGGGGCTGAAGCTCGGCATCTACACCAGCGCCGGCACCACGACCTGTGCCCGGGCCATGCCCGGCGCGCTGGGCCATGAGTACTCCGACGCGCGGCAGTTCGCCGACTGGGGAGTGGACTACCTGAAATACGACAACTGCAACAACCAGGGGGTGGACGCGAAGCAGCGCTACACCACCATGCGCGACGCCCTCAAGGCGACGGGCCGGCCCATCGTCTACAGCATTTGCGAGTGGGGCGAGAACAAGCCGTGGGAGTGGGCGGCGGACGTCGGGCACCTGTGGCGCACCACCGGCGACATCGGCGACGTGTGGGACAGCGTGGTGGGGATCTTCAAGGAGAACGCGCCGCTGGCCAAGTACGCCGGTCCCGGCCACTGGAACGACCCGGACATGCTGGAGGTCGGCAACGGCGGCATGACGGACACCGAGTACCGCAGCCACTTCTCCCTGTGGTCGATGATGGCCGCGCCGCTGCTGATCGGCACCGATCTGCGCAAGGCGTCCCAGGCGACGTACGACATCCTCGGCAACCGCGAGATCATCGGGCTCGACCAGGACCCGCTGGGCAAGCAGGCCGAGGTGCTGAAGTCGGCGGGCGGCCGGTGGGTGCTGAGCAAGCCGCTGGCCGACGGCGACCGGGCGGTGGCGCTGTTCAACGAGTCCGACCGGCCGCAGCGCATCACCACCACGGCCCGGGAGGCGGGCCTGCCGCAGGCGAGCGGCTACCGGCTGCGGGACCTGTGGAAGCACGAGGACACCCACACCGCCGGTGAGATCGCCGCGACCGTACCGGCGCACGGCACGCTGGTGTACCGCGTCTCCCCCGACCGCCGCTGGGCGCACTACCCACCTGCCGTCGAGACCGGCGCGGACGGCATCGAGCCGATCGAGGTCGGCAAGGAGGCCCGGGTCGCCACGCTCACCCGCAACCTCGGCCGGACCCCGGCGTTCGACGTCACGGTCTCCCTCAAGGGTCCGCAGGGCTGGCGGGTCGAGCCGGTCACGTCCACCGGGTCCCCCGCCCTGCCGCCGGACAAGGAACTGGTCACCGCCTGGAAGATCGCGCCGCTGGCGGGGACGAAGCCCGGCGCGTACGAACTGACGCTGACCACCGACTACCGGTCGGCGCGCGGGCAGCGGGTCACCCATACGCTGCCGCTGCCGGTCTTCGCCGTGCAGGCACCGCCCGCCGGGACCTCGTACGCCAGCGACCTGCCCTGGATCACCGCCACCAACGGCTACGGGCCGGTCGAACGGGACATGAGCGTGGGCGGGCCCCGGGCCGGCGACGGCACGCCGATCCGCATCGGCGGTGCGACCTACACCAAGGGGCTGGGCGCCCACGCGCCCAGTGAGATCACGTACTACACGGGCGGGCAGTGCTCGGCGTTCAGCGCGCAGGTCGGCGTGGACGACGAGACCGGCGACCAGGGATCGGTCGGCTTCGAGGTGTGGGCCGACGGGCAGCGGGTCGCCGAGAGCGGCAAGCTGACCGGCAAGGACCCGGCGAAGGCGATCAGCGCGCAGGTCGCCGGGGCGAGCACCGTACGGCTGGTGGTGCGGGACGTCGGTGACGGGCTCCAGTACGACCACGCCGACTGGGCCGACGCCAGGTTCAGCTGCTGACACACCGTCACGGCCGGCCGGGCGGGCCTCCGGGTCCGCCCGGCCATCGGCGTAAGGCCACCGGCGTACGGCCGTCCGCGCCAGGCCTTCCGCGCGGGACCCTCCGTATCAGGGCTTCCGTGCGGGACCGTCCGCGTCAGGCCTTCCGTGTCAGCAGGTCGGCAGCCCGGGCACCGGCCCGTCGTTCTTGCCGCCCTTGACGTACACGACGCTGACGTAGACCCCGGAGTTGCCGCTGTCGTCGTCCGTCTTCGCCCACCAGGTGTTCGTCCAGCGGCTGAAGGTCTCCCGGCGGCCCAGGTCCACCTGGCAGTAGAAGTAGTTGGTGCCCGCGTTCAGTGTGCCGACGCGCTGGAAGGAAGCGTCGTACGAGGCGGCGGTGCGCCACACCTGGCAGTCGAACTTGCCCCCGCCGATGGACGCGCACGCGCGGGGCTCTGGCCCGCCGCCTCCCGGAGCGGTGGCGCCACCGGTACCGCCCGGCCCGGCGGGAGCGCTGCTGCCCGCACCCTTTCCGGGGCTGCCGCCGCCGCTGGGCTTCCCGGACGGGGCGCCGCGCGTCGGCCCGGCGGAGGCGGCAGGCGCGGCACTCTCCTTCTCCGCACCGCCTCCGGCCGCTTTCCCCTTCCCCTCCGTTTTCGCCTTCCCCGTCTCCTCCGGGGCACCCGAGACCCCGGCGTGCGCGGCCTGTTCCTCCGGGGAGCCGGTCGACCGCCGCTCGGCGACCGTACGGCCGGAGTCCTGATCCATCAGCGCGTACGTCACTCCGCCGCCCGCCAGCAGGACGGCCACGGCGGCGGCGAGCACGGCGGGACGGCGCCCGCGCCCGGCCGGGCGCGGGCGGTCACCCGGCGCCGGGACGGCGCTGGTCTCCCGCTCCCCCAGGCTCGCCGCGGCGGGCGTCGGCACGCCGACCGGCCCTGGGGACACGGGACTTGAAGCCACACCGCCGGGCGGCGGAGGCAGCGGCGCGGACCGTACGTCCGGCGCGGTCGGTGTCCGCGTCGCGCCCAGCGCCATCGTGTCCCGCCCGTCGGCCACCGCCGTCAGCATCGCCCGCGCCTCGGCCGCGCTCGGCCGGGCGGCCGGGTCCTTGGCCATCAGCGCGTGCAGCACCGGCGTCAGCGGGCCGGCCCGGCGCGGCTCGGGCAGCGGTTCGGAGACGATCGCCGTCAGGGTCGACCACACCGACGTCCGGCGGAACGGCGCGCCGTTGCCCTCCACCGCCGCGTACAGCGTCATGCCGAGCGACCAGATGTCCGAGGCGGGCGAGGGCGGCTGCCCCTGGGCCCGCTCCGGCGGCAGGTAGTCGAGCGAGCCGACCAGTTCGCCGCTGCGGGTCAGACGGGTGGTGTTCCCGTCGTCCGGCGCCTCGATGCTGGCGATGCCGAAGTCGGTGAGCACCACGCGGCCCACCCCGGCGTCCGGGCGGCCCGCCCGCCGCGCCCAGCCCTCCAGCAGGACGTTGCCGGGCTTGACGTCCCGGTGCAGCACGCCCGCCTGGTGCGCGGCGTCCAGCGCGTCCATCACCTTGGCGCCGATGGCGGCGATGTCGCGCGGGCCGATGGCGCCGTACCGGTCGAGGGCGTCGTCCAGCGAGGGCCCGTCGACCAGCTCCATGACGATGACCGGGCGCCCGTCCTCGTCGATCACGTCGTGCACGGTGACCACGCCGGAGTGCCGGATGCGGGCGGCGGCACGCGCCTCGCGCTGCATACGGGTGCGCAGGTCGGCCAGCTCCGGCGGGGACGCGTCGGTGTAGGCCCGCAGCACCTTGACGGCGACCTCCCGGCCGAGCACCTCGTCCACGGCCCGGCACACGACGCCCATGCCGCCGCGCCCGATCTGCCCGGTGACCCGGTAACGCCCGCCGAGCACCCGCCCTGTCAGGTCCCCGCCGCCGGAGCCTCCGCCACGGGCGCCGCCGCCCACGTCACCCGGCTCGTCCACACCGTCCACGCCACTCGCCCCGTTCGCACCACTCGTCCCCGGTCATGGTCGGCAACAGCCTAGAGGCGGCACCGGGCCGTGCGAACCGTTCAGACCGTGGGGGCGAAGGCATCGAGACGGGACTGTTGCGCGGCCGCCGCCGCGGCGCCCACCACCCCCGCGTCCGTTCCGGTCTGTGCCGGTACGACCGTGATGCCGCGGACGAAGGAGAGCGTCGCGTAGTCGTCCAGGGCGCGGCGCAGCGGGACGAAGAGGGTGTCGCCCGCACCGGCCACGCCGCCGCCGATCACCGCGATCTCGATCTCGACCAGCGCCGCGGTGGCCGCGATCCCGGCGGCCAGCGCCTGCGCGGCCCGCTCGAAGGAGTGACGGGCCACCGGGTCACCCGCGCGGGCCGCCGCGGCCACGGCGGCGGCGCTGGTGTCCCCGTCGGGGCCGGGCCGCCAGCCGTTCTCCAAGGCGCGGCGGGCGATGTTGGGACCGCTGGCGAGACGCTCGACGCAGCCGCGGGCGCCGCACGGGCACGGGTCGCCGTCGAGGTCCACGCTGATGTGGCCGATGTGGCCCGCGTTGCCGGTCGGGCCGGGGTGCAACTGTCCGCCCAGCACCAGGCCGCCGCCGACACCCGTGGAGACCACCATGCACAGGGCGTTGGCGTAGCCGCGGGCGGCGCCCTGCCAGTGTTCGGCGGCGGTCATCGCCACACCGTCGCCCACCAGGACGACCGGGAGCGCGCCGACCAGCGCCTGGACTTCCGCGACGACCGGGAAGTCCCGCCAGCCGGGGATGTTGACCGGGCTGACCGTGCCGCGCCGGGCGTCCACCGGTCCCGCGCTGCCGATGCCGACGGCCGCCACCCCGGCCCACTCGGGGCGCGCGGTCAGGTCCGCCACCACCTCGGCCAGCGCGCGCAGGACGGTGGCGCCGTCCTGGTCGGCGGGGGTGGGCCGGGTGGTCCGTACGAGCAGTCTGCCGCGCCCGTCCACCAGCGCTCCGGCGATCTTGGTGCCGCCGATGTCCAGCGCTGCGCTGAGGTCCGTCTGCATCGGTGTCGAATCTCCTGGTGGGCGCGGGGGCCGGGGTGCGGGGCCCGGCACGGGAACGCCAGTCTCGTCGCCTTTGACAACGTTGTCCAGAGGTTATGCTCGTCGCCGTACCGCGCACCGTCGCACGGTACGGCCGGGCGTCCCGCCCGGCCGGCCCCACACGCCGGTCGCTCGGTCACGCCGAGACCCATCATCGGCGTACCGGACCGGGAACCGCCACACCGGTCCCGCCCGTCTCTCCAGCAACAGCCGGAGCGAGCGCCGGAGCCGCCGTGGCCGCACCGGGGCCGCCCGCCGCGCCCGCCCGACCGCCGCCACCGCCGACAGAATCAGGACCGCGCACCGTGACCGACACCGCCCGGGGCACCTCCCGCCGCTACGGCAGCCGGCCGACGATGAAGGATGTCGCGGCGCGCGCCGGCGTCGGCCTGAAAACGGTCTCCCGGGTGGTCAACGGCGAACCCGGCGTCACCCCCGACACCGAACGCCGCGTCCAGGATGCCATCACCGCCCTCGGCTTCCGCCGCAACGACTCCGCGCGCATCCTGCGCAAGGGCCGCACCGCCAGCATCGGCCTGGTCCTGGAGGACCTCGCCGACCCCTTCTACGGGCCGCTGAACCGCGCCGTCGAGGAGGTCGCCCGCGACCACGGCGCGCTGCTGATCAACGGGTCCAGCGCCGAGGACCCCGCGCGCGAACAGGAACTGGTGCTCGCGCTCTGCGCCCGCCGGGTGGACGGGCTGGTGATCATCCCGGCCGCGGACGACCACCGCTATCTGGAGCCGGAGATCGCGGCGGGCGTGGCGACCGTCTTCGTGGACCGCCCGGCGGGCCGGATCGAGGCGGACACGGTGCTCTCCGACAGCTTCGGCGGGGCCCGCGACGCGGTCGCGCACCTGATCGCGCACGGCCACCGCCGCATCGGCTTCCTCGGCGACCAGCCCCGCATCCATACCGCCGCCGAGCGGCTGCGCGGCTACCGCACCGCGATGGCCGAGGCCGGGCTCCCGGTGGACGAGGCGTGGGTGTCCCTCGGCTCGACCGCGCCGGACCGGGTGCGCTTCGCGGCCACCGCCATGCTCGACGGGCCGCGGCCGGTCACCGCGCTGTTCGCGGGCAACAACCGGGTGACGGTCACCGCGGTCCGGGTGCTCGCCGAACGCCCGCGCCCGGTCGCCCTGGTGGGCTTCGACGACTTCGAGCTGGCCGACCTGGTCTCCCCCGCGATCACGGTGGTGGCGCAGGACGCGGCGCGGCTCGGCCGTACCGCGGCCACGCTCCTCTTCCGCCGCCTCGACGGCGCCGACGGGCCGCCGCGGCGCGAGGAGATCCCCACCCGCCTCATCCCGCGCGGCTCGGGCGAACTGCCGCCCCCGGAGGGCGGCTGACCCCGTCGCCCTCGGGCGTCAGCCGTCGTCGTCCGGATCGTCCCGGGAGGCGCGCCGCCCCCGCGTGAACGCCAGGACGCTGCCGACGACGGCGATCAGGGCGATGGCCAGGGCGATGCTGACGCCGCCCTCGGTGTCCCAGTACACGTCCTCCAGGCTGATCAGCAGCGCGGCCTCGTCGACGACCAGGGCCAGGCCCACCCCGTAGGCCAGCCCCAGCCAGGCGCGTGCCCGCGCCGAGCGTTCGGCCAGGCTCGCCGCGCCCACCACCGCGAGCAGCAGGATCCCCCATACGTAGTGGTGCAGGTGCACCCCGCCGGCCTGTACGTCGCCGACCCCGGCCACGTCGATGTGGATGAGCCAGGTCAGCAGGCGCATCCCGCCGAAGGTGAGGGCGAAGCCCCACCAGGCCAGGACGAAGCCCCGGCGCTTCGGGGAGATGCCGGGCAGCAGGCGCAGCCACAGCGAGCGGCGCTCCTGGTGCCCGGTCGGTGCCCGGCCGGACGTCTTCGCGGAGTTCATCCGGCCTCTCCCACCGTGGATCTTCCGGGCTCTCCCACCGTGAACTTCTCGATCAGCGCCGCCATGGCGTCCGGCGCGCCGTAGTGGGCGGCGTGGGCCGCGCCCGGGATCTCCCCGGCGCGCCCGTCGGCGACCAGTCCCGCCACACGCCGGGTCCAGGTGCCGGAGGCGATGGTGTCACCCGCTCCCCGTACGACGAGCGTGGGCGCGCGGACGCGGGACAGGTTCCCCTCGAATGCCCCGGCCGCGTCCCGCAGCGCGTGGCCGAAGGAAGCGGCGCAGCGCAGGGGGCCGGTCACCAGGTAGTCGAACGCGGCCAGGCCGAGCAGGCCGAGGGGTTCCCTGGGGGCGTCCGCGACGAGCCGGGCGCACTGGCGCCATCCGGAGACCCCCGGTTCGAGCGCCGGGCCGACCAGCACCAGGCGCCCGACCAGGCGGGGGTGGCGGGCGGCCAGGGCCGCGGCCACCTGGCAGCCGACCGAGTTGGCGACCAGCACGCTCGGCCCCAGGGACAGCCGCCGGTGCAGCCGGGCCAGGGCCTCGGCGCACTGTCCGACACCGGGTGCGCGGTGCTCGGCGGCCCGCGAACGCGCGTTGCCCGGCAGGTCCGGCACCACCACGGTCGCCCCGCCCGCGGCCAGCCGGCGCGCGAGCGGCACGAAGTACCGTCCCGAGAGTCCGAGTCCGTGGACGAGCACCATGGCCGGGCGGCCCTCGCGTGGCGGCGGCCCGAAGCTGCGGGCGAAGAATCCGATGTCGGTCATGTGATCCGCATGCCCGCCATGACCTCCGGTACAACCTGGTCGCAACCGGGCGCAATCACCCCGGGCCGTCACTCCGCCCCGGCACCGAACCGCCGCACGAACACGTCGTACGCGCCATTGGTGTCCCCCGGCACCAGGTCCGGCAGGACCGAGCCGAAGACCACGCTCCGGCCGTCCCGGCTCAGCGCGTGCTGGGCGGCGTGGTTCAGATAGCCGTCCGCGACCGGGTGCTGCTCGCCGGTGCGCAGGTCGTGCAGCGTCAGCCGGCCGTCGTGGTTCTCCAGCACGCGCCGGCCGTCGCCGCTGACGGCCGTGGGGAAGCCGCGCTCCCGGCCCACCTGCCGGGTGTGCCGGGCGCGCAGGTCGTGTACGTAGCCGAACCAGCCGGGCGCTGCGGACCGGGCCGGTGCGCGAGGGGTGTCCGCGCCGAACGTCACGGCTCGGCCGTTGGCGCTCAGCTCGCCCAGGCGCAGGCGGCGGTCTTCCATCGGCGTACCGTCGGCATTCAGGTCGGCCCGGCGCACGGCGCCCGTCCGGCGGTCCCGTACGAAGAGGTCCTGCCCGCCGCCCTCCGCCTCGTCGAGCACGTACGCGATCCACCGGCCCGTCCCGCTCAGCGAGACACCGCGTACGATCCCGTACTTGGCGTTGCCCCCGGGCGCCTTGGGGGTGATCAGCTCGGTGCGGCCGGTGACCAGGTCGTGTACGTAGTCGAGCGCCGGGCCGTCCGGTGCGGGGCCGGTGGCCCGGAAGGCCACCGAACGACCGTGCGCGCTCAGCGAGGTGACCTCGCCGCTCCCGCCGCCGGCCGGGGAGCCGGGCGGCGGGACCAGGTGGGTGGTGCGGCCGGTGCGGCGGTCGTGCAGGTACGCGGAACGGTGCCCGACGTATCCGGTGGAGTACGCGACGAAGCGGCCGTCGGCGCTGACGCGCGGGACGTTGTCGATCCCGGCCCCGTCCTCGCGCCGGGCGTCCGGAATCCGCCCGACCCGCCCGGTGCGCAGGTCCTTGACGGCCAGTACGTGCGTCGAACCGCCTCCGCCGCCCAGCTCCGGCGCCCCCGTCCAGAAGGCGACGTACCGGCCGCCGGCGCTGATCGAGGCGATGTGCGACGGGCCGGTCAGCTGGCCGCCGTCCGCCGCCGTGCTCACCCGTACGACGGTGGACGCGGCTGCCTCACCGGCTCCTTCACCGGCCCACGCCGCCTCCCCCGACAACAGCACCCCGACCGCCACGGCCACGCCCAGCCCCGTACGTATCCGCTTCGCCATGCTTCCCCCTGGTCTCCGTCACCCCGCCCGTACGCGGTACGCGCATACAAGCGCGCCCGAAGGGACACCGGCAATCAGCCGTTCTCCGTACAACGTCCGGTGCGGGTGGAGCGTCCGCGACCCGGTCCGGCCGCCCGGTCTCAGGAGCTCGTCAGGATGACAAGTTGCTGCGTCGCGCGCGACATCGCGACATAGCGGTCGACCGCTCCCTGGACACCGTCGCCGAAGTTCTCCGGGTCGACGAGGACGACCAGGTCGAACTCCAGGCCCTTCGCCAGCTCCGGGGACAGCGACCGGACGCGCCGCGTCGCCCGGAACGTGGGGTCGCCGATGACGCAGGCGATGCCGTCGTCGTGGGTGGCGAGCCAGTCGCCGAGGACCGTGTCGCGGTCGGCGACGGAGCCGTGGACCACGGGAACGCCGCCGCGGCGGATGGAGACCGGCACGTTGGCGTCCGGGAGCGCGGCCCGGATGACCGGCTCGGCCGCCGCCATGACCTCTTCCGGCGTGCGGTAGTTGATGTTCAGGCAGGCCACGTCGATCCGGTCCAGGCCGATCCGTTCGAGCCGTTCCCGCCACGACTCGGTGAACCCGTGCCGGGCCTGGGCGCGGTCGCCGACGATGGTGAAGCTCCGGGACGGGCAGCGCGACAGCAGCATCTGCCATTCCGCGTCGGTCAGTTCCTGGGCCTCGTCCACGACGATGTGCGCGAACGGGCCGGCCAGCCGGTCCGGTTCCGCGACCGTCAGCTCGGCCTCGTCGACCAGGCTGACCTGGGCGTCCTGGCCGCGCAACATCGTCACCAGGCCCTCACCCTCGTCGAGGTCCGCGCCGGAGGCGGCCGCCGCGTCGATGAGGTTGTCGACCACCTGCGTCATGCGCTCGCGCTGGGCGGCGAGCACGGCCGCGTGCCGGCGCCTGGTGCGGGCCGCCTCCGGGTCGCCGAGGCGCTGCCGCGCCGCGTCCAGGAGCGGCAGGTCGGACACCGTCCATGCCTGGGGCGCGTCCTTGCGCTGGAGCCTGCGCACCTCGTCCGCGCTGAGCCAGGGGACGCACAGCCGCAGATAGGCGGGAACCGTCCACAGGTCCGAGACCAGGTCGGTGGCTTCGAGCAGCGGCCAGGCGCGGTGCAGGGCGGTGACCAGTTCCCCGTCGTACCGCAGCGACCGCTCGAAGGCGTGGCCGGGGACGTCGCCGTCGAGCTTGTCCAGCAGGATCGCGACGAGTTCCTCCCAGATCTGCTCGCGCGCCTCGTTGTGCGGGGTGCCGTGGTCCGGCGCGTCGAACGCCTCGGCCCAGTCGTCGGCGGTCAGCCGGACGTCGCCCCAGTCGGTCGAGACCGTCATCCCCCTGGTGGGCGGCTCCTCGTAGATGCCGACGGCCTTCTCGATGGCCTTCACCATGTCCGCGGAGGACTTCAGGCGGGCCACCTCCGGGTCGCTCTCGTCCGCCGCGTCCGCCCCCTCGGCGACGAGGTCGCGCAGGACGCAGGTCTGCACGCCTTCCTCGCCGAGGCTGGGCAGGACGTCGTCCACGTAGGCCAGGTAGGGCCGGTGCGGGCCGACGAACAGCACGCCGCCGCGGCCGTGTCCGAGGCGGGGGTCGGAGTACAGGAGGTAGGCGGAGCGGTGCAGGGCGACGACGGTCTTGCCCGTGCCCGGCCCGCCGTCGACCACGAGGGCGCCGCGGGATCCGGCCCGGATGACGGCGTCCTGGTCGGCCTGGATGGTGCCGAGCACGTCCCGCATCCGTGCCGACCGGTTGCCGCCCAGGCTGGCGATGAAGGCGGAGTGGTCGTCCAGCGCGGCGTGCCCTTCGAGCCCGTCGGCGGTGAAGACCTCGTCCCAGTAGTCGGTGATCCGGCCGTCGGTCCAGCGGTACCGGCGGCGGCTCGTCAGACCCATCGGGTCGGCGTGGGTGGCGCCGAAGAACGGCTCGGCCGCGGGGGACCGCCAGTCGACCAGCAGCCGGCGGCCCGTGCTGTCGGTGAGGCCGAGCCGTCCGACGTACACGGGCTCGGTGCCGTCCGCTCCGGCCATGCGGCCGAGGCACAGGTCGAGGCCGAAGCGGCGCAGAGCGCGCAGCCGTCCGGTCAGCCGGTGGACCTCCGCGTCGCGGTCCATCGCCTGCCGGCCGGTGCCGCCGGGCGCCTTGAGTTCGGCGTCGAGGCGGTCGGACAGTTCGGTGATCGTCCGGTCCAGGCTCTCCGCGATGGCCGCGAAGTGCCGTTCGTCGGCCGCCGTCAGCTTGGGGTCGGCCTTGGCGGCGAGGCGGTCGGGAAGGTCGAACACGCCGGTGGTCAGGGAATGCATGGTGTCAGCTCCGATCCTGGGCCGTCCCGCGGGGTGCTGCCGCGCGTACGCCCGCGCCGCGGCGCGTGCTGCGCGTGTCTCCCGTTCCCGCAGGTCCTGGCCTCGGCGAGCGATTGTGCGGCACGACCGGGGCCTTGCCGCAAGCCCCCCTGTGCGCTATATGTTGAGAGTGGCAAGGAGTGTGCGAACTCCTTGCTTCTTCTTTTTTCGGGACGGGCATCTCGGGGGCGGGCATGGGGTGGGGCATGTCGCGGTCGGTCCGCGCGGTCGCCGGAGCCAGTGCGGTGGGCGCGGTCGTGGCGGGGCTGTGCGCCCCGGGCCGGGCGCAGGCCGCCGGGCCCGCATCCGCCCGCCCCGCGTCCTCGGTCCAGCGGGTCAGCACGGCCTCCGACGGCACACAGGCCGACGGGGCGTCGGGGCCCGCCGCCGTCAGCGCGGACGGACGGTACGTCGTCTTCTGGTCGGCCGCCCCGAACCTCGGCGCCGGCTACTTCCCCGCGCTGCTGGTCAAGGACACGGTCACCAGGAAGCTCACCCAGGTGCCGAGGCCACAGGGGTACGGCGGCGGCCCCCTGGCGATCAGCGCGGACGGCCGGTACGTCGCGTTCTCGACGGGGACGCGCTATCCGCTCCCGTACGTCCACGACCGCCGCACCGGGACGACGGAGCAGGTCCGTCCGAAGGACCCGCCGATCGGCGGCGAGATCAGCGACGTCGCCGGGCTGAGCGCCGACGGGCGGCACCTCGCGTACACGATCACCAACCGGCACGGCAACGCCCCCGTCCTGCTGTACGTCCGCGACCTGGACAGCGGCACCGACGAACTCCTCACCCCCGCCGGCCCTTCGGGGTACCCGCTCGCCGACGGCGGCTCGCTCTCCCGGGACGGCCGGGTGGCGGCGTACGGCATCCGGCAGCGCGGCGGCAGCGGCCCGGACACGGGCGATGTGTTCGTCCGCGACCGGGACACCGGCGAGGTCGGGCAGGCGGACATCACGCACGACGGCTCCCCGGCCGACGGCCCGGCGCGGCTCGCGCAGCTCAGCGCCGACGGCCGGTACGCGGCCTTCACGTCCACCGCCACCAACGTCGTGCGCGGGGGCACCGCGGCCGGCTCGCACGCCTACGTCCGCGATCTGCGCGCCGGGCGGACCTGGCGGGTGGCGGGCGACGGCGCGGTGGCGAAGGCGGTCAGCGGGGACGGCCGGTGGGTGCTCGTCGCGGAGGGCGGCCGGCTGGTCCTCGTGCACGCGCGGAGCGGACAGCGCCGGGACGTGGGCCCGGGCGACCGGGCGGGCGGCGGGGCCGTCGACGGCGGGGGCCGGGCGGTGGCGTTCGCCTCGGACGCGGCCGATCTGGTGCCCGGGGACACCAACGCGGCGTACGACGTGTTCGTACGCCGCTGGTGACGGGGCGTCAGGCGGCCGGGGCGGGGCGGCCCGCGAGGGCGTCCAGGTCGGCGCGGGTGAGCCCGGTCAGGCGGGCGACCTCGGCCGGGTCCACGGCGCCGCAGTCCAGGCCGCGCAGCAGGTAGCCGCTGAGCGCCCTGGCCGTGGCGGGCTCGTCCAGCACGTCGCCGCCGGCCTTGGAGACGTACGCGGTGAGCCGGGCGGCGGCCTGCTCCAGGCCGCCGCGGTAGAAGGCGTAGACGGCGGCGTAGCGGGTGGGCAGGTGGGCCGGGTGCATGTCCCAGCCCTGGTAGTACGCGCGGGCCAGCGCGCGGGTGACCAGGCCGTGGTGCAGCCGCCAGGCGTCGTGCACCCGGGTGGTCGCGCCGATCGGCAGGACGTTGGTCGAGCCGTCGGACAGGCGCACGCCGGTGCCGGCCGCGGCGACCTGCATGACGGCCTTGGCGTGGTCGGCCGCCGGGTGGTCCGGGGCCTGGTGGGCGGCGCTGACGCCGCAGGAGGCGCTGTAGTCGAAGGTGCCGTAGTGCAGGGAGGTGGCGCGGCCCCCGGCGGCCTCGATCATGCGGGCGACGGTGGCGCGGCCGTCGGCGCCCAGGATCGACTGGGTGGTCTCGATCTGGATCTCGAAGCCGAGCCGGCCGGCCGGCAGGCCGTGGGTCTTCTCGAACGCCTCCAGCAGCCGCGCCATGGCGGCGACCTGCTCGGCGTAGCTGACCTTGGGCAGGGTCAGGACCAGGCCGTCGGGGAGGCCGCCGGCCGCCATCAGACCGGTGAGGAAGATGTCGAGGGTGCGGATGCCGCGGTCGCGGACGGCGGCCTCCATGCACTTCATGCGGATGCCCGTGTAGGGCGCCGCGGTGCCGTCCGCGCAGGCGGCCGCGACGAGGGCGGCGGCGCGGGCGGCCGCTTCGTCCTCCTCGGCGTCCGGGCGCGGGCCGTAGCCGTCCTCGAAGTCGATGCGCAGGTCCTCCACGGGCTCGCGCTCCAGCTTGGCCCGGACCCGCTCGTACACCGGCTCCGCCAGGTCGTCCGGGAGGCCGAGGACGCCGGCGAACGCCTCGGCGTCGGGTGCGTGCTCGTCGAGCGCGGCGAGGGCGGCGTCGCCCCACTCGCGGAGGGTGCCGGCGGTGACGGCGTCGCCGGGCACGTAGACCGTGTGGACCGGCTGCCGGGTGCCGGGATCGCCCGGGTAGCGCCGCGCGAGGTCCGCGTCCACGTCCGCGAGAGCGGCTCCGATCTCCTCGCGTACGGTGGGCGCGAGGCTCGTCGCCACCGTCTCGTGCTGCCCCATCCGACACCCTCCCAGTGGTCCGCACCCGCTCCGCGGCTTTTCCGTGTCGCGGAATCAACAATCCGTAGAGCGAAGCTATCCGGGCCGAGATCGCAGGTCAACACCCTTCGGGCCCCGGACCGGGCGGGCACCGCACGGGGAGCGTTCCCCATCGCGCGCGCCGTGCGCCCGCGCACCCGGGTATCCCGTTTCATCCCTTTCGGTAGTTCCCCGCCGATCGGCGGCCGGGCCCGAACCGCCGTGCGTAGCATCACCGGCGCGGTGCGGGCGGCCGGGAGCCCGGCCGCCCGCACGAGGCGTGGGGGGGGGCTGCATGCCGGAGGAGTTCGGGGACGCGCTGCGGCGGCTGCGGCGGGAGCGGGAGATCTCCCTCCGGTCTCTCGCCCAGCTGGTGCACTACAGCAAGGGCTATCTCAGCAAGATCGAGAACGGTGAGAAACCGCCGACCGCCGACGTGGCCCGCCGCTGCGACGCGGCCCTGGCGGCACAGGGCACGCTCGGCCGGCTGCTGGCCGCCCGTACCCCCGGCGACCGCTGCCCGTATCCGGGACTCGCCGCCTACACCGCCGCCGACGCCCCCTGGTTCTTCGGCCGGGAGCGGGCCACCGCCGCCCTGGTCGGCCGCCTCGCCGAGCGCGTGGACAGCGCGGGCCCGCTGGTCCTCGCGGCCCCGTCCGGCGCCGGCAAGTCCTCGCTGCTGCGGGCCGGGCTGCTGCCCGCCCTGCGCGCCGGCGCCCTGCCCGGCTCCCGGCACTGGCCGGTCCGCGTCCTGACACCCGGCGCGCGTCCGCTCACCGAACTGGCCGCGGCGCTGGCCGGACCGGGCGCCCCTGCCGCCACATCCGCCTCCGCGTCTGCCTCCGCCTCCGCCGAGGAACTGGCCGAAGCCCCCGAGCGGTGCGCCGCCGCCGTCCGCGCCGCGCTCGGCACCCGTTCCCGCCTGGTCCTCGTCGTCGACCAGTTCGAGGAGATCTTCACCGTCTGCGAGGACTCCCACGAGCGGCGCGCCTTCGTCACGGCGCTGTGCGCGGCCGCCCGGGACGCCCCCTGCGCCGTGGTCCTCGGTGTCCGCGCTGACTTCTACGGGCAGTGCCTGGACCACCCCGCGCTCGCCCCGGCCCTGTCCGCCGGGGTCTTCGCGCTGCGCCCGATGTCCGTACGGGAAGTCCGCGCGGCGATCACCCGCCCCGCCCGGGAGGCCGCGCTGGAGCTGGAGCCGGGCCTCGAAGAGCTGCTCCTGTCCGACCTGGGCATCCACGGGGACGACGAGCCGGTGGCCGGCGGCACGCTGCCGCTGCTGGCGCACGCCCTGCTCGCCACCTGGCAGCAGCGCTCCGGCCGCACCCTCACCGTCGCCGGCTACCGCCTCACCGGCGGCCTGCACGGCGCCGTCGCCACCACCGCCGAGCGGGTGCACGACGGGCTGGACCCGGCGGAGCGGCGCACGGCGCGGCAGGTGCTGCTGCGGCTGGTCCAGGTCGGCGAGATCGCGGGCGAGACGCGCCGCCGGGTGCCGCGCGAGCGGCTGCTGGAGCACCTGCCGGACCCGGAGAAGACCGCCGCCGTGATCGATGTCTTCGTCCGCGCCCGGCTGCTGACGCTCGACGCGGACACCGTGGAGATCACCCACGAGGCGCTGCTGCGGGCCTGGCCGCGGCTGCGCGGCTGGATCCGCGCCGACCGGGCCGGGCTCGTCGTCCACCAGCGGCTGACGGAGGCGGCCGGGGCCTGGAAGCGGGAGGGGCGGGACTCGGCGGCGCTCTACCGGGGCACACGGCTGGCGGTGGCGCGCGAGTGGGCCGGGCAGCAGGGCGAGAACGCCGGACTCAGCCCGCTGGAGGAGGAGTTCCTGCGCGCCTCGCAGGAGCGCGAGGCGGCCGCGGCCCGGGCCGCCCGGCGCCGGGTGCGGCGGCGCCGCAGGCTCGCGGGCACCCTCGCCGTGCTGCTCGTGCTCGCCGTGTGCGCGGGGGTGCTGGCGGTGCAGCAGTGGCGTACGGCGGAGGCCGGGCGACGTGACGCGTACGCCGGTGAACTGGCCGCCCGCTCCGGGCAGGTGGCCTCCGGGCAGCCGGAGGCGGCCATGCTGCTCGCCGCCGAGGCGTACCGGCTGCACCCCTCCCCCGCTTCCCGCAGCGCGCTGCTGAGCACCCAGGCGCGGCCGTTCGCGGGGCGCCTGACGGGGCATCAGGGCCCGGTCAACGGCGCCGCGTTCAGCCCGGACGGCAGGCTCCTGGCGGGCGGCGGTTCGGACGGCACGGTCCGGCTGTGGGACCCGCGTACCCGCCGCCCGCCGGTCACCGCGCTCACGGCCGGTACGACACGGATGCGCGGCGTCGCCTTCAGCCCGGACGGCCGCCTCCTGGCCGCGGGCGCCGCGGACGGCTCCGTACGGGTCCGGGACGCCGCCCGCCGTACGCCCGCCGTGACCGTGCCCGGCGGCGGTGACGGCGGCGAGGTGGCCTTCGCGCCCGCGGGCCGCGGCGGTCCGTCCGGTGGCGACGTGCTCGCCGCCACCGGCCCCGGCGGCAGCGTGACCCTGTGGGACGCGCCCCGGATGCGGCCGATGGCCCGGCTGCCCGGCCTCGGCGGCGCCGGGACCGGCAAGGTGGCGTTCAGCCCGGACGGCCGGCTGCTCGCCCGCGGTGACGCCAACGGCCGGGTCCGGGTCTGGCGGCTGCCGCCGTCGCTGACCGCGTCCGCCCCCGGCACCGCCCTGTCCGCCGCCGCCCGCCCCGCCTCCCCCACCGTCCTCGCCGACCGCTCCGGCCTCGGCGACGGCGTCGTGGCCGTGGCCTTCAGCCCGGACAGCGCGACGCTGGCCGTCGGCGGCACGGACCGTACGGTCACCCTGTACGACACCCGGCGGATGACCGTCCGGGCCCGCCTCACCGGCCACAACGACGACATCAACGCGCTGGCCTTCAGCCCCGACGGCGACACCCTCGCGTCCGCGTCCGGCGACGGCTCCGCGCGGCTGTGGGAGGTCGCCACCCTCCGTACCGTCGCCGCCTTCACCGGGCACAGCGACTACGTCCTCGCCGTCGCCTTCTCCCCGGACGGCCGCACGCTGGCCACCGGCAGCTTCGACCGGACGATCGCCCTGTGGAACCCGGCCGGCGCCGCGCTGACCGCCCGGCCGGTGTCCGGCCGGTCCGCCGTCGCCTTCGCCCCCGACGGGCGGCGGCTGGTCGCGGCGGGCGTCGACGGCACGGTCCAGCGGTGGGACGTCCGCACGCACACCCAGCTGGGGCCGCCGCTGCGCGCCCACCACGGGCCGGTCCGGGATCTGGCCTACGGCCCGGACGGCCGGACGTTCGCCACCGCGGGCGCCGACGGGACGGTGCGGCTGTGGGACGCGGCGAGCGGCGCCCGTGACCGGCTGCTGACGGGGCCGCGCGGCTCGGTGTTCGGGGTCGCCTTCGCCCCCGGCGGGGGGCTGCTGGCGGGGGCGAGCGAGGACGGCACGGTACGGCTGTGGGATCTCGCGCGGAGCCGTTCCACCGCCCTGACCGGCCACGACGACTTCGTCAACGGTGTGGCGTTCAGCCCGGACGGGCGGCTGCTGGCCAGCGCGAGCGACGACCGGACGGTCCGGCTGTGGGAGGTCGCCACGCACCGTCAGGTCGGGGTGCTGCGCGGGCATTCGGGCGCCGTGTGGGCGGTGGCGTTCAGCGCGGACGGGCGCACGCTCGCGTCGGCGGGCAACGACCGGACGGTGCGCCTGTGGGACGTGCGCGCCCTGAAGGCCGCCGGAGTGCTGCGCGGCCACACCGGGTCGGTGCGGGGCATCGCCTTCGCGCCGCACGGGCAGCAGCTGGCCACGGTCGGCTTCGACAGCACCGTACGGATCTGGGACACGGCCGCCCGTACGCAGACCGCCACGCTGACCGGGCACACGGACGTGGTGTGGTCGGTGGCCTACGCGCCGGACGGCAGGACCCTGGCGACCACCGGCGCGGACGGTTCGGTGCGCCTGTGGGACCTGGACGCGGGCCGGGTGGCCGGGCGCATCTGCCCGCTGGTGGGCAGTACCGGCCCCGCACGCTGGCGGGAGCTGCTGCCCGATGTGCCGTACGAGCCGATCTGCGACCGCTGAGAGTTTGTGCGCACCGCTGAATCCGGTGTGCCCCCTGAATCTGCGTGCACCTCTCCATCCCGTGTGCTCCCTGAATCCGGTGTGCACACCCGACCCGGGCCAGGTACCCAGGCTTTGACGCCACGGCAGCCCGGCTACCCCGGAAATAACGTGTAGCGCTCCCGGCGTCTGCCGGGTGACACTCCCCGGCATGACATGGACCGCACCGAAGACCGACCGCCGCACCGCACCGTACGTGGCGGACGAACGCGCGATGCTCCAGGGCTGGCTGGACCAGCACCGCGACACCCTGCTGAGCAAGTGCGCCGGCCTCACGCCGGAACAGCTCGTCCGGCCGAGCGCCGAACCCTCGAACCTCACGCTGCTCGGTCTCGTCCGGCACATGGCTGAGGTGGAGCGCAGCTGGTTCCGCTTCCGGGTCGCGGGCCAGAAGATCGGGCCCCTGTACTACTCCGAAGAGCAGCCCGACGCGGACTTCGAGGTGCTCGACACCGCCACCGCCGAGGCCGCGTTGGCCACGCTGCGCGCCGAGATCGACGCCGCCGACCAGGCCGTGGCCCACCGCGGTCTGGACGACACCTTCACCACGACGGACGGCCGGACGATCAGCCTCCGGTGGGTGTACGTCCACATGATCGAGGAGTACGCGCGGCACAACGGGCACGCGGACCTCCTGCGCGAGCGGATCGACGGCGCGACCGGCGAGTAGCGCCCGGACCGGTACGGGCGGGCCCGCTCACCCGGGGATCCGCTCGACGACGAGCAGCGCCGCGTCGTCGCGCAGCTCCCCGCCCGTGTGCCGGACCAGGTCCGCGCGGAGCCCGTCCACCAGATCGTCCAGGGGCGCGGCGGCCCGTTCCGCGACCCGCTCGGCGAACGGCTGGAAGCGCCCCGCCGCGTCCCGCGCCTCGGTGAACCCGTCGGAGTACAGCACCAGCCGCTCCCCCGCCCGGAACGGCAGCGTGTGCTCCGCGTGCCCGGCCCCCACCAGGTCGGCCATGCCGATGGGGGCGCCGGGCCGCTCCGGCGGGCAGACCCGTACCCGCCCGTCCCGGACCAGCAGGGGTTCCGGGTGCCCGCAGTGGACCACCCGGGCCACCGGCCCGGCCGGGACCTCCACCAGCAGGGCGGTGGCGAACCGTTCGGGCGTCTCCGCGCCCGGCAGCCCCGCGATGTGCCGCCGCGCGTCGTCCTCCAGCCGCCGGGCCACCCCGGTCAGCGTCTCCTCCTGGTACGCCGCTTCGCGGAACGAGCGCAGCAGCACCGCCGAGGCCTCCACCGCGAGCATCCCCTTGGCGCGCACGTCGCCGATGAGCAGCCGGGTGCCGTACGGGCTGCGCACCGCGTCGTAGAGATCGCCGCCGCTGCGGGGCGCGGTCCGGGCCGGGAGGTAGGTGCCGCGCAGGCGCAGGTCCCCGATCCGGCCGGGGAGCGGCCGCAGCAGGACCCGCTGCGCGGTCGCGGCCGAGGTGTCCGCCCGGTTCAGGGCGCGCCGCCGCCGCTGCCGTACCGCCTCGCCGACGACGGCCGCCGGCGCGGCGGCCAGTGCCGCGCTCACCGCCGCTCCGGAAACCGGCCCGGCGGCGAGCCGGCTCGGCGAGCCGGTCGACACGGCCACGACGGCCAGGACGAACAGGGCGAAGGCGAGGACGAACAGGGCGCGCGGCAGCAGCGCACACCGGTCGCACGCGGCCCGGGGGCATCCGGTCCGGCGGCGCCCGGTCCCGGTGGGGCGTTCAGCGGTGCTGGGCGGCTGCTCGCGCATGGGCTTCTTCCCCGGCGACGGCGGTGAGTTCGGTGATGGCGGTGCGGTTCCGGACGGTCTGCGCCGTACGGTGGCGGCCGCCCGCCACGTGCCGGAGCGACCGGTCGATGAGCATCAGGAGGCGGCACTCGGCCAGGCGCGCGTCCAGGCGGTCGTGCCGGTCGCCACAGCGTTCGGCGAGTTCCCGCCACACGCGGCGGGTGGCGGGCAGGACCGGGTGCGGGCTGCCGCCGCGGCAGCCGCGGACGCACAGCGCCAGACAGGTCAGCAGCCGCGCGCAGCCGGCCCGGAACTCCTGGTCCCAGGCGTCCGCCCCGGCGGCTCCGTCCGCGGCGTACGGGGCGGACTCCGCGCGGGGCGGCGGGCGTTGTGCCGCGAGGTCGTCGAGCGCGGCGACCACCGCTTCCGTGTCGTGCGCGACGCGCTCCAGGTTCTCCAGGACCCGCCGGTCCAGGTGCCAGACGGTGTGCCGCCTCGGAGCGCGTACGTTCCAGCGCAGGCTCTCGTGTGCCTGGCCGAGGGCGCTGCGCGCCTGGGCGATGAGGTCCGCCAGGCGGTCGCGCCAGTCCGGGTCCAGCACCTCGTCCGGGTGGCGGACCGCGCGTACCGCGTCGGCCACACCGTCCAGCACCCCGGCCAGTTCCGCGCGCAGCCGGTCGAGGGCGGCCTCGGCGGCGCGCAGCCGCAGCGGCGGGGGCAGCAGGGCGTTGAAGAGGACCGCGACGCAGATGCCCACCCCGATCTGGAGCAGGTGCGGCCCGATCTCCCGCGCGTGGCTCGGCCCGAGCAGCAGGACGAAGACCGCGGTGATCGGGACGTGCAGTCCGTGCGCGCCCAGCCGTTCGTGCCCGGCGGCCAGCAGGGACAGCAGCAGTACCGCACTCATGCTCAGCCAGGTCGGGCCGACGAGGACGGCGGCGGGCAGCGCGATCAGCGCGCCGAGCGTGCACCCGGCCGCGTACTGGAGGCCCGCCGCGCACGACCGGAACACCGTCGGGTGGACGACGAGCAGCGCGGCGACGACCGCCGGGGCGGGCCGCGGCGTCCCCCACACGCCGGCGCACAGCTGCCAGGCCAGGGCGGCCGCGACGCTCGCGCGGACCGCCACCAGCCACCGCACGGCCCAGGGCCCGTCCCGCAGCCGCGCCGGGCGCACGGCCGCGAGCGCGGCGCCGGCCCGGCGCACGGCCGCTCCCGTGGTCTCCTCCCGCACCTGCTCCCCTTCCGTTCGCCGCACCGGCCGATTCCGGTCTGTGACGGCCGCCGAAACCTTGTGATGTCCGTTACGGACACCGGTTATGCGGCCCTGGGAGACGAAATTCGGGCGCGGTGGAAAAAGGGGCCGTTGGGCCGCCCGGGACCGGCGGAAGTCCCGTACACCCGAGGCCGGAAGTCCCGCCGCTTCCCCACCCAGCGGGGCACCGGAAAAGCAGCGGGCGAATGGATCGGCATTCCCCGCGACGACCCCCGGTTCTCCGCACGGAAAAGGCCACCCCATGCGACTGATCAATTACCAGGTGCTGCGCGACCTCGTCCACGAACACCAGCGCCTCACCCGGGACGGCACCCCGGAAGCCGCCCGGCTCGACGACATCTCCTACACCCTCGGCGTCTACACCGGCCGCCGCGACCCGGCCGCCGCTCTGCACGAGGCCCGCCGCCTGCTGCGCGCGCATGACGCGGAGTACCGGCGGGCGGCCTGAGCGGACGGGAAAGGCCCGCCTTCCGCCGGACAGCAGGCGGAAGGCGGGCCTTTCCCGTGACGGGCGCGGCGCCTTTCCCGTGACGGGCGCGGCGCCTTTCCCGTGACGGGGCGCGGCGCCTTTCCCGTGACGGGGCGCGGCGCGCGTCCCAGAATGGGGCGCGTCCCTCAATTCGCCTCCAGCATCCCCTCCCGCAGGCTCGCGAGAATGCGGGTCAGCAGTCGCGACACCTGCATCTGGGAGATTCCGAGGGCCTGGCCGATCTGTGTCTGGGTCATTTCCGCGCCGAAGCGCATGTGCAGAATCCGCCGGTCGCGTTCTTCCAGGCCGTCCATCAGCGGTTTGAGCGCCTGGATGTTCTCGGCCTTTTCCAGGGCGGGGTCATCGCCGCCCAGGCGGGCGGCCAGGGTGCCGCCCGCGGACTGCGTATCGCCCTCCTCCGGCGGTGCGTCCAGGGAGTCCGCCGAGTAGCCGTTTCCGGCGTACAGGCCCTCGATGACCTCTTCCTCGTCGATTCCGAGGTGCCGGGCCAGTTCCGCCGCGGTGGGCGCGCGGTTCAGTTCGTGGGCGAGCCTTTCGCGTGCCCTGGCCAGGTCGATGCGCAGTTCCTGGAGGCGGCGCGGTACGTGGACCGCCCAGCTGGTGTCCCGGAAGAACCGCTTGATCTCACCGACGATGTACGGGACGGCGAAGGCGCTGAACGGGGTGCCGCGCCCGAGGTCGTACCGGTCGATCGCCTTGATCAGCCCGATGGTGCCGACCTGGACCATGTCCTCGGTCTCCTCGGCCCGGCCGCGGAACCGGCGGACCGCGTAGTGGACCAGGGACAGGTTCATCTCGATCAGGCAGTCGCGCGCGTACCGGTGGGCGGCGTCACCTTCCGGCAGCCCGGCCAGCCGCTCGAAGAAGAGCCGGGACACCTCGCGGGCGTCCTCCGGGGTGACCGCGCCGGCGTCCTCCAGCAGGGGCAGCCCGGCCGGTCCGGTCGCGGGTCTCGCGCGTGCGGACGTGAGGGCGGTGTTCACGCGGCCACCTGCCCCTCGGCGGCGTCCGAGCGCGGGTGGCGCACGCGGAACCACACCCACTTCCCGGAACGCGTCCGGTCGAAGCCCCAGCCGTCCGCGAGGGCTCCCAGGACCTCCAGGCCCCGGCCGTCCTCGCAGAGCGCTCCGTCCCCGGTGCCGGTGGTCATCGGCACCGCGCGGGCGGTGTCCTTGACCGCCGCGAAGAAGCTGCCGTCCGCCTCGCCGATCAGCATCAGCGGGATGTCGGGGGCGGCGGAGTGCCGGACGGCGTTGGCCACCACCTCGGACAGGCAGGTCTCGCCGTCGCCGAGCGCGTAGCGGTCGGGGTCCACGACGGCGCAGACCGATTCGCGGGCCAGGCGGGGCGCCTGGGGGCTCATCGGCAGGCGCATGCGCAGGGCGCGTACGGAGGGGTCGGCCAGGGCTGCGGGCAGGGACATCGTGCGGGCCTTCCTTCGGGTTCCGCGGACTCCGTTCCGGGTTCCGCGGTCGGTATCCGGCACCCTCGGTGTGCCCGCCGGGGCACGCGAAACCCGGGGCTTAGGTCCCCGCGTACGGGACGTAGGCCCCGGCCGGGAAGCTTCCCGGCACGCGGACGCGCCCGGGGCCCGTACGCGGTGTGCGTACGGGCCCCGGGCGCGTCACGGGTGCGGCACGGCCCCACCGTGCCGCACCCCGCGGGGTCAGCCCTTGCGGGACTTGACCTCGTCGGTGAGGGCCGGGACGACCTCGAACAGGTCGCCGACCACGCCGTAGTCGACCAGATCGAAGATCGGCGCCTCGGCGTCCTTGTTGATGGCGACGATGGTCTTCGAGGTCTGCATGCCGGCGCGGTGCTGGATCGCGCCGGAGATGCCCGCCGCGATGTACAGCTGCGGGGAGACCGACTTGCCGGTCTGGCCGACCTGGTTGGTGTGCGGGTACCAGCCCGCGTCCACCGCGGCGCGCGAGGCGCCGACGGCCGCGCCGAGCGAGTCGGCGAGCGCCTCGATGACCGGGAAGTTCTCGGCGCCGTTGACGCCGCGGCCGCCGGAGACCACGATCGCGGCCTCGGTCAGCTCGGGGCGGCCGGTGGACTCGCGCGGGGTGCGCGAGACGACCTTGGTGCCCTTGGAGGTCTCCGCCACGGTCACCGCGAGCTGCTCGACCGTACCGGCGGCCGGCGCGGCCTCCGGGGCGGCGGAGTTGGGCTTGACGGTGATGACCGGGGTGCCCTTGGTGATGCGGGACTTGGTGGTGTACGAGGCCGCGAAGACGGACTGGGTGGCCACCGGGCCCTCGTCGCCGGCCTCCAGGTCGACGGCGTCGGTGATGATGCCGGAGCCGATGCGGACCGCGAGGCGGGCACCGATCTCCTTGCCCTCGGTGGAGGACGGCAGCAGCACCGCGGCCGGGGACACGGCCTCGTAGGCGGCCTGGAGCGCGTCGACCTTCGGCGCGACCAGGTAGTCGGCGAACTCCGGCGCGTCGGCGGTCAGGACCTTGACCGCGCCGTGCTCGGCGAGCGTCGCGGCGGCGGTGTCGGCGCCGGGGCCGAGGTGCACGGCGACCGGCTCGCCGATGCGGCGGGCGAGGGTGAGCAGTTCGAGGGTGGGCTTGCGGACGGCGCCGTCCACGTGGTCGACGTAGACAAGGACTTCAGCCATGGGATTGCTCTCCTGCGGGAAGAATGAGGGCGGTGGGAAGAACGGGATTCCTGAGGCTCAGATGAACTTCTGGCCCGCGAGGAACTCGGCGAGCTGCTTGCCGCCCTCGCCCTCGTCCTTGACGATCGTGCCCGCGGTGCGGGCCGGACGCTCGGCCGCCTCGTCGACCTTGGTCCAGGCGCCCGCCAGGCCGACCTCGTCCGCCTCGATGTCCAGGTCGTCCAGGTCCAGGGACTCCACCGGCTTCTTCTTGGCGGCCATGATGCCCTTGAAGGACGGGTAACGGGCCTCGCCGGACTGGTCGGTGACCGACACGACGGCCGGCAGCGACGCCTCCAGCTGCTCGGTGGCGGTGTCGCCGTCCCGGCGGCCCTTGACGGTGCCGCCCTCGACGGAGACCTCGGACAGCTGGGTCACCTGCGGCACGCCCAGGCGCTCGGCGAGCAGCGCGGGCAGTACGCCCATCGTGCCGTCGGTGGAGGCCATGCCGCAGACGACCAGGTCGTAGCCGGTCTTCTCGATGGCCTTGGCGAGGACGAGGGAGGTACCGAGCGCGTCGGTGCCGTGCAGGTCGTCGTCCTCGACGTGCACGCCCTTGTCGGCGCCCATCGACAGGGCCTTGCGCAGCGCGTCGTTGGCGTCCTCCGGGCCCACCGTGAGCACCGTGATCTCGGCGTCGCCGTCGGCGGCTTCCTTGATCTGCAGGGCCTGCTCGACCGCGTACTCGTCGAGCTCCGAGAGCAGGCCGTCCACGTCGTCGCGGTCGACGGTCAGGTCCTCGGCGAAGTGCCGGTCGCCGGTGGCGTCGGGCACGTACTTCACACAGACAACGATCCTCAGGCTCACGCCGGCTCTCCTACCTGCTTCGACTCTTCCGAACTGCCTTGTGCTGGCAGCATAGGCGCCTGTTGGGGCGGCTTCCGGCCGGACGGGGTTCCCGCGCCGACCGAAATATTACTCGCCAGTACACCCACCCCTTTCCCCGGAAGCAAGGCCGTTGAACTGTGACGTTGCCAACGGATACGCAGGGGACGCGCGTGCCGCCGGCGCGGAACCGGCGGGCCGTGCGAAGCGTTGAGAGGGCCGCGCGGCGCGGGCCCGGCGGGGCTCAGTCGCGCAGCGCGTTGAAGCGGCCCTCGTGGTACAGCAGCGGGCGGCTGCGCCCGGCCGTCCCGGCGTAGCCCTCCGGGTCGCCCTCGACGACCTGCCCGAGCACGATCCGGTGGTCACCGGCCGGGACCCGGGCCACCACCCGGCACACCAGCCAGGCCAGCACCCCGTCCAGCAGCGGCACCCCGTGCGGCCCCGGACGCCAGGAGGTCGGCGGCGCGAAGCGGTCGGCGCCGCTCCGCGCGAAGGTGGTGGCCAGCTCCTGCTGGTGCTCGCCGAGTATGTGGACGCCGATGTGCTCGGCCGCGGAGACCGCGGGCCAGCAGGAGGAGCCGGTGCTGATGCCGAAGGAGAGCAGGGGCGGATCGGCGGCCACCGAGGTCAGCGAGGTGGCGGTGAAGCCGGCCGGACGGGGGCCGGGCGCGGTGATCACGGCGACGCCGGCGGCGTGCTGCCGGAAGACGGAGCGCAGCAGGTCGGGGGTGGCGGCGCGGGGCGTACCGAAGTCGGTCGGTACCGTCATGGTGGTGTCCTTCTGCCGTGGGGTCCGGGCCGGCGCGGCGCCGTCACCGGCACCGCGGGAGTCGTCGCCGCTCACGTACGCGGACAGTGCTCGCCGGCGGCGCACGGAGGGTCCGCGGGCGCGCGTCCGTGAAGAAGGGGTCCTGGCCGCATGACGTCACCCTGACGACGCGTGTGGCGGACAGTCAAGCAACGCCGGAAATCTGGGAGATCAATCACGGACGGCGGCCCCCAGCGCGGCGATGACGTCGGCCTTGCGGGGCTGTCCGGCCGCGCGGCGCACCAGCGCGCCGTCGCCGTCGAGCACCAGCACCGTGGGCGTGCGCTCGATGCGCAGCGCCCGTACGAGGTCGAGGTGCGCCTCGGCGTCGATCTCGACGTGGGTCACCCCGTCCACCATGTCCGCCACCTCGGCCAGGGTGCGCCGGGTGGCCCGGCAGGGCTGGCAGAAGGCGCTGGAGAACTGCACGAGCGTGGCCCGCTCCCCCAGCTCCGCGCCCGCTCCGGCGGCGGCCAGCCGCGTCCCCACGTCCTGCCCTCGCAAACCTCACCCTCCCGTTCGCGGCCGGTGCGCGGTGCCGGAGCGGCCCGCTGCCACGGGCCCGGGCTCCGCGTACCCCCGGTTGTGTCGTCGACGGGTGCAGCGTCCACGGGACCGCAATCATTCCCGCCGCCGGGGTGCCGGTGTACCGCCCGGAGTGCCCGGTGTACCGTCCGCGGTGAGGGGAAATCGCTCCAGGTGACCATCACGTGACGAGGATCTCCCGGCGGCGGGGGCCCGCACGGTGGCCCCGGGGCCGCCGATCGGGCACGATCTCCCGAAAGCCGCATACTTACGGCTGCGTAACGTCTTCGCCGGGAGAACCCTCCCCAGGCACAGAAAAGGGGTCCCCGACATGGCAGAGCTCGTCTACCCGCCCGTCATCGGCGCCGCCCGCGCGGCGTTCAAGGCACTCGACCTGAAGTTCGACATCGCCGGGGCCGACCACATACCCCGGCGCGGCGGCGCGGTCCTGGTGAGCAACCACATCGGGTACCTGGACTTCATCTTCTGCGGCCTGGCCGCCCGCCCGGCCAAGCGCCTGGTGCGGTTCATGGCGAAGGAGTCGGTCTTCCGGCACAAGGTGTCGGGGCCGCTGATGCGCGCGATGAAGCACATCCCGGTGGACCGCGCGCAGGGCGTCCACGCCTACAAGCACGCGCTGAGCGCGCTGCGCGGCGGGGAGATCATCGGGGTCTTCCCGGAGGCGACGATCTCGGAGTCCTTCACGCTGAAGACGTTCAAGTCGGGCGCGGCCCGGCTGGCGCAGGAGGCGGGCGTGCCGCTGCTGCCGATGGCGCTGTGGGGCACCCAGCGGCTGTGGACCAAGGGCCACAAGCGGGACCTGGGCCGCAACCACTTCCCGATCACCATCCGGGTCGGCGAGCCGGTGGAGGCGTCGCCGGACGAGCAGACGGAGAAGATCACCGACCGGCTGCGGTCCCGTGTGCAGGACCTGCTGGAGGCGGCGCAGCGCGCGTATCCCGTACGCCCCAAGGGCCCGGAGGACACCTGGTGGGTCCCGGCGCACCTCGGGGGCACGGCACCGGCCCCGGGGGCCACGGCCTGAGTCCGGCCACGGCCTGAAGGGGCCACGGTCCGGCCGTCCGGGCCGCGCCTCAGTCGAAGAGGCGCGGCTCCCCCACCACCACGCGGGCGCCGGGGCAGGTCTTCTCCAGCGTCTCGGCGAGTTCGGCCGCAGCGGCGGCCAGTTCCGCGGCGGTCATCGGCGCCATCCGCTCCAGCAGGAACAGCGCGTTCACGGACGTGTCGGTGAGCCGCGTCCGGACGCCCTGGCGCCAGTTCCAGCGGCGGCAGGTCACGCCCTCGTCGTCGCACCACACCACCTCGCCGGGCTCCGGGTGCTCGGTGACCCGCTCGCCGCCGGCCGCGGTCACGAACGGCTCCGCGCCGGTGGCCCGCACCAGCCGCATACCGCCCCGGATGTGGTCCAGGTCCTCGCCGCCGACCGGGATCAGGTGGGCCACGCTGATGGCGTTGTAGAGGTCGACGAGGCGGTTGATGCGCGGCAGCCCGCCGTCCGCGAGGGCCCGCTTGGCCAGCGCCTCGGCCGAGTTGCGGGTACGGGACGGTTTGGTGCCGAAGGCGGTGTACGCGGCGCGCCAGGCGGCGATGTGCGGGTCGTCCTGCGGCGCCCGGCCGTCCAGCCGCTCCGCGAGCCGGCGGGCCGCGGCGTCCAGGAGGGCCGCGGAGGCCTCGTCGCTGGGGCCGTTGGTCAGGCCGTGCGCCTCCACGGCGACGTAGCCGAAGCCGGGCGCGAGGGCGCGGACCTCGTCGGAGACGTGCAGGGGGAGAGTCATCGTCGCGTGCCTCGGGGTTCGTCGGGCGAAAGCGCCGGACGGCGGCGATGCGGCCGTCTCGGGCTCCGGGACCGGTCGGCGGCCTCCGCCAGGCATTGGAGCACAGCGGGTCCGGGTTCAGCAAACCGTACTGGGGAGTCCAACGCAGTGCACTACCTGTCGCACGGGAACGCGCCTGGCGGACGACCGTGGTCATCCGCCAGGCGCGGCACTCAGCGTGCGGCCTACCGCCCCATCTCCTCCCGCAGGGCGTCCACCAGCCCGTCCACGTCCTCCACGGTCGTGTCGAAGGAGCACATCCAGCGGACGTCGCCGGCCGCCTCGTCCCAGAAGTAGAAGCGGTAACGCTTCTGCAGGCGCTCGGTGACATCGTGCGGCAGGCGCGCGAAGACGGCGTTGGCCTGCACCGGGTAGAGGATCTCCACACCGTCGACCGCGCGGACGCCGGCGGCGAGCCGCTTCGCCATCGTGTTGGCGTGCCGGGCGTTGCGCAGCCACAGGTCACGGGCGAGCAGGGCCTCGAACTGCGCCGATATGAAGCGCATCTTGGAGGCCAGCTGCATCGACATCTTGCGGATGTGCTTCATCGCGCGCACCGCGTCCGGGTTGATGACCACCACGGCCTCGCCGAACAGGGCACCGTTCTTGGTGCCGCCCAGGGAGAGCACGTCCACCCCGACCGCGTTGGTGAACGCCCGCATGGGAACGTCCAGCGACGCCGCCGCGTTGGCGATCCGCGACCCGTCCAGGTGCACCAGCATGTTGCGCTCGTGGGCGTGCTCGCAGATGGCCCGCACCTCGTCGGGGGTGTAGACCGTGCCCAGCTCGGTGTTCTGGGTGATCGAGACGACCTGCGGCATGGCGCGGTGCTCGTCGTCCCAGCCGTACGCCTGCCGGTCGATCAGGTCGGGCGTGAGCTTGCCGTCCTCGGTCGGTACGGTCAGCAGCTTCAGCCCGCCGACGCGTTCGGGGGCGCCGCACTCGTCGACGTGGATGTGCGCGCTCTCGGCGCAGATCACCGCGCCCCAGCGGTCGGTCATCGCCTGGAGGGCGACCACGTTGGCGCCGGTGCCGTTGAAGACCGGGAACGCCTCGGCGGTCTGTCCGAAGTGGCTGCGGACGACGCGCTGGAGGTGCTCGGTGTACTGGTCCTCGCCGTAGGCGACCTGGTGGCCGCCGTTGGCGAGCGCCACGGCCGCCAGGACCTCCGGGTGCACGCCCGCGTAGTTGTCGCTGGCGAAGCCGCGCACCGCCGGGTCGTGGCGCCGCTGGGCGTCGGTCTTCCGTTCGGTCACACTTCGGGGGTCAGCCACAGACGCTGTCCATTCACTTCCTGGGCGGGCCGCTCCCAGACGCCGCTGACGGCCTGGGCCAGGTCCTTGACGTCCGTGAAGCCCGCGAACTTGGCATGCGGGCGCTCGGCGCGCATCTGGTCGTTGACGAGCGCCTTGACCACCAGGATGGCAGCCGCCGCCTTGGGCCCCGCCTCGCCCCCGGCCTTGCGGAAGGCGTCGCCGAGGGCCAGGGTCCAGGCCTCGGCGGCGGCCTTGGCGGCCGCGTACGCCGCGTTACCGGCCGTCGGCTTGCTCGCGCCCGCCGCGCTGACCAGCAGGAACCGCCCGTTCCCGGAGCGCTCCAGCGGGGCCTGGAAAGCCAGCGAGGTGTGCTGGACCGTACGGATGAGGAGCTTTTCCAGCAGGTCCCAGTCGCCGAGGTCGGTCTCCGCGAACGACGCGGAGCCGCGCCAGCCGCCGACCAGGTGCACCAGCCCGTCGATCCGGCCGAACTCCTTCTCCGTACGGCCGGCCCAGGCGCGCGTCGCGTCGAGGTCCAGCAGGTCGACGGTGTCGCCGGTGACGGTCGCGCCGCCGTGCGCGTACCGCGCGGCGTCCACGGCCTCCGCCAGCCGTGCGGCGTCCGCGTCCGCGGCCACCACGGTCGCGCCCGCCTCGGCCAGCCGCAGCAGCGTCGCCCGCCCGGCGGGGCCCGCCGCCCCGGCCACCGCGACGACCGCGCCTTCCAGTGGCCCCTGGCCGTTGGTCGCAGTACTCATGTCCCT
Source organism: Streptomyces albofaciens JCM 4342 (assembly GCF_008634025.1). Taxonomy (NCBI): domain Bacteria; kingdom Bacillati; phylum Actinomycetota; class Actinomycetes; order Kitasatosporales; family Streptomycetaceae; genus Streptomyces; species Streptomyces albofaciens. The sequence goes on along the minus strand of NZ_PDCM01000001.1, from coordinate 3,405,049 downwards.
CGTCTCCTCGTGCTCCGGCCTGCCCTGGGTGCCGCCGGCGCTCACACCGCCACCGGCACGTCGCTGTGGGCCGTGATGCCCTTGGTGGAGGCAATCACGCCGCGCAGTTTCTTGGCGAGGGCCTCGTAGAACATGCTGAGCGGAAATTCGTCCGGCAGGACGTCGTCGACGAGCTTGCGCGGCGGCTTGTCGAGGTCGAGCGCGTCCGGTCCCTTGGCCCAGACGGAGCCGGGGTGCGGCGCGAGGTAGGTCGAGACGAGGTCGTAGGCGGCGAACCAGTGGACCAGCTTGGGCCGGTCGATGCCGTCCCGGTACAGCTTCTCGATCTCGCCGCACAGCTGGTTGGTGACCTGCGGGGCCCGCTCCCAGTCGATGTGCAGGGTGTTGTCCGTCCAGCGTACGACGTCGTGCCGGTGCAGGTAGGCGAAGAGCAGCTGGCCGCCGAGGCCGTCGTAGTTGCGCACCCGGTCACCGGTGACGGGGAAGCGGAACAGCCGGTCGAAGATGACCGCGTACTGGACGTCGCGGGCCTGGCGGACGCCCTCCGCCTCCAGCTTCACGGCCTCCTTGAAGGCGGTGAGGTCGCAGCGCAGCTCCTCCAGGCCGTACATCCAGAACGGCTGCCGCTGCTTGATCATGAAGGGGTCGAAGGGCAGGTCGCCGTGGCTGTGGGTGCGGTCGTGGACCATGTCCCACAGGACGAACGCCTCCTGGCAGCGCTGCTGGTCGGCGAGCATCGCGCGGACGTCCTCGGGCAGTTCGACGCCCAGCGTCGCCACCGCGGCCTCGCTGACCCGGCGGAAGCGGGCGGCCTCCCGGTCGCAGAAGATGCCGCCCCAGGTGAAGCGCTCGGGCGCCTCGCGCACGGCGATGGTCTCGGGGAAGAGGACCGCGGAGTTGGTGTCGTACCCGGCGGTGAAGTCCTCGAAGGTGATGCCGCAGAACAGCGGGTTGTCGTAGCGCGTGCGCTCCAGCTCCGCCAGCCACTCGGGCCAGACCATGCGCAGCACGACCGCCTCGAAGTTGCGGTCCGGGTTGCCGTTCTGCGTGTACATGGGGAAGACGACCAGGTGCTGGAGGCCGTCGGAGCGCTGCCGCGCGGGCTGGAAGGCCAGCAGGGAGTCGAGGAAGTCCGGTACGGCGAAGCCGCCGTCGGCCCAGCGGCGCAGGTCGGCGACGAGCGCCCGGTGGTAGTCGGCGTCGTGCGGGAGCAGCGGCGACAGCTCCTCGATGGCCGATATGGCGCGCTCGACCTCGTGCCGGACGGTGCCGGCGGCGGGCGCGCCCTCGGCGGCGAGGTCGATCGAGCCGTCCTTGGACTGCCACGGGCGGATGGTCTCGATGGCGTCCTTCAGCGTCGGCCAGGCCGGATGCCGCACCACACGCTCTGCGGTGGCGGTGGCGCCTGGGGCACCCACAGGCGAAAGAATTTCCGTCATGACTACCCTCCGGCAGGAGATCCTGTTGTGCGGCCACGGTATCCAGGGGGTCTTCGACTTCTCAAGAGTTCCAGAGGAAATTGTTCTGCCAGACCCCCATGGTCACGCACTTTTTTCCTGCCCGCCGGAGGAGATGCGGAAGTTTCTGCCCGATGGGACCATGACCGCCGCGCATCCTGCGGCACATACCCAGGATCGGCCGACGTATACGGGGCGCAGCGCGGCGACCATGGACGCGGAACGTCCGGCCGTGGTCGTGAAGCGGCCGGATCCGGTCGGATTCCGGCCGTCCGGCGGGCGGCCGCCCCGGCGCCCGGCCGGTGTCCCTGACCGGTTCCGTGCACCCGGGTGCGCGGGAAGCCTCCCGGGACCGCGTCGGCACGCCGCCGTACCGGCTGCCGTGCCGGCGCGTCAGCACCCGCCGGACTCGCCCACGCACGGGTGACCCCGACGCGTCACCGGACACCCCGGACGGATCGGGCGGCACCGCCCGCCGCACGGCGGCCGCGGCGCGCGAACACCCGTGACCGGCACCGGATTTCCGGAGCTTCCCCGGCGCCCGCCCCGGGCGTGGCAAGCCCCCGTTCCGGCCATGTCACGGGGCTGTCCGACACCGTTTCGGCGCTTTGGGACGCCCGTTAGGCTGTGCGCCGTTTCGAGCAGCCGGTGGTCCGCGCGCGGCGCAGGCGGGGCAGCTGTGGCCGGCGGACGGCACCGGTCCGGCAGCACACCGACAGAAACGAGGCAGCCTTGTCCTTTCTCACCATCGGACACCGCGGGATGATGGGCGTCGAGCCGGAGAACACCCTGCGCTCGTTCGTCCGCGCCGAACGCGAAGGTCTCGACGTCATCGAGCTGGACCTGCACCTGAGCAAGGACGGCGCGCTCGTGGTCATGCACGACGCGGACGTGGACCGCACGACCGACGGGACGGGGCCGGTCGCCGACCGCACCCTCGCCGAGCTGCGCGACCTGGACGCGGGCTACGGCGAGCGCGTCCCGGTGTTCGAGGAGATCGTGGACGCGGTGCGGGCGCCGCTCCAGGCGGAGATCAAGGACGTGGCCGCCGCCCGGGCGCTCGTGGACGTGCTGCGCGCCCGCGACCTGACCGCCCGGGTCGAGGTGATCTCCTTCCACGACGCGGCGCTGGCCACGGTCGGCGAGCTGCTGCCCGGCGTACGGACCGCGCTGGTCGCCGAGCACTACGGCATCGACGTGGTGGACCGCGCGCTGGCCGTCGGCGCCTCGACGCTCTCCCTCGACATCCGCCGGCTCACCCTGGAGCTGGTGGAGCGGGCCCACGCGGCGGACCTGCGCGTCCTGGGCTGGACCGTGAACACCCACGACGAGCTGCGGCTCAGCCGCGGACTCGGGCTGGACGGCGTGGTCACCGACTTCCCCGAGATCCGGCGGGCGGTGCGGTTCACGGCGTGAGGCGGGCCGGACGGCGCCCCGCCCGGCGGGCCGGCCGCGGACCCCGGCAGCCCTAGTCCAGCGTCTTGATCAGCAGCTCGAATTCCAGGTCGGGGCGCCGCGGAATGCCGAACCGCTCGTCGCCGTACGGGAACGGGAACATCGTGCCGGTACGCCGGTAGCCGCGGCGCTCGTACCAGGCGATCAGGTCGGAGCGCTGCCGGATGACGGTCATCCGCATCTCGGCGGCGTTCCACCGGGCGCGGGCGGTGCGCTCCGCCTCGGCCATGACGACCTTGCCTAGGCCGCCGCCCTGGAGGGTCGGGCGGACCGCGAACATGCCGAAGTACACATGGTCGCCGCGGTGTTCGAGCTGGCAGCAGGCGACGGGTTCGCCCGCGTCCTCGGCGACCAGCAGCACGCTGTCCGGGGCGCCCACGACGGCCGCGACGCCCTCCGGGTCGGTGCGCTGCCCCTCCAGCAGGTCCGCCTCGGTGGTCCAGCCGGCCCGGCTCGCGTCGCCGCGGTAGGCGGACTCGATCAGCGCGACCAGCGCCGGGACGTCGGCCTCGGTGGCGGCTCGGTAGGTCAGCTCGACGGTCGTCATGGGCGGATGTCCTTTCCGGTGGCCCGGCGCGGCGGTACGGACCGGGGTGCGGGGGCTGCGCACGCGTTCGGCCGTACCGGAGGCTAACAAGAGCCACGGGCCCGCCGTACGGGCCGGTCCGCGCGCGATGGCTCTGGCGGGCCGGACACGGCCCCGCGGCCATGGCCCGCGGGCCCGGCGGCGTAGGGTCCGCACCATGGTGCATGTACTGAGCAGCAGGGTGCTGGTGCGGCCGTCCGACCCCGAGCGGTCGCGGGAGTTCTACGGGCGCGCGCTGGGCCTGGAGGTCTACCGCGAATTCGGTACCGGTCCCGAACGCGGCACGGTGTACTTCCTCGGCGGCGGCTTCCTGGAGGTCTCCGGCCGCTCCGCAGAGCCACCGACCGCCACGCTCCAGCTGTGGCTCCAGGTCGCCGACGCCGCCGCCGCGCACGAGGAGCTGAAGGCCGGCGGCGTGGAGATCCTGCGCCCGCCCGTGCAGGAGCCGTGGGGGCTGATCGAGATGTGGATCGCGGACCCGGACGGCCACCGGATCGTGCTGACGGAGGTCCCGGCGGACCACCCGCTGCGGTACCGCCCCGGCATCTGAGGGCACCCGGCGCCCGGGGACACCGTCGGGACCCGCCCGTACCCACCCGTGGCCACGGGCCCTCCCCGGCCGCCGTGCTCCCCTCTTGCGCCCGTGCGCTCCCCGTTCCCGGTTTCCGGCGGGCGTTCGCGGACCGCCCGCGGGGCACCATGCGGCTGTACCGGGCCCCGTGTGGCGCCGCGCGCCGCGTGCGCGGCCCGCACGCGACCGCCGTACGGGCTTGCGGGGAGGACGCCGTGCACGGACCGCCATGGGTCGGCTGGCTGCTGGTGCTGTTGTGTGCCGGGGCGGGCGCGTACTGCCTGTCGAGTGTGCGCCGGGGCACGGCCGCGCAGCGCCGGGAAGCACGCGGCGAGGCGCTGATGGCGCTCGGCATGGCGGTGATGGCCCTGCCGGCCTCCACGGTCGCGCAGCCGTCCTGGACGCCGTGGGTGTTCGCCGTCGTCTTCGGCGCGGCGGGCCTGTGGGCGCTGCTGCGGCGGCACCCGCACCACGCGGTGGGTGCCGCGGCGATGGTCTACATGGCGCTGGCGATGGTGACCGTCCCCGGCGGCGGCCCGCTGAGCGGCGGGCACGCGGCGCACATGGAAGGCATGGAGCGGACGGCTTCCATGGGGCCGGGCGGGCTGCCGCTGCTCACCGGGCTGCTGCTGGCGTACTACGCGGTGTACGTCGTCGCCGCCGGGGTGCGGCTGGCCCCCTCGACCGCACCGGGTACGCCGGGCGCCGCGGTCACACCCGTACGGGCCGCGTGGCCGGAGGTGGTGGGCGCGTGCCGGGTGGCGATGGGCATCGGGATGTTCGCGATGCTGTTGACCCTTTGACGTTCCGCCGCCGACTGCGGCGCCCCGACCCGGCGCGCGCCAGGGCCGGTTGGGCGGCCATCCGTCCCTCGCGCACCACCCGCACCCCCGGCGCCGGTGGTATACGTCACTTCCGGTGCGGTTCCGTACCTGGCGGCGGCCGCGCGCTCATAGGCTGACGCCCATGATGGTCCCCCTCGCGCTGATGGTTCTCGGCGCGCTGGCTGCGGCGATGGCGCCGCGCCTGATGGCCCGCGCCGACTGGCCCGACCGCGAACCGGTGCTCGCCCTGTGGGTGTGGCAGTGCGTGGTCGCCGCCGTTCTGCTGTGCTGTGTCCTCGCGATGTCGCTCAGCGGCGCCGCCGCCTGGGAAGCCGTGCGCAGCCACCTGTTCGGCCACGCGCCGCGCGTCGTCGTCGAGGCCTACGCGCTCAAGGCGTACGGGCCCTGGTCCGGCGTGCTGGCCGGGGTGCTGGCGGGCGGCGGCGCCTGGACGGCCGTCATGCTCACCCGGGAGGTGCGCGGCGCCCGCGCCCGGCGGCGGCAGCGGCGTACGGACCTGGTGCGGCGTGCTCCGCTGCTGCCCGGCGAGGAACGGACCGGGGACCGGCTCGTCGTCCTGGAGGGCGACCGCCCCGAGGCGTGGTGGCTGCCCGGCGCCACGCCCCAACTGGTCATCACCACCGCGGCGCTGCGCCGCCTGAAGGGGCGTCAGCTCGACGCCCTGATCGCCCACGAGCAGGGCCACGCGCGGGCCCGGCACGACGTCCTGCTGCACTGCGCGTCGGCCCTGGCGGCCGGTTTCCCGCAGGTCCCGGTCTTCGCCGCGTTCCGCGACCAGGTGCACCGGCTGGTCGAGCTGGCCGCCGACGACGTGGCCTCGCGCCGCTTCGGGCGGCTGACGATCGCCCTGGCCCTGGTCGAACTCAACGAGGACCGCGGAGTGTTCGGGCCGTGTCCCGCCCAGTGCACCGAGGTCCCGGACCGCGTGCACCGGCTGCTGGCCCCCGCGCCCCGCTTCACGCCGGGCCGGCGCCTGCGGATGACGGCGATCGCGACGCTGGTCCCGGCGGTTCCGCTGCTGGTGACGTTCATGCCGGGGCTGAGCGCGCTGACGTCCTGAGGAGTGCGGGAGTCCCGGGGCGGGAGACGCGCGTACGGACGTACGAACGCATCTTCCCCCGGGACTCCCTGGCCCTCCCCGCTCCCCTCGGCGAAGATTTCCCCATGCCCTCCAGGCCGTCCCCCGCACCGCTCCGCCCCGCTCCCTCCTCCGTCCTCCTGCCTCTCCTCCCCCTCCTGCTCCTCCCCTTCACCGTCCTTCTCGCCCTCGTCGCCGCCCGCTGGAGTCCCCTGCTCGCGCTCGACCGGTCGCTCGCCGCGCGCTTCCACCGCACGGCCGTCGCGGACCCCGGCCTGACGCGGGTCAACCGGATCCTCTCCGACTGGATCTGGGACCCCTGGACCCTGCGCGCCCTCCTGGCCGTCGCGGTGATCACGCTCCTGTGCCGCCGGCAGTGGGTGCTCGGCTGCTGGGTCACGGTCACGGCGGCCCTGGGCACGGCGCTCCAGCAGACGGTGAAGGCCCTGGTCGGCCGCCCCCGCCCGGTGTGGCCGGACCCCGTCGACTCGGCGGGTTACGCGGCCTTCCCCTCGGGCCACGCGATGACGGCCGCGGTCGCGGGCGGCCTCGCCCTGTGGCTGCTGTGGCTGCACGGCACGCGCCGGGGCCGGTGGTGGGCCGCCGCGGCGCTGGTCGCGGTGTCGGTGGCGGGCGTCGGCCTGACCCGGGTGTATCTGGGGGTCCACTGGGCCACCGACGTGCTCGGCGGCTGGCTCCTGGGCGGCGCCCTGGTCGCGGCCGCGGCGCTGGCGTACCTCCGGCGGTACGGGGCACGCCGATGACGGCGGGCCGCCGGCACGACAGGATGGCGGTATGACGATCAAGGGTGTGCTCTTTGACTTCTCCGGGACGCTGCTGCGCATCGAATCGCCGGAGAGCTGGCTGCGCGCGACGCTCGCGGAGACCGGAACGCGGCTCCCGGAGGCGGAGACCGTCCGTCTCGCGGCGGAGCTGGGCCGGGCGGGCGCGCTGCCCGGCGGCCCCTCGCCGGAGCGGCTGCCGCCCGGCCTGGCCGCCCTCTGGGAGGTCCGGGACCGCAGCGCGGACCGGCACCGCGAGCTGTACACCGGCCTCGCCCGGCAGGTGCCGCTGCCCGACGACCGGCTGTACGACGCGCTGTACGAGCGCCACAAGACCGCCGCCGCGTGGGCGCCGTACCCGGACGCCGCCGAGGTCCTGGGCGGGCTCCGGCAGCGCGGTATCCGCGTCGGCGTGGTCAGCAACATCGGCTGGGACCTGCGCCCGGTGCTCCGCGCCCACGGCCTCGACCGCTTCGTCGACAGCTACGTCCTGTCGTACGAGCACGGCATGCAGAAGCCGGACCTGCGGCTCTTCGAGATCGCGTGCGAGGAGCTGGGGCTGGCGCCCACCGACGTGCTGATGGTGGGCGACGACCGGACGGCGGACGGTGCGGCGACGGCCCTGGGCTGCGCGTACCTGCCCGTCGACCACGTGCCGGTGACCGAGCGCCCGGACGGCCTGCGCCCCGCGCTCGGCCTGGCCGACTGACCCGCCTCCCCTACGGCCGCACCACGTCCGTGTGGATCGCCAGCTTGAACTGCGCGTGCGTGATCGCGGTCGGCACCTTGGCGTCCCCCGGTCCGCGCGCGGAGATCTTCAGCCCGAGCGGCGTGCCCCGGTGGACGAACAGCTGCCACATGTACGTCTTGTACTGGCCGCCGCCGGTCTTCCACGTGTCGGTGGTGGCCGTCGAGTCGTATCCGGGCCCGAGCGGATCGCGCACGAACCGGGCCCGGTACTCGTTCGGCCGGTCGTCCGTGTCCCAGAACACCATCGCGGACAGCACGCCCCAGCCCTCGTGGCTCGGCCAGATCAGCCCCGACCGCGCGTCGGGGAACGTGGACGGCGTGCCGCCCCCGTTGGCCGGATCGTGCATCTTCCACGGGTCGTAGGACTCGGCGTCCGCCGCGTACGGGAAGCGCACGAGGTGGTAGCCGTCGCTGTCGTACGAGATCTTCTGCGTCCCCGCCCCGTGCTTCGCCGCGTCCCAGAGCAACGAACACACCGCTACGGACATGGGCCCCTCCCCCAACTCCCGGTCCGCGGGACCCCGTCGGCCCCGCCGGTTCCATTGCGCCACAGGTTTCGCGGGACCGGTAGACGGCGGACGCGGGGCGGCGGAGGGGCACGGCGGGGTCAGCTGACCCCCACCGCCGCCAGCGCGGCCCGCTGAACGGCTGTGATCTCGGTCGGGAAGTACACGTAACAGATTCCGCCGGTGCCGCTGACGACCTTGCCCTCGGCGTTCTTGCGCTTGGTGCGGAGCCAGATGTTCTCGAACTGGCGGCGTTTGTAGACGCGGCGGACGGCGGCGTTGGCGGGCGAGTTGGGGTCGTTGGCGATCACGTCGCCGGCCTTGGTGAAACCGATGACGGTCATCAGGTGGCCGGCCGTGCCGTAGCCCGCGCCGGTCAGTTCGGCCGCCAGGAAGGACTGCGAGGTGATGACCGGGATGCCGGCGCGGATCAGGGTCTCGGCGTCGGAGAGGGTGCCGAGGCGGGTGACGGCGGCCTCCATGTCGCGGTAGGTGGCCGCGTAGGCGGTGTTGAAGGGCCAGTTGCCGCAGCCCTGGTACTGGTAGTCGTAGGTGAAGCGGGCGGCGTGGCAGACCTGGGGGTCGGCGTAGGCCGGGTTGACCCAGGCCAGGTCGGCGGCGGTGGGTTTGCGGCCCCAGTACTCGATGATCATCTGGGAGGAGGTGGGGCTGCACCACGCCTCGCCGCCGTTGTCGTACTCGGGGTACTGGCCCTTGTGGATCTCCTGCGAATAGCGCGGCACGGTGAGTTCGCGGCCGGTCGCGACGCCCGGCTTGGAGGCCGGCACGTCGAAGCGGTCGGGGACGGCCGACCCCATCAGACCCAGGCGCCACACGGTGGGGGTGAGGGTGGTGCCGGGCTTGCGGTGGAGGGTGACGCGCAGCTCGTAGGAGGACAGCCGCAGACCGCTCGCCGGGTTGTCGATGGCGAAGGTGTCGGTGGAGATGTTGCTCCTGCCGTCCTTCTGGCCGTCGACGGACGTACGGCGGATGTCGCCGTCACCGGCGGCCCAGCGGCCCATCACGTACCACGGGGTGCGCCCGCCGTCGCTGTACGTGCCGCGCATCTCGACGGTGATCCAGGTGCCGGCCGGGGTGTGGGCGTTCCAGGAGACGACGGCTTCCGTGGACGGGACCTTCAGGGTGCGGGCCGGGGAGGTCCAGACCGCGTACTCCCAGGTGGCGGTGGTGCCGGTGTGCGGGTCGCGGTACTCGGCCGAGCCGGCGGGGCGGTCGATGACCACCCCGGGGCGGCCCCCGTTCACCACGCGGGTGCCGTTCGCGACGCCCTGTTTCCAGTCGGCTGCGGTGTGCCAGGCCCGGTAGTCCACGAGACGCTTCGCCTTCGGTGCGGCGGACGGTACGGAAGGGGAGGCGGCGAGCGCCGACGGGGCGGCCGCGCCCGCCGCTGCGGCGAGGGCGGCGGCCAGAACGGTACGCCGGGGCGTGGGTCTGTTCATCGGTGGGTCCCCCAGTCGGTTGCGATGGAGTGAGCCGGCGGAACGGTGGAGCGGTCGGGCGGGCGGCCGGTGGGGCCGGGCCGCCGGTCGGGCGGGGAGCGGACGGTGCGGTGGGCCGGGCACGGGCGGTCCGGGGGCTGCCCGTACGGCGGCCGTGGCTCAACTATTGCCCCGCGCACGCCCTTCGGCCAGCGGTTCGTCGCGCGTCGCGGAAGGGATCATCTGATTGCGGCAGCCGGGGGGCGCCCGGGGCGGGGTGCGCGGCCGGGACGCCCCCGGGCCGGAAGCCCCGTACCGGTAATCTTGCCGCGTTCCATCAGCCCCGTCAGACAGGCAGCAGCGTGAGTCAAGAGCCGTTCCGGCCGTTCCCGTCCGGGGCGGCGCCGTCCCGCGTGCCGGACGGGCTGGACGCCCTCGCCGCCCGGCTGCGCGCGCTGCCCCCGTCCTGCGGCCCGGTGCGGCTGATCGCGGTGGACGGGCACGCCGGGTCCGGGAAGAGCACCTTCGCGCGGCACCTGGCCGCGGCGCTGGACCACGCGCCGGTCGTCCAGCTGGACGACATCGCCACCCACGACGAACTGTTCGCCTGGACGGACCGGTTCCGGGCCGAGGTGCTGGCGCCGCTGTCGCGCGGGGAGCGCGCGCGGTACCGGGTGTACGACTGGGAGCGCAGGGAGTTCACCGCGCGCCGGGAGCTGGAACCGGCGCACGCCGTCGTCGTGGAGGGTGTGGGCGCGGGCCGGCGCGCCCTGCGCCCGTACCTCGCGTGCCTGCTGTGGATGGACCTGACGGCTGGTCACTCCTGGGAACGGGGACGGCTGCGGGACGGACCGGCCCTCGAAGGGTTCTGGGATGACTGGATCCCTGCGGAACGCGCCCATTTCGCGGCGGACCCCACGCGTCCGCACGCCGGCCTGCTGGTGCGCGGGTGCGCCGAGGGGTACGAGGTGCTGCCGGGGCCGGGTGAGGCGGGCGGTACCCCCTGAATTGTCACCGTCCGTGACGAACCACCGGCCGTACGCAGATCGTCGCCGTGCGCGTACCACCGACTGCCTCAACTCGGCTTGACCTGGGGGGCGTACAGGTCTTACGTTCTCAATGTGCGGTTCTGACGGACCGCCCGCAGACGCGAAGCCCCCGGTTGTTCCCCCGTGATCGGGGGCTTCGTTCTGTGCCGCGCGCTCGGCGCACGGCACAGGCCGTCCGTCCCTCACCCTATGTCACCGCTTCCTTCGCGCCGCGGAGCCTCGTCTTCCCCCCTGCCGCCCTCTTCGGCCTGCGCCGATACCGCAGGTACGATGCGAGTCCGTGCCACCGAAGGACGCACATCGAAGAGCCCGGACGGCGAGCAACGCCCGTCCACGGTACGACGGTTCGAACACGCTGCGGCCTGGCACTCGCCCGGCGGCACACCACGGGGGACGTTTTGTGGGGGACGTGATGGATTTCGGCACCCAGGGCACACACGCCCCGGCCGAACTCGCCTGGCTGCGCGCGGTGGACGCCTACACGGTGGGCGCGTACCCGCAGGCGGAGGAGGAGTTCCGGGCCGCGGTGCGGATGGATCCGACGATGGCCGACGGCTGGCTCGGCCTGCACGCGCTGCGTGCGGACACCTCGACCGCGCTGCTGCGCATGCACCGGCACCGTGATCGTTTCGGGGAACAGCGGGCCAGGCACCGGCGCACGCTCAATTCCTGGTACTGGCTGGGCTGGTGGGTGCAGCCGGTGCTGGAGACCGGCCGCGACCTGCTGCTGGCGCACGCCTCGCACTGGCTCGACGGCCGCCATGTGGCCGAGCTGGACCAGGCGTTGGCGGGCTGCCCGCCGGTGGACACCGACCCGCAGGTGCGCTTCCTGCACGCCTGCCGCGCCTATCTCGTCAAGGACTGGGACCAGCTCGTCCGACATACCGAGCCGCTGCTGGACGACCCGCTGCTCGGCATCGAGGCCGGACTGTTCGGCGGCATGGCGCGGGTGCGCCAGGAGATGTACGGCCAGGCCGAGCCGCTGCTGGCGGCCGCCCTGATGCGCTGCCGCAGCGAACAGCCGCAGCGCAAGGAGCTGCGGTACTGGCTCGCCCGGGCCCACGAGGGCACCGGCCGCAGCGCGGCGGCGCTGCCGCTGTACCGCGCGGTGCACCGCGTGGACCCGGCGTTCATGGACACCTCGGCCCGGCTGGCGGCCATAGCCGAGGGCGACGGCCTGGAGGAGGGCGCCGACCTGGCGGCCGTGTCCGCCTCCGGCCTCGGCCAGGAGGCGGGCGGCGATCTCGACCCGCTCTCCCCGCTCGATCCGGTGGACGGGCGGGAGCTGCTGGCCACGACCGAGCCGGAGGGCCCGGACAGTGACCTGGCGGGCGGCTCCCCGGGGGACGCCGGTCCGGCCGTACGGGAGAAGGCCGCGCTCGGCGGGCCGCGCGGCGCCGACCAGCTGCCGGCCGGCCCGTCCGACCCGGTGCTGCTGGAGAAGGCGCTCGCCGAGCTGGAGCGGATGGTCGGGCTGGAGCCGGTGAAGCGTCAGGTCAGGGCGCTGTCGGCGCAGTTGCGGATGGCGCGGTTGCGGGCGGGCCAGGGCCTTCCGGTGCAGCCGCCGAAACGACACTTCGTCTTCTCCGGGCCCTCCGGCACGGGCAAGACCACCGTGGCCCGGATACTCGGCCGGGTGTTCTACGCGCTCGGCCTGCTGGGCGGCGACCACCTCGTGGAGGCACAACGCGCCGACCTGGTCGGCGAGTTCCTGGGGCAGACCGCCGTGAAGGCGAACGAGCTGATCGACTCGGCGCTGGGCGGGGTGCTGTTCGTGGACGAGGCGTACAGCCTGTCGAACTCCGCGTACAGCAAGGGCGACGCGTACGGCGACGAGGCCCTGCAAGTGCTGCTCAAGCGGGCCGAGGACAACCGTGACCGGCTCGTCGTCATCCTCGCCGGCTACCCGGAGGGCATGGACCGCCTGCTGGCCGCCAACCCCGGCCTGTCCTCCCGCTTCACCTCGCGCGTCGACTTCCCGAGCTACCGGCCGCCGGAGCTGACCGCCATCGGCGAGGTGCTGGCCGCCGAGAACGGCGACCACTGGGACGAGGAGTCGCTGGAGGAGCTGCGCAGCATCAGCGGCCATGTGGTCGAGCAGGGCTGGATCGACGAGCTGGGCAACGGCCGCTTCCTGCGCACCCTGTACGAGAAGAGCTGCGCCTACCGCGACCTGCGGCTGTCCACCTGGTCCGGCACCCCGTCCCGCGACGACCTGGCCACCTTGCGCCTGCCGGACCTGATGCAGGCGTACGGCGAGGTCCTCTCCGGCCGCGGCCCGGCCGTCGGACCGGGCCCGGACATGCCGCCGCCGCTCTGACGCCACCGGGCGCCCGGCATCGCGGGCGCCCTAGGCCCCGCCCTCGAAGCCTGCCAGCAGTGCCCGTACGGCGTGATCGAAGCGCGCCGCGTCGTCGGCCCCGTGGCCGCCCCGCCCGGCCTCCACGAGCAGCGGGAAGCGGTCCGCGTCCAACTGCGCAAGGTACGCCGTTGAGCCGGGCGCGCCCTGCTCGTTGACGCGGGCGGTGGCCGCTTCGACGGCGGCGTGGCCGATGACGAAGACGGTGAGCGCGTTCAGTACGTCCAGCGCCCGGCCGAGCGGGAATCCGGCGTCCCGGAGCATCCGCAGGCCGCTCTCCACCGCGCCGAGGGTCTGCGGCGTCACCGCGGGGCGGCTCATCGCCAGGGGCAGTACGGCGGGGTGGCGCAGCAGCGTGCGGCGCAGCGACCCGGCGTACTGCTCCAGCGCGGGCCGCCAGCGCGCGCCGTCGGCGGTGAGCGGCGCCGCCTGCTCGAACACCCGCTCCACCAGGCCGTCCAGCAACGCGTCCTTGTTCGGGACGTAGTGATAGAGCGTCATGGCCTCGACGCCGAGGTCGGCGCCGAGGCGGCGCATCGAGAGGGCGGCGAGGCCGTCGCGGTCGACCAGCGCGAGTGCCGCGTCCAGCACCCGCTGCCGGGACAGCCCCGCCCGTTCGCCCCGCGCCCGCTTCCGCCCCTCGGCCACGTCCACCCCTCCTTGACTTTCTTACGGCGTAAGGGCGATTCTACCCGGCAGTTCGTTACTTACAGCGTAAGAAAAGAGAGGCGCCGGGGCATGGACACGACCCGCACGGACCGGAACAAGCAGCTCGTCACCGGCCTGTTCGCGGCGATCAACGCACGGCGGACGGCGGATCTGCCGGCGTACCTCGCGGCGGACGTGATCGACCACAACAAGATCATCCATGGCGAGCCGGACGCGCCGGGCGCCGCCTTCGACGGCTTCCGGCAGCAGCTCGACGCCTTCTCCGCGGTGCGGACGGAGCCGCGCGAGCTGATCGCCGAAGGCGACCGCGTGGTGGCCCGGCTGCTGGTCAGCGGGGTGCACACGGGGGCACACCCGCGGATGCCGCGGCCCACCGGCCGGCGGTTCGCGGTGGAGCAGATATAGATCTTCACCGTACGGGCCGGGAAGATCACGGAAATCCGGGCGGTCAGCGACCGCCTGGGCATGTTCGCGCAGCTCGGCTGGGACTGGCCGGAAACGGCGTGAGCCCGCGGACCGGCCGCGGGCTCACCCCTTCCGTCACGGGCGGCTCACCCCGCCAGCGCCCGGTCCTCCCGGGCGGGGCCCGGCTCGCCGCGCGGCCCGGACAGCCGGTCGCCCGGCCCCTCGGAGAGCCCCGGTGTCTCGGAGAGCCCCGGCACCTCGGGGACCCGGGTGCCCTGCGCGCCGAACGCCGCCACGGGCGGCAGATCGTCCTGCCGGTGCGACGGGTCGCGCACCTCCCCCACCAGCTTCTCCAGTACGTCCTCCAGCGCGACCAGGCCCAGCACCCGCCCGGTCGCGTCGGCGACGGCGGCCAGGTGGGAAGCGGACCGGCGCATCGCGGTCAGCGCGTCGTCCAGGGGGAGTTCGGCGCGCAGCGTCGTCATCGGGTGCCAGATGTGCTGCGGCACCGCGCGGTCGCCCTCCTCCAGGTCCAGTACGTCCTTGACGTGCAGGTAGCCCATGTACGCGCCGCCGGGCGCGGACACCGGGAAACGGGAGTAGCCGGTCTTGACGGTCAGCTCCTCGACCTGCCGCGGGGTGACCGCCGGACCGACCGTGACCAGCCCGGCCGGGTCCAGGAGCACGTCGGTGACCGGGCGGCTGCCCAGCTCCAGCGCGTCGGACAGGCGCTCCTGCTCGGCCGGGGCCAGCAGCCCGGCCTGCTTGGAGTCCTCGACGAGGTGGGTGAGCTGTTCGCTCGTGAAGACCGCCTCCACCTCGTCCTTCGGCTCGACACGGAACAGCCGCAGCACACCGCGCGCGCACGCCCCGAGCAGGGCGGTGACCGGGCGGCACAGGCGGGCGAAGGCGACCAGGCCCGGACTGAACCACAGCGCGGTCTTCTCCGGCGCGGCCATCGCCAGGTTCTTCGGCACCATCTCGCCGATGACCAGGTGGAGGAAGACCACCGCGGCCAGGGCGATGACGTAGCCGAGCGGGTGGATCAGCGGCTCCGGCAGGTGGGCCGCGTGGAAGAGGGGCTCCAGGAGGCGGGCCACGGTCGGTTCGGCGACCGCGCCGAGCGTCAGGGAGCAGACGGTGATGCCGAACTGGGCCGCCGCCATCATCTGCGGCAGGTTCTCCAGGCCGTGCAGCACCTTGCGGGCCCGCTTGGAGCCCGCGGTGGCCAGCGGCTCGATCTGGCTGCGGCGCACCGAGACGAGCGCGAACTCGGCGCCCACGAAGAAGCCGTTGACCAGGACCAGGAAGGCGGCGAACAGGAGCTGGAGGAAACTCACCGGGCCACCTCCGCGAGCAGCGGGGCGGGGGCGGCGGCGCCGGCCGTCCGTATGATCCGGACCCGTGCGGCGCGGTGGTGGGACACCAGCCGCACCCGCAGCCGCCAGCCGTCCAGCTCGGCGGTGTCGCCGGGGGCGGGCACCCGCCCGAGTATGTGCGCGACCAGTCCGGCCACGGTCTCGTACGGGCCGTCGGGCGCGTCCAGGCCGATCCGGCGCAGCGTGTCGACCCGGCAGCCGCCGTCCGCGTCCCAGGCCGGACGGCCGTCCTCGGGCGGCGCCTGCGCCAGCTCGGGCAGGGCCGCCCGGTCGTGCTCGTCGCGGACCTCGCCGACCAGTTCCTCGACGATGTCCTCCAGGGTGACCACGCCCGCCGTGCCGCCGTACTCGTCGACGACCACGGCTATCGGCTGCTCGCTGCGCAGCCGCTCCAGCAGCGGCTGCACCGGCAGCGTCTCGGGCACCAGGAGCGGCGGTACGGCGATCCGCCCGGCGGGGGTGCGCAGCCGCTCGTGCTCGGGCACCGCGAGGGCGTCCTTGAGGTGCACCATGCCCACCACCTCGTCGAGCCGGGTGCGGTAGACGGGAAAGCGGGACAGGCCGGTGGCGCGGGTGAGGTTGAGGACGTCCTCGGCGGTCGCGGACGCCTGGAGGGCGCTGACCCGTACCCGCGGGGTCATCACGTTCTCGGCGGTCAGCCCGCCGAGGGAGAGGGTGCGCACGAACAGGTCGGCGGTGTCCTGCTCGATCACCCCGGCGCGGGCCGAGTGGTGGGCGAGCGAGACCAGTTCGCCGGGGGTGCGGGCGGAGGCCAGCTCGTCGGTCGGCTCCACGCCCAGGGCCCGGACGAGCCGGTTGGCGACCGTGTTCAGCAGGGAGATCACCGGGCGGAAGAACCGCGAGAAGGCGCCCTGCGGACCCGCGACGAAGCGGGCGACCTGGAGCGGCTTGGAGACCGCCCAGTTCTTGGGCACCAGCTCGCCGAGGACCATCTGCACGGCGGAGGCCAAAAGCATCCCGATGACGACGGCGATGCCCGGTACGGCGCCGGCCGGCAGCCCCACGGCGGTCAGCGGCGCGGACAGCAGATGGGCCAGGGCGGGCTCGGCGAGCATGCCGACCACCAGGGAGGTGATGGTGATGCCGAGCTGGGTGCCGGAGAGCTGGAAGGAGAGTTCGCGCAGCGCGGAGACGACGGTGCGGGCGCGCCGGTCGCCCTCGGCGGCGGCCCGTTCGGCCTCCGCCTTCTCCACGGTCACCAGGCCGAATTCGGCGGCGACGAAGAATCCGTTGGCGAGGATCAGGACGAGTGCCGCCGCAAGCAGCAGCAGACTGGCGGTCATGCCGCCGCCTCCGTGCGGGAGCGGAAGGCCCGCGGATGCGGGGGTTCCGCGGGAGGGGCGGCGCAGGTACTACCGGACGATCCGTCCATTGCTGGAGGGAGTCACTCCTCAGGTCGCTGGGGCCCCGGGCCGGGGCGGGGCGCGGGCGCGCCCTGGGCACCAGGGTAATCAGCCGGGCCCCGGTGCGGGCAGGTCACCCGTTGGGCTGACTGCCCGTGCCGTGGCTGTCGGCGAGCGCGCGGAGCGTACGGGCGTCCCGGATCGCCTGGTCGCGCGCGATGCCGGGCTGGATGCCCATCGCGGGCAGGCTGGTGCCGTCGGCCAGGTCGAGGTGCACCCACGGGTCGCCCTGGCGCAGGTTGACGCGAAGCACCTGGGCCCAGGCCAGCTCGCGCTTGGTGGTGAGGTTGACGACCGTGACGCCCTTCTGGTGGGCGACCACCTTGGGGCGGGCGAGCAGCAGGAGCACGCCGAGCACGAGCAGCCCCGTGAACACGAAGCTGATCCGCTCGCCGGGGCCCAGCTTCGGCAGCAGCACGGCGATCACCGTGAGCACGGCGAGCTGGGCGATGCCGACGCCGTACAGCACGGCCCGGGTGCGGGCGGGCCGGAACGTCACCGGGAGGGCGGGCAGGGGCGTGGATGCGGGCGCGGACACGTCGCTGGGCTCTTTCGTACGGGCCGCCGGCGCGGGCCGGCGGCGGAGGCGGCCGCCGCCCGTCGGCGGCGGCCGGACCGCCGGGTCAGAGGCGGCAGGCGTGGATGCCGGTGGTCAGGATGGCGCGGGCGCCGAGCTCGTACAGCTCGTCCATGATGCGCTGGGCGTCCTTGGCGGGGACCATCGAGCGGACCGCGACCCAGCCCTCGTGGTGCAGCGGGGAGACGGTCGGCGACTCCAGGCCCGGGGTGAGGGCGACGGCCTTCTCGACGTGCTCGACGCGGATGTCGTAGTCCATCATCACGTAGCGCCGGGCGACCAGGACACCCTGCATGCGGCGCAGGAACTGGCGGACCTTCGGGTCGTCCTCGGGCGCGTCCTTGCCGCGGATGACGACCGCCTCGGACTTCAGGATCGGCTCGCCGATGATCTCCAGGCCGGCGTTGCGCAGGGTGGTGCCGGTCTCCACCACATCGGCGATGATCTCGGCGACGCCGAGCTGGATGGCGGTCTCCACCGCGCCGTCGAGGTGGACGACGGAGGCGTTCACGCCGTTGTCGGCGAGGTGCTTGGTGACCAGGCCGGAGAAGGAGGTGGCGACCGTCATGCCGTCGAAGTCGGTGACCTCCTTCGCCGTGCCCGGACGGGTGGCGTAGCGGAAGGTCGAGCCGGCGAAGCCGAGCTGCATGATCTCCTCGGCCTGCGCGCCGGAGTCCAGCAGCAGGTCCCGGCCGGTGATGCCGATGTCCAGCTTGCCGGAGCCGACGTAGACCGCGATGTCGCGCGGGCGCAGGAAGAAGAACTCGACCTCGTTCTCCGCGTCGACCAGGACCAGTTCCCTGCGGTCCTTGCGCTGGCGGTAGCCGGCCTCATGGAGCATCGCCGACGCAGGCTCGGACAGTGAACCCTTGTTCGGGACGGCGATGCGCAGCATGAGAGGTGACTTCCTTCGTACGAGGGGTGACAGGGAAAGGGGTGGTGCGGGGTGAGCCGGGCGGCTCAGAGGTGGGCGTAGACGTCGTCGAGGGTCAGGCCCTTGGCGACCATCATCACCTGAAGGTGGTACAGGAGCTGGGAGATCTCCTCGGCGGCGGCCTCGTCGGATTCGTACTCCGCGGCCATCCACACCTCGGCGGCCTCCTCGACGACCTTCTTGCCGATCGCATGCACGCCGGACTGGACCAGTTCGGCGGTGCGGGAGGTGGCGGGGTCGCCGGAGGCCTTCTGCTGGAGCTCGGTGAACAGCTCCTCGAACGTCTTCTTGGACATGATGGGCCCCACCCTACGCGGTCGCGGAGCGCCGCTCAGCGCCAGGGCTCGGCGACGGTGCGCAGCGTCGCGGCGGTGGCGACGGCGGCGGTCACCGCCTCGTGGCCCTTGTCCTCGGTGGAGCCGAAGATCCCGGCCCGGTCCAGCGCCTGCTCCTCGGTGTCGCAGGTCAGCACGCCGAACCCGATCGGTACCCCGGTGTCCACGCTGACCTGGGTCAGGCCCTGGGTGACGCCCTGGCACACGTAGTCGAAGTGCGGGGTGCCGCCGCGGATGACGACGCCGAGCGCCACGATCGCGTCGTAGCCGCGGCCGGCCAGCACCTTGGCGACCACCGGCAGCTCGAAGCTGCCGGGCACGCGCAGCAGCGTCGGCTCGTCGATGCCCAGCTCGGACAGGGCGCGCAGGGCCCCGTCCACCAGGCCGTCCATCACCTTCTCGTGCCACTGGGCGGCGACGACGGCCACCCGCAGGTCGCCACAGTTCTTCACGGACAGTTCGGGTGCGCCTTTGCCGCTCACGGCTCTCCTCGTGGTGTTCGGGTACGTAACGGGTGGGACGGCCGGGGGTCCGGCCGGGGTGTGGGTGCTACTGGTTGCCGCAGGCCGACGCGCGCTCCGCGTCGAGCCAGGGCAGGTCGTGCCCCATCCGGTCCCGCTTGGTACGCAGGTACCGCAGGTTGTGTTCGCCCGCCTGTACGGGCATCGGCTCGCGGCCGGTGACCTTGAGCCCGTACCGGACGAGCGCCTCGGTCTTCTCCGGGTTGTTGGTCATCAGCCGCAGCGACCGCACGCCGAGGTCGGCCAGCATCTGGGCGCCCGCGCCGTAGTCCCGGGCGTCGGCGGGCAGGCCCAGCTCCAGGTTGGCGTCGAGGGTGTCGCGGCCGCGCTCCTGGAGCTCGTACGCGCGCAGCTTGGACAGCAGCCCGATGCCGCGCCCCTCGTGGCCGCGCAGGTAGATCACCACGCCGCGGCCCGCCTCCTGGACGCGGCGCAGCGACTCCTCCAGCTGGGGGCCGCAGTCGCAGCGCAGCGAGTGGAAGATGTCGCCGGTCAGGCACTCCGAATGGACCCGTACGAGGACGTCCTCGCCGTCGCCGATCTCCCCGGCCACCAGCGCGACGTGCTCGACGCCGTCGACGGTCGAGCGGTAGCCGTACGCGGTGAACTCGCCGTGGCGGGTGGGCAGCCGGGTGGTCGCCTCGCGGCGGACCGTCGGCTCCGAGCTGCGGCGGTAGGCGATCAGGTCCTCGATGGAGATGATCGACAGGCCGTGCTTGCGGGCGAACGGCACCAGCTCGGGCAGCCGCAGCATCGTGCCGTCCTCACCGGCGATCTCCACGATCGCGGCGGCGGGCCGCAGCCCGGCCAGCCGGGCGAGGTCCACGCCGGCCTCGGTGTGGCCGTTGCGCTCCAGCACACCGCCGTCGCGGGCGCGCAGCGGGAAGATGTGTCCCGGCCGTACGAAGTCGGCGGGGGCGGCCTCGCCGGAGGCGAGCAGGCGCAGGGTGGTGGCGCGGTCGGCGGCGGAGATGCCGGTGGTCACGCCGTGCGCGGCGCTCGCGTCGACGGAGACGGTGAACGCCGTGCGCATCGACTCGGTGTTGTGCTCGACCATCTGCGGCAGCGCCAGGCGGTCCAGCTCGGCACCGTCCATGGGGGCGCAGATCAGACCGCGGCACTCGCTCATCATGAAGGCGAGGATTTCCGGGGTGGCCCGTTCGGCGGCCACCACGAGGTCGCCCTCGTTCTCCCGGCTCTCGTCGTCCACGACCACGACCGGACGGCCCGCGGCGATGTCGGCGACGGCCTGCTCGACGGGGTCCAGGGCCAGGGCGGCGTCAGGGGCCACCGCGCCCTCGTGGTCGTACCAGCTCTGCAGTGCGGTCATGCCGCCGCTCCTTCCAGGACGGGCTGCGGATTCGTACGGGAACGCAGCCACCAGTCGCGCATGCCCCACAGGACGAGGCCGAGATAGACGACGTAGACCAGGCCGGAGAAGGCCAGGCCGCTGCTGAAGGCCAGGGGGACGCCCACGATGTCGACGAGCAGCCAGGCGAACCAGAACTCGACCAGGCCGCGGGCCTGGGCGACCATCGCCGCCAGGGTGCCGACGAAGATGTACGCGTCGGGCCAGGGGTTCCAGGACAGCTGCGGGACGAGGGCGAACAGCGAGCCGACGGCGACGGTGCCGGCGGCGGTGCCCGCGATGAGCAGGATCCGCTCGCGCCAGGTGGCGAAGCGCACGGCGATGGAGCCGTCCTGGGCCTGCCGCCGGCCGCGCTGCCACTGCCGCCAGCCCCACAGCGCCACGCCGATGACCAGCAGTTGCTTGCCGACGCCGCCGCTGAGGTGGGCGTAGGCGTACGCGGAGACGAGGATCAGGCCGGAGAGGAACTGGGCGGGCCAGGTCCATATGGAGCGCCGCCAGCCGAAGGCGAGGGCGGCCAGGCCGATGCTGTTGCCGATCATGTCGGACCAGATGACCTGCTGCCCGAACGCGGTGAAGGCCGGGGCGTTCAGCCAGTCGAGGGGGTTCACCGCAGGCTCTCTTCCACGGCCGCGGCGGCCGTCCCGGCGCTCCGGCCCTGGTCCAGCAGCCGTTCCACGTACTTCGCCAGCACGTCGACCTCCAGGTTGACCGGGTCGCCGGGCTGCTTGGTGCCGAGGGTGGTCAGGGCGAGGGTGGTGGGGATCAGGCTGATGGTGAAGAAGTCGTCGGCCGCCTCGACCACGGTCAGGCTGACGCCGTCGACGGTGATGGAGCCTTTCTCCACGACGTAACGGGAGAGGTGGGCGGGCAGCGCGACCTTCACGATCTCCCAGTGCTCCCCGGGCGTCCGCGAGACGATCGTGCCGGTGCCGTCCACATGGCCCTGGACGAGGTGGCCGCCCAGACGCCCGCCGAGCGCCATCGGCCGTTCGAGGTTGACGCGGGAGCCCGCGGCCAGGGCGCCGAGGCTGGAGCGGTTGAGCGTCTCGGCCATCACATCGGCGGTGAAGGTGCCGTCGCCGGTGTCCACGACGGTCAGACAGACGCCGTTGACGGCGATCGAGTCGCCGTGCTTCGCGTCCTGAGTGACGAGCGGGCCGCGCAGGGTGAACCGGGAGCTGTCGCCGAGGTGCTCGACGGCGGCGACCTCACCCAGTTCTTCGACGATTCCGGTGAACACGTCAGTTCTCCTCGTTCAGGGCGTGGCGGGCCGGGACGGCGGTGATCCGCAGGTCGGGGCCGAGCCGGTCGGTGGCGGTCACATCGAGGCGCAACGCCTGGTCGATCGTGCCGATTCCGGCGTCGCCGAGGGCGGCGGGACCGGCGCCGAGCAGGACGGGCGCGAGATAGCCGACGACCTTGTCCACGGCGTGCGCGGCCAAGAAGGAACCGGCCAGGGTCGGGCCGCCTTCCAGGAGCACGGACCGCACGTCGCGTGCGTACAGGGCGTCGAGCAGGGCGGGGATGTGCAGTCCGGTGCCGCCGGCGGTGCGCGGCAGGCGGACGATCGGTGCGAGTCCTTCGAGGTGGGCGGCGTCGGCGTCCTCGGCGACCGCGATCAGGGTGGGCGCGGTGCCGTCCAGGACACGGGCGCCGGGCTTGACGACGGCGGCGCCGGTGTCGACCACGACCCGCAGCGGCTGGCTGACCTCGGCGTCCGTCAGGCCCGCGAGCCGGGCGCCCAGGTGCGGGTCGTCGGCGCGGGCGGTGCCGGAGCCGACGATCACCGCGTCCGCCTGGGCGCGCAGCCGGTGCACGTCGGCGCGGGACTCGGCCGAGCTGATCCAGCGGCTGGTGCCGTCGGCGGCGGCGATCCGGCCGTCGAGGGTGGCGGCGTACTTCCACAGGACGAACGGTCGGCGGCGCAGTACGGCGGTCAGCCACGCCTCGTTGCCGGCCGCGGCCTCGTCGGCGAGCAGCCCGCCCTCGACCTCGATCCCGGCCTCGGCGAGGGTGGTGGAGCCGCCGGTGGCGGTGGGGTTGGGGTCCGGGACGGCGTAGTGCACCCGGGCGATGCCCGCCTCGATGAGGGCCTGCGCGCACGGGCCGGTGCGGCCGGTGTGGTTGCAGGGTTCCAGGGTGACGAAGGCGGTGCCGCCGCGGGCCCGGTCGCCCGCCTCGCGCAGCGCGTTGACCTCGGCGTGCGGACCGCCGGCGCGCTCGTGCCAGCCCTCCCCCACGATGTGCCCGGCGGCGTCCAGGACGACACAGCCGACGACGGGATTGGGGCTGGTGTGCCCGAGACCGCGGGCGGCAAGCTGGATGGCTCGGCGCATCGCCGCGGTCTGCGCGGGTGCTGGGGTGGCCACCGGGTCCTCCTGCCTGTGAAGGCACGGACTCCGGGGCTGTCACGCAGGACAGGAAAACGGGAACGGAACAACGGGGACACCGAGGCCGGAAAGGGGGCCGCCACGCGTGTACGCGAGGACGACCGCCGGCGGCGGTGTACCGCTGCTCGCCCGCCGCGCACTGCCTCCCATCCGGACTTTAACCGTCGGTGCAGGAATTCCACCTGCTCAACCGACCGCTGGAGGCGGCCGGGTCGCGGACTGTTACCGCCGGTTCGGACTTTCACCGACCCCGGAGTGCGCTGCGTATGTCAATTCAGTACGGCTTCAGTCTGCCACGTCTGATCGTCGGCCATGCGAACGGCGGCCTGTGGGGTGCCTCACAGGCCGTCGCGCGTCTGTGACGCTCCGGCCCGCCGTGCGTCTGTCACGTTCCGGTCCGGCGTCCGGTCGGCACGGTGCCGGGCCTCGTGGATCCGTCCGGCAGGCACGGCGCCGGACCCCGAGGGCTCGCCCGGCCGGCACGGCGCCGGACCTCGCGGATCCGTCCCGACGCCCCTCCCCTGCCTGCCCCTGCCCGCCCCTACCTGCGAGGACTGATCGCGATGACGACGATTCTGGTGACCGGCGGCACCGGCACGCTCGGCCGCGCCGTGGTCGAGCGGCTGCTCGCCGGCGGCCATGACGTCCGCAGCCTCAGCCGCCGCCCCCGCACCGGCGCCGAGCGGCCCCGGCTCGACTCGTACGCGGTGGACCTGCGCGACGGCTCGGGGCTGGCCCCGGCGCTGGCGGGCGTGCACACAGTGATCCACTGCGCGTCGTCGCCGACCGGCGACACCGAGGCGGCGGGGCGGCTCATCCAGGCGGCGTCGGCGGCCGGGGTGCGGCATCTGGTCTACATCTCCATCGTCGGCGTGGACCGCGTACCGCTGGGCTACTACCGCGCCAAGCGCGACGTGGAACGGCTGGTCGCGGACTCCGGCCTGGGCTGGACCGTGCTGCGCACCACCCAGTTCCACGATCTCGTGCTGCGGATGGTCAAGGCCGGGGCGCGGCTACCGGTGATCCCGGTGCCGGCCGGTGTCCGGCTCCAGCCGGTGGACGTACGCGAGGTCGCCGACCGGCTGGTCGCGCTGGCCACCGGCGAACCGGCGGGCCGGGTGCCGGACATGGGCGGCCCGGAGGCCCGTAGCGCCCACGCCCTCGTACGGGACACGCTGCGGGCCGGCGGGCGGCGGCGCCTGCTCGTACCGGTCTGGCTGCCGGGCAGGCTGTTCGGCGCCCTGCGGCGGGGCGGGAACCTGGCGCTCGACCACGCGGACGGGACGGTGGGGTACGGGGACTTCCTGGCGGAGCGCGGTGGGAAGGTCGGGGAGACGGCCGCGGGACGGTAGGCGGCCGGACACCGGCCCCGCTTTCCGCTCCGCTCGCCGCCCCGCTCAGGCCGCTGGCCCCCACAGGTCGCCCTGCGCGGCGTCCATCGCGGCGAGCACCGCGCCGCGCAGCACCGCCCGGCCGCCGACCGTGCCCGCGCGCACCTCGGTGTGCAGCGGGGACATCCGGGCGAGGTGATCCGCGACCCGCTCGGCCAGCGCGTCGCCGCCCGCGCGGCCGGTCTCGCCGCCGAGGACGACACAGCCGGGGTCCAGTACGGCGCAGACGGCCGCGGCCCCGAGGGCGATCCGGGCGGCCAGCGCGTCCAGGAAGGCGGCACCGGCCCCGCCCGCGCGGACGGCGGCGCGGACCAGCGCCTCGGCGGGGGGCGCACCGGGGTCGGCGGGTTCGGGCTGTTCCGCCCCCCGTCCCGCCTCGATCCCGTGCTCGGCGGCCAGTTCGCACACCGCCGCCGAACCCGCCAGCGAGTGGAAGCCGCCGTCGCAGCCCGCGGCGGTGGGCAGTCCGCCCGTACCCGGTACGGGCAGAAAGCCGATCTCGCCGGTGCCGCCCGAGGCGCCGCGCCGCAGCCGGCCGTCCAGGACGACGGCGGCGCCGGTGCCGTGGCCGAGCCAGAGCAGGACGAAGGTGTCGCGGTCGCGCGCGGCGCCGTCACGCTGCTCGGCGATGGCGGCGAGGTTGACCTCGTTCTCCAGCAGGACGGGCGCCGCGGACAACGCGCCGAGCGCCGTGACGAGCGCGGCGTGCCAGGCGGGCACCCATGCGGTGCCGCGGAACCGTCCGGTGGCCGGGTCGACCAGGCCGGGCGCGCCGACGGCGACGGCGTGCGGCGCCGCCGCCCCGGCCGCGGCGAGCAGTTTCTCCAGGGCGGCGACGCCGTTCGCCGCCGCCTGCTCGGGGTCGGTGTCCGGGCCGGCCGGGACGGCGGTCTCGGCCTGCACCCGGCCGAGCAGGTCGGCGACCGCGACCGTGGCACTGTCCGTACGCAGGTCCACCGCGGCCAGGTGGGCCCGGTCGGCGACGATCCCGTACAGCCGGGCGTTGGGCCCGCGCCGCCGCGCGCCGGACTCGCCGACCACCGCGATCAGCCCGGCTGCCTGGAGGCGCTCGACGAGGTCGGCGACGGTCGGCCGGGACAGCCCGGTGCCCGCCTTCAGCTCCCCCGCGGTCAACGGGCCTTCGGTGTGCAGGAGTTGGAGGGCCAGACGGTCGTTGATCGCCCGTGCGGTGCTGGGTGAGGCGGTGCGCGGGGTGGCGCGTGCGGGGGCGGGTGCGGTGGCGCGTACGGAGGCCGGCGCGGGGCCCGATGCGGTGGCGCGTACGGAGGCCGACGCAGGGCCCGACGCGGCGGCGCGTACAGCGGCCGGCGCGGTGACCGGTTCGGTGTCCGGCGCGGTAGCCGGTCCGGTGTCCGGCGCGGTAGCCGGTTCGGTGACCGGTGCGGTGGCACGTACGGCGGCCGGTGCGGCGGGGCGGCCGGGGGCGGTTCCGCGCGTCTCGTCCATGACCGGATCCTTCCAGACCCCTCCGGGCGGGCAGCACTGCGGTGCGGTGCGGTGCGCACGGACCGGAGGAATCTTCTTTTTATCAGGCAGGGTTCCTGATAATTTAACGCGCATGGATGGCACCGGCGTTCCCGACGCGGCTCCCGCGGCCGCCCCACCCCCCGAACCGGCCTCCGGCCGGCGCTTCACCCCGGCCCGGCTCCGCCGCGCCCGCTGGTCCGTGGCCGCGGTCTTCCTCGTACACGGCTCGGTGGCCGGCAGCTTCGCCACCCGCGTCCCCTGGATCCAGGACCACGCCCGGATCAGCGCCGGCCAGCTGGGACTGGCCCTCGCCTTCCCGGCGATCGGCGCGTTCCTCGCCATGCCCCTGGCCGGCCGGATCAGCCATCGCCTGGGCGCCCGCACCGCCCTGCGTCTCCTGCTCGCCCTCTGGACGCTCTCCCTCGCCCTGCCCGCCCTCTCCCCCAACCTGTACGGCCTGTGCGGCGCCCTGCTGGTGTACGGCGCGACCTCGGGCACAGCGGACGTGGCGATGAACGCGCTGGGGGTGGAGACCGAGAACCGGCTCGGCAAACCGATCATGTCGGGGCTGCACGGCATGTGGAGCGTGGGCGCCCTGCTCGGCTCGGCGGCCGGTACGGCCGCCGCGCACGCCGCCACCGACGCGCGGCTGCACCTGGCCGTCGCCGCGCTGGTCTCCACCACGCTGGGCGCCCTGGCCTGCCGGGGCGTGCTGGACCTGCGGCGCGCCGCCGACGAGCACCCGCCGCCGCGCTTCGCGCTGCCCCCGAAGTCCGCGCTGATCATCGGCGCGGTCGGGTTCTGCGCGGTGTTCGCGGAGGGCGCCAGCCTGGACTGGTCGGCGGTCTACCTGCGCGACGTGCTCGGCACCGACGCGGGCCTGGCGGCGGCCTCGACCACCGCCATGACCTGCACCATGGCCGTGGCCCGGCTGGCGGGGGACGCGGTGGTCGCCCGGTTCGGGCCGGTCCGCACCGTACGGGCCAGTGGCGCGCTGGCGACGGCGGGCGGCCTGCTGATCGTGCTGGCCCGGCACCCGGCGATGGCGGTGGCCGGGTTCGGGCTGATCGGACTGGGCATCGCGGTCGTGGTGCCGCTGGCGTTCGCCGCGGCGGGACGCAGCGGCCCGGCGCCCAGCCAGGCCATCGCGGGCGTCGCCACCGTCACGTACACCTCCAGCCTGATCGCCCCGTCCGCCATCGGTTCGATCGCCCAGGCCACCTCACTGACCGGCTCGTTCGTCCTGGTCACGGCGCTGGCCTGCGGACTGGTCCTGGGCGCCGGGGTACTACGGGCGCCGGGCCGGGACGCTAGGGCTCCCGAAGCCGTACCGACCGGCAACCTGGACCGGTGAACCCGACGACTCAGGCGGCCTGCGCCTCCGGATGCAGCAGCTCCGCGGCTATCTCGCGGGCGCGCTCCGACCAGGGCGTGGGCCGCAGCGCCTGCGGGTCGACGCGCACCAGCACACGGTGGCCGCGCGCGTAGGTCTGCTCCCCGTCGGCCGAGCAGAGCCGGAAGCCGTACGTCAGCCCGGTCCGCCCCAGCCGCTCGACCCACAGGTGGGCGGCGTAGTACCCGGGCCGCGTGACCGGCTGCTCGTACGAGACCTTCATCTCCTTGATCACGTTGCACATGTCCCCGGCCGCGGCCCAGTCCCCGTCGAACCCGAACCCACGACCGTGCCAGAACTCGGCCCAGGCCCGCTCGACGAGCAGCGGATACCGGGAGTTGTGCAGCATCCCGAGCGCGTCGAGATCGTCGAAGTGCACGGTAACGGGAACCAGCTGTCCATACGGGACGGCCGGGGCGGCCTCAAGGGCTTCGACGCTCACGGGGTGCTGCTCCTGGTTCTGTGGCGGGCGGCGGCGCGGCGGGCGCCACCCGACGCTGTTGCTGTTGATCGTTCAAGAAGTGAACCCAGCCATCGTAAGCGGGAGCTTCGAGTGCTGCGGGGGCCGGGGCGGGCGGCGCCTGCCGCAGCGCGGTCCGCGGGCCACGAACGGCCTTGCCCCAGACGCCGAGAAATCCGGCGACCGGTCCAAAGCCGTGGACTGCGGGGTTCTCATCGGCCGGCATCCCGACCACGGTCATCCGGCCGACGCCCACCGGAAGCGAGGCCACACGATGATTCCCGGGTAGGCGGAGAAGGCCGTCACCGTCGGAGGCGACCTGCTTTCGGCGAGTAAAGCTTGTCCCGCATAAGGGTGTGAACTGGGGGTTTGCCTCACGGTACGGTCGCCGGGTGGAGTCGGAGAGGTTGGGCGAGTGCCCCTTGCACGGGGCCGGAGAGCGTCCTGAGTACCTGGTCGGGCGGCGTCTTGAGCAGGTGGTCGCTTCGTGGCACCGGTACGGCGCGGAGGCTCCGTCCGGCCCGTTGGACGTGTGGCTGATCGACAGCGAGAAGGTCGCCACGCACGTCACTACCGGTGCGGACTGGTGCCTGACCGTGGAGGTGTCGGCCCCCTCCGAGGGGTACGACATGGCGGAGTGGGGACACATCGAGGTGGCGCCGATCAGCAGCGGGACCCCGTTCGCGGACCATCTCGGCGAGACGGTACTGGCGGTCAGCGAAGAAGGAGACCCGGACACCGGGCGGCTCGCGCTGGAGATCACCTTTGGCTCAGGCCGCGTCCGGTGCGAAACCTGGTCCGGGGATCTTCACCTGTCCAGCAAGTGATCACCACGTCAGCATCTGCGGGAACCGTGTGAGGACCTCACCGTAACCGGTGTGACCGCGGCGTCGCAGCCGTCCTGGACAGCCCCGTCCACCGGGCTGCGCCCGCGCTGTTTCGGCGAGCTGGTGACGATGCTGCGGCGCGAAGGCGCGGATGCGGCCCGCCGGGGCCGACCGCGGTGCCTGCCGCTGGAGGACCACGTGCTGCTGGCCGCAGCGTACTGGCGCACAAACTCGACACTGCACCGGCTCGCCCCGCTCTTCGGCGTCTCCAAGTCCGCGGCCGGCCGCATCGTTCACCACCTCGGCCCCCTCGTTGCGCTCGGTTCCGCGCGGACACCGCGCTCGCGCTACTCGTCGTCGTGGTCGGCCGGCCACTGCCCGGCAACCGCAACGACTGCAGGGCATGGGCTCTGCCCGGAGCCAAGAACGCCGTCGGCCGCACCACAGTGATCGCCACAGTGATCGCCGACGGCGGCTACCGGGGACCGGACTGCCGTCCCACACCGCCGCGAAGGCGGGCAGAACGACCGGCCGCCTGGAAGGAAGAACACAACACTTCCCACCGCAGGATCCGCGCCCGCGTCGAGCACGCCTTCGATCGTTTACAGGACCGGCCTTAGCCCGCTCCAGGGCCGCTTACCCCAGCGGCCCGTCAGGTTACCCGGCAGCGATCCATCAGGCCTTCACTCCGAGGCCCCGCCCCCGCCCGGACGGTCGTAATCACTCGTACCACCGTCCAGCAGCTGCCCTTCCCGCCGCTTCGACGCCTGCGAAAGCCAGCGCAGTACGTGGTAACCCGTGAGCACGATCAATGTGCCCAGCGCGATGCCGCTCAGTTCGAAGTGGTCGGTGAATTTGAGCGATACCCCGCCGATGCCGACGATGACGCCGGCGGCGGTCGGCACCAGGTTGAGGGGCTGGGCGAAGTCGACCTTGTTGCGTACCCAGATCTGCGCGCCGAGCAGGCCGATCATGCCGTAGAGGATGACGGTGATGCCGCCGAGGACGCCGCCGGGGATCGCGGCCACCACCGCGCCGAATTTCGGGCACAGGCCGAAGAGCAGCGCGAAACCGGCCGCCGCCCAGTAGGCGGCGGTGGAGTAGACGCGGGTCGCGGCCATCACGCCGATGTTCTCCGCGTACGTGGTGGTGGCCGGTCCGCCGACCGCGGTCGACAGCATGGTGGCGGTGCCGTCCGCGACGATGGCCGTGCCCAGTTTGTCGTCCAGGGTGTCGCCGGTCATTTCGCCGACCGCCTTCACGTGCCCGGCGTTCTCGGCGACCAGCGCGACCAATACGGGCAGGGCGACCAGAATGGCCGACGCGGAAAAGGTGGGGGCGTGCAGGTTGGGCAGGCCGATCCAGTCCGCTTTGGCGACGCCGGAGAAGTCGATGCGCCAGTGGTCGACGACCTGGCCGGCCCCGTTCGCCGAATGGATCTTCCCTGTCGTCCGGTCCAGGACCCAGGAGAGTACGTAGCCGAAGACCAGACCGAGGAAAATCGCGATCCGCGACCAGAATCCCCGCAGCACCACGAGGGCCAGCCCGGTGAACAGCATGGTCGCGAGAGCGCTCCACTGGTCCTGCGGCCAGTAGGTGCCCGCCGCCACCGGAGCGAGGTTGAAGCCGATCAGCATGACCACGGCGCCGGTGACCACCGGCGGCAGCACCGCGTGGATCACCTTGGCGCCGAGGGCCTGGATGATGAGGCCGCAGACCGCCAGCGCGGCTCCGACCACGAGCAGTGCGCCGGTCAGGGTGCCGGCGTCGCCGCCTTGGCCGGCGATGACCGCCGACACGCCCACGAAGGACAGTGAAGAGCCCAGGTAGCTGGGGATGCGCCCGCGCGTCAGCAGCAGGAAGAGGATCGTGGCGACACCGGAGGCCATGAGGGCGAGGTTCGGGTCCAGGCCCATGAGCACCGGAGCCACGAAGCAGGCGCCGATCATCGAGACGACGTGCTGGGCGCCGAGGCCGATCGTCCGCCCCCAGTTCAGCCGCTCGTCCGGCTTCACCACCTCTCCCGGCCTCAGGTGTTTACCGTCGCCATGCAGCTTCCACCCGAAGCCCGCCATGATCACTCTCCAGCTGTTCGACGCCCCGCACGTCACAGGGCCGAAGTGATTAGTAGTTCAACACTTCGACGGGGGCAAACCGAGCCGGCCGGGCCCATGGCTGCCCTGGGCGGGTGAAAGAACGGTCGGCGGTCATACGGCGGGCATGATTCGCACGTTCGTTCGCATATGGCGCGTCGTACACGTCGCACGTACGCGTCACACACGTCGCACGCGTCGCACGCGTCGCACGCGTCGCACGCGTCGCACGCGTCGCACGCGTCGCACGGCCAAGGGGTGGCGCGCCCTGGAACCAGGGACGGCCACCCCGGGCCCCGGCTCAGCCGAGCTTCTTAACCGCCTCGTAGTAGGTCCACGCGAGCGCGTTGCACGAGGTCTTCTTGGCGCCGCTGTACTTGGCGCAGACCCGCTTGAGGTCTTCGTGGAGCGCGCTGTCCAGGCGCGGCTTGTTCGCCGGGAAAGTGCCGGCCTTCTTGTAGTTGCGGTAGCCGAAGTCGTGGCGGGCGCAGGACGTCTCGAAGGGGAAGCCGAAGGGGTTGTCGGGCGACTTGGAGCAGTAGTCCGTGCTCCAGTCGAAGCCGTACGCGGCCCACTTCGCCTGGTTGCCGCGGGCCGCGAGCCAGTTGCCGTAGCTGCCGGCGTCGGTCTGCGTCCAGCCGGCCAGCACCTTGGCCTTGTCGGCGGGGACGGCCTGGGCCGGAGCGGCGGCCGCCGCCAGCGCGGTGACGGTCATGGCCGAGGCGGACAGGGCTGCGGCGAGTCTTCGGGACATCCTTCAACCTCCGGGGACACGGCGGCCCTTCGGCAGGATCGGGCCGCCACTCGAAGGCTGAAAATAATCACTTCGGACGACTCGCGGTGGGGTTTTGGTTGAACAGTGATCAGCGGACGGGCGGCGCGCGGACAAGGGGGCGCGCCGCCGGTTACCCCGATCCGGTCATCCGCCGCCGGGCCGCCTCTGCCGTGTGTGCCCGGCTGTCACGCTGTGCGCATGACGACGACTCACCAGGACCCGGGCGGCCCGGCGGTGCGCACGGACGCGGCCCGGCCGGACCCGGCCGCCGAGCGGTTCCCCGCGCCACCTGCCCCCACGCCACCGGCCCCGGTGGCCGCGGTCCTGGCGCGGATGCGCGTGGTGGAGGCGACGCTGCCGCCCGCCGACGGCATCGCGGTGTTCAACCGGGTCTACCTCTCCGTCACGGAGGAGATCGCCCGGTGCCTCGGCACGGGCGGCTTCCAGGATTCCGCTACGGCGGGCGAGTTGGACGCGGTGTTCGCCCGGCGCTACCTCGCCGCGGTGGACGCGGCCGGCGCCGGTCTGACCGTCCCGGCCTGCTGGCGCCCGCTGTTCCAGATGCGCCGCCACCCGGGCGTACGGCCCCTCCAGTTCGCGCTGGCCGGGATCAACGCGCACATCGGGCACGACCTGGCGCTGGCCGTGGTGGACACCTGCCACGTACTGGGGTGCGAACCGGGCGCGCTGGCCGCCGACTTCGACCGCGTCGGCGATCTCCTGACAGGGCTGGAGGAGCGCATCCGGGAGAGCCTGATGCCCGGCCCCGACCTGCTGGACGTCGCCGACCCGCTCACCCACCTGGCCGGTTCCTGGAGCCTGGAGATGGCCCGGGACGGCGCCTGGGCGGCGGCCCGGGTGCTGTGGAGCCTGCGCGGCCTGCCCGAGACGGCCGCGGAGTTCACCGAACGGCTCGACTCGGGCGTGGGCCTGGTCGGCCGCTGCCTGCTGACGCCGCTGGGCTGAGGGGTGGGCGGCTCCCGTACGAGGCTGCCGACGGCCCCCGTACCACGTGCCGGCGGGTCCCATACGGAGCTGCCGGCGGGTCCCGTACTACGTGTCGGCGAGTCCCGCACGGAGCTGCGGACGGGTCCCGTACCCACGTGCCGGCAGGTCCCATGCGGAGCTGCCGACGAGCCCCATACCGCCCGCCGACGGGTCCCGTACCACATGCCGTGATGCCGGGCTGCCGGGATGCAGTGATGCCGTACGGGACCCGTTCTCGTCAGTCCTCCGGCAGCTCCACCGGCGCGATCTCGTCGTACACGTCGCCGGGGCCCGGGTTGGCCGCGTCCGTGCTGCCGCCGAAGTGGGTCATCACGCCCCACACCGCGTTGAGCGCGGTCTGCACGGCGCCCTCGGCCCAGCCGGCCGTCCAGGAGATGTCGTCGCCCGCGAGGAAGAGGCCGCGCTTGTCCTCGGGCAGCCGGTCCTGCATGAAGTGGGTGAACAGCCGCCGCTGGTAGCGGTAGTGGCCGGGCAGGTTGGCCTTGAACGCGCCCATGAAGTAGGGCTCGTTCTCCCAGGAGATGGTCACCGGGTTGCCGATGATGTGCTTCCTGATGTCGACCTTCGGGTAGATCTCCGAGAGCGACTTGAGCATGACCTCCATGCGGTCGTTGGCGTTCAGCGGCAGCCACTTGAGGCTGTCGTCGCACCAGGTGTAGGAGAGGCAGATGACGGCCGGCTTGTCGGGGCCGTCGTCGAGCAGGTAGGTGCCGCGGGTCATCCGGTCGGTGAGCGTCATGCTCATCACGTCCCGGCCGGTCTCCTCGTCCTTGTCCAGCCAGAACGGCCGGTCGACCGGGACGAAGAGCTTGGAGGACTCCATGTAGTGGGTGCGCTCCATCGCCGTCCAGTGGTCGATGGGGAACAGCTCGTCGTCGCAGGCGATCTTCGACAGCAGCATCCAGGACTGCGCGGTGAACACGGCCGCCTCGTACGTACGGATGTCGCCGTCGGCGTCGGTGACGGTGATGCGGTTGCCGGCCGTACGGTGCAGCCGGGTGACCGCCGGGCGCGGCGTGCCGTCGTGCAGGGAGGACAGCGAGGTGCCCGGCGCCCAGTGGACGAGCTTCTCCGGCTCGCGCTCCCACAGGCGCAGCGGCAACTGCTGGCTGCCGCCGACGATGCCGCGGTGGTGGTCGTCGGCCTCGGTGTAGACGACGCGCAGGATCTCCAGGATGGAGTTGGGGAAGTCGGTGTCCCAGCCGCCGGTGCCGAAGCCGACCTGGCCGAAGATCTCGCGGTGCCGGAAGGACTTGAAGGCGGTGGAGTCGCAGAGGTACCCGTAGAAGGTCTGGTTGTCGAGCTTCTCGACCAGGCGCGACCAGATCTCCCGGATGCGCGGCACATCGCGCTCACGGATGGCGCGGTTCATGTCGGAGAAGTCCGCGCCCTCCTCCAGGCAGGCGTTCCAGGCGTCCATGACCTGGTGGTAGACCTCGGGCAGGTCCTCGACGGTGCGCGCGTAGTGCGTCTCGCCCTTGAGGTCGACGACGGTCGACGGGGTGTCGGGCGCGAGCGGGTTGGGGAACGGCTTCGTCTTCAGGCCGACGAGGTCGATGTAGTGCTGGAGCGCCGTGGAGGACGGCGGGAAGCGCATCGCGCCCATCTCGGCGGTCAGCCCGGGGTCGCAGCCCTCGAAGCCGACCGTACGCAGTCGGCCGCCTATCTGGTCGGCCTCGTAGACGACGGGCCTGAGGCCCATCTTCATCAGCTCGTAGGCCGTGATGATGCCGGACAGGCCGCCGCCGATGACGGCGACCTCCTTGCCGTGCTCGGTCGCGGGGACCTGGCCGAGGCCCGCCGGGTGGGCGAGGAAGTCGTCGTACGCGTACGGGAAGTCCGGCCCGAACATGGTGATGGGCGGCTGGGCGTCCGCGTGCTGGGCGGCGGTGGGCACAGTCATCGGTACGGGCTCCTTGCAGGCGGTACTGAGGGGGGTGGACGCGCGCGGGCGCGCGGGCAGGCGTGCGGGCGGCGTGGTGGCGCCGCTGTGGGGGCTTCGGGCCGGATGCGGGCCGGCGGGTGTCAGGTCAGCAGGTCAGCGAGCCGTAGAGGCCGGGGCGCCGGTCGGCGAGGTACGGATTGTCCTCCCGCGACCGCTTGAGGAGACCGGCGTCCACCTCGGCGAGGACCAGCTCCTCGCCGCGCCCTGCGCGGGCGCGCACGGTGCCGTCCGGCCCGGCCAGGCAGCTCAGGCCGACGAACTCGAACTCGCCTTCCGGGCCGGTCCGGTTGACGTAGGCGATGTAGAGCTGGCTCTCGAAGGCCCGGACCGGAATCAGCGACTCGGCGACGAACTGGAAGGGGTGCAGCTGGGCGGTGGGCACCAGCAGCAGGTCGGTGCCGGCCAGCGCGTGGGCGCGGACGTTCTCCGGGAACTCCACGTCGTAGCAGATCATCAGGCCGATCCGCAGGCCGCCCAGCTCGGCCTGGACGACCGGCTCGTCGCCCGGCGTGAACCACTCGCGCTCGAAGCAGCCGAAGAGGTGGGTCTTGCGGTAGTTGGCCGACGGCTGCCCTTCGGGTCCGATCAGCTGAGCCGAGTTGTGGACCGTCGCGCCGTCGCGCTCCGGGTAGCCGTAGACCACCGCGATGCCGTGCTCGGCGGCTATTCGGGCCACGGTCCGGGCGGCCGGGCCGTCGGCGGGCTCGGCCAGCCTGTGCAGGTCCTCACCAATAGCGTAGCCGGTCAGGAACAGCTCCGGGCAGACCAGCAGCCCCGCGCCGCCCGCCGCCGCCTCGCGCGCCGCGTCCTCGATGGCCCGCAGGTTGTGCGCGACGTCGCCGGGCCGTCCCGAACTTTGGAGCAGGGCGGTGCGCAGCGACGACATGGGACCCCTCGGAGGACACGTGCGGACGACCGTCGGCCGGCCCGGCACCGTGGCGGTGCGGCCGTGGCCCGGCGATCGGCGGGACGCCTAGACGGTACGGTCCGCCGAACCGCCCGTACAAGGCGTCACCATTGCGTGCCGATGGCTGTTTCGTTGCGTGTTGTACGGCTGATACGGCGATTCGTTGCGCCTGGCGTTGGCCGTGCCGCGGGGCGGGCGGCGCCCGTCCCCGGTACGCCTCCGGGCGCAGGGCGGTTCCTCCGCGCGGCGGAACGGGGATCGCTCCCGGGCCCGATGTGGCGCACCCGGCCGGACGGCATCGTACGAGGCGTCCGGAGAGTCCGGGTGAACGCTCACGATCCCGTCGGGGGGAGATCCGTCATGAACCGTTCGGACCGCCGTCACAGCACCCGCACCACCCACACCAGTCGAACCACCGGTACCACCCGTACCACCGCCCGCAGATACGTCCGGCTCGCCGCCGTCTCGGCCGCGGTCCTGCTGGCCGCGGGGGCGGGCGGCTCCGCGCTCGCCGTACCCCCGCCCGACGCGGCACACCCGGCGCCGCGCGCCGCCGCCGCGCAGAGCGCCCGCCACCAGCCCGACGACGCGCGGCTGTCCGGGTCCGCCAAGCTCCGCCGGACCGACGGCGACGACGTCCGCTTCTCCTTCGACGCGCGCTTCCGCCAGGACGAGACGCCCGACAAAGCGCGGGGCACCTTCGCGTTCCGGCACGTCGGCAAGACGAGGAGCGGCTGGGCGAAGGGCCGTATCGACTGCCTGGTGACGGGTGGCAAGGTCGCGGTGGCCAGCGGCATCGTCACCGCGACCGATGTCGCGAACCTCAAGGGCAAGCGGGTCGGCTTCAGCGTGCACGACCTGGGACCGGGCCGGGCGGACCGGCTCGGCTACAGCTGGGCGTCCACCAACGACCCGACGGTCACCAAGGACCTGCCCAAGTGCGTCAGTTCGGCGCCGTTCGAGACGGTGGAGCGCGGGGACTTCACCGTCGTGCCGTGGGCGGCGCCGGAGAGCTGACCGCGTCCCGCCGCGGGCACACCGGTCGCTGCCCGCGGCGGGCGACGCCGGTCACATGATCGTCCCGCCTACGATGTGACCATGCTCGCGTACGCCCTGCCGGCCCTCTTCTTCGTCCTGTTCCTCGTCGGTGTGCTGCGCGACCGGCGCCGCTTCAGCAACGCCGTCCACCTGGGGCTGACCGTCGTCTTCCTCGTCCCGGTCCTGCTCATGCAACTGCACCGGACACCTACGGCGGTGGCATTGGCGGCCGCCGTGCTCGTCCTCCTGCTGCCCACGGTCGGCGTCCTCGTCCTCGGCGTCTTCCTGATCCTCAACGGCGTGAAGATGGTCCGCAAGGAAGGCCGCAGCCTGGCGAACCTGCTCTCGCTGCTGGCCGGGCTGGGGATCTTCGCGGTGACCGCCCTGCTGATCACCGCCGCCGGCACCGGGTCGCGCACTTTGATCGTGATCTCCGCCACGACCCTGCTGGTCCTCGGCTACATCTCCTTCCTCTTCCTGTGCTTCGTCGGCTACGCGTTCCTCTACGGGCGGCTGCGGGTGCGCCGCAACGCGGACTTCGTGGTGGTGCTGGGCTCCGGGCTGATCGGCGGCACGCGCGTACCGCCGCTGCTGGCCAACCGGCTGGAGCGGGCCCGCGCGGTGTACGAGCGCCAGGCGCGCCGCGGCAACCCGCCGCTGCTGCTCGCCTCCGGCGGCCAGGGCCCGGACGAACAGCTCCCGGAGTCCCGGGCGATGGCGGCCTACCTGACCGAGCGCGGCTTCCCCGCGGACCGCGTCCTGTGCGAGGAGCAGTCCCGCACGACGGAGGAGAACCTGGCGTACAGCAAGGAGATCATGGACCGTACGGTGCCGGACCACCGCTGTGTGATCGTCACGAACAACTACCACGTCCTGCGCGCCGCGATCCTGGCCCGCCGCGCCGGCATCAACGGCCAGGTCGTCGGCGCCCCCACGGCCGCCTACTTCTGGCCGAGCGCCACCATCCGCGAATTCGCCGCGGTCTTCCTCTCCTACAAGCTCGTCAACCTGGGCATCTGCGCCCTGCTCGTCCTGGGCGGGGTGCTGGCGTGGTGGAGCGGCCGGGGCTGAGGGGGCCGCGTGCCGGGGCCGTACGGGATCAGCCGCCGGGCGTCTCGTCGAGGGCGGGCATCGGGGCGCCGCCCGGGTGCCACCGGTCGGGGAACGCGGGCTGCCGGCGTCATGCCGCCATGATCGGGCACTGCGGTCCACCGGCCCGGACAGGGGAGCCCGGACCCGGGGCCCGGGGCCCGGACGGCCGGCGCCGGTTCGCCGGTTCCGGGAGCCGGTGCTCCCTCACCCCGGCGACCCCGAGCTGAACCGGCGCAGCAGCGGTGAGAGGACCAGGACCGACTTGGTGCGTTCCACGAACGGCTCGCCCGCGATGCGTTCCAGTACCCGTTCGAAGTGACGCATGTCGGAGGCGAAGACCTGGACGATGGCGTCCGCCTCACCGGTGACGGTGGAGGCGGACGCCACTTCCGGGTAGCGCGCCAGACCCCGGTGGATGGCGTCCGGCGAGGTGTTGCGGCGGCAGAACAGCTCGATGAACCCCTCGGTCTCCCAGCCCAGCGCCGCCGGGTCCACCCGGACGGTGAACCCGGTGATGGCGCCCTCGGCCCGCAGCCGGTCCACCCGGCGTTTGACCGCCGGGGCGGAGAGTCCGACCTCCGCCCCGATGTCGGCGTAGGAGCGGCGGGCGTCCTCCGCCAGGGCGTGGACGATGCGCTGGTCGAGTTCGTTCATCTGTCGCACTGCGGGTGGATCACTTCTCTGCGGTGGCCAATCGGGAACGGCGCATGCCGTAGACGAAGTAGACCACGAGCCCGACGACCATCCAGACACCGAAGACCACCCAGGTGACCGGGCCGAGGCTGCTCATCATGTACAGGCACAGCAGGAAGCCGATCGCGGGGAAGACCGGCGCCAGCGGCGTGCGGAAGGAGCGCGGCATGTCCGGCTTGGTGAAGCGCAGCACGATCACCGCGATGTTGACCAGCGCGAAGGCGAAGAGCGTGCCGATGCTGGTGGCGTCGGCGAGCTGGCCCAGCGGGATGGCGGCGGCCAGGATGCCGCAGAACAGCGAGACGAGCACGGTGTTGGTGCGCGGCGCGCCGGACTTCGGGTGGACCTTGGAGAACACCTTCGGCACCAGGCCGTCGCGGGACATCGCGAACAGGATGCGGGTCTGGCCGTAGAGGACCGTCAGGACGACGCTGGCGATGGCGATGACGGCGCCGGCGGCCAGCAGCACGGACCAGAAGCCCTGCCCGGTGACCTCCTTCAGGATGCCGGCGAGCGCGGCCTCCGAGCCCTCGAAGTTCTTCCAGGGGCGGGCGCCCACGGCCACGGCGGCGACCAGGCAGTACAGCGCGGTGACGATGATCAGAGAGAGCATGATCGCGCGCGGCAGGTCCCGCTGCGGGTCCTTGGCCTCCTCGCCCGCGGTGGAGGCGGCGTCGAAGCCGATGTACGAGAAGAAGAGCGTGGCCCCGGCGCCGCTGACGCCGGCGATGCCCAGCGGCATGAAGTTGGCGTAGTTGCCGGAGCTGATGCCCTGGGCGGCGACACCGCAGAACAGCAGCAGCGCGACGATCTTGACGCCCACCATGATCGCGTTGGCGCGGGCGCTCTCCTTGGCGCCGCCCAGCAGGAAGACCATGGCCAGCATGACGACGATCAGCGCCGGGAGGTTGAAGACCCCGCCGTCGCCGGGCGGCGCGGACAGCGCGTCGGGGAGGGTGACGCCGATGGTGCCGGACAGCAGCTCGTTGAGGTACTGGCCCCAGCCGACCGCGACGGCCGCGACCGAGACGCCGTACTCCAGGATCAGGCACCAGCCGCAGACCCAGGCGACCAGCTCGCCGAGCGTGGCGTAGGCGTAGGAGTACGACGAGCCGGAGACCGGGATGGAGCCGGCCAGCTCCGCGTAGGACAGCGCGGAGAACAGGGCGGTGACACCGGCGATGACGAACGAGAGGATCACGGCGGGGCCGGCCTTGGGCACCGCGTCGCCGAGGACGACGAAGATGCCGGTGCCCAGCGTGGCACCGATGCTGATCATGGTCAGCTGCCACATGCCCATCGAACGGCGGAGGGTGCCGCCCTCCCCCTGGCCGCCCTCGGCCACCAGCCGTTCGACGGGCTTGCGCCGCATCAGCCGGGCACCGAGGCCCCCGGGGGGAGAGGGTGGCCGGGGGTCGCTGCCCGCCGCGGGCGGGGCTGCGCCGTGCTCCAACACAGGGGTGGCTCCTTCATCGCTGCCGGTCATGGTGGCGGACGACCGACAGCGGTCCCCGTGCGCGGGTACGACGAAACAACCCGCGACAAGGAAGGGGGAACCGCCGAGCAGGCGGTCCCCGCCACTCCACGTACAGCGCATGACTGTACGGGGCGGTTATGAGCTGCCGTAATGCAGGTTCCTTGCGCAACCGTGAACATTTGTTGCGCACCTGGTCCGCGAGCGGTCGTTCGTTGCACACAAACGACAAATCTCATCGGGTGGACGTTCCCGCACAACCCGCCGCACAAACGCGTCCGGCCCCGCACCGAGACGATCGGTGCGGGGCCGGACGGCCGTGCTTCCCCCAGGTCCGGGGCGGTGGGGGATCAGCTCCAGCTGGCGTGCAGCGGCTTGCCCTCCGCGTAGCCCGCGGCGCTCTGCACGCCGACGACGGCCTTCTCCGCGAACTCCTCCAGGGAGGCCGCGCCCGCGTACGTGCAGGAGCTGCGGACGCCCGCGATGATCGAGTCGATCAGGTCCTCGACGCCGGGGCGGGCCGGGTCGATGAACATCTTCGAGGTGGAGATGCCCTCCTCGAAGAGGGCCTTGCGCGCCCGGTCGTACGCCGATTCCTCACTCGTACGGTTGCGGACCGCACGCGCCGAGGCCATGCCGAAGCTCTCCTTGTACGGACGGCCGTCGGCGGTGTGCTGGAGGTCGCCGGGCGACTCGTACGTACCGGCGAACCAGGAGCCGATCATGACGTTGGAGGCGCCGGCGGCCAGCGCCATCGCCACATCGCGCGGGTGGCGCACGCCGCCGTCCGCCCAGACGTGCTTGCCGTACTTCTTCGCCTCGGCGGCGCACTCCAGGACGGCGGAGAACTGCGGGCGGCCCACGCCGGTCATCATGCGGGTGGTGCACATGGCACCCGGGCCCACGCCGACCTTGATGATGTCCGCGCCGGCCTCGATGAGGTCGCGCACGCCGTCGGCGGCGACGATGTTGCCGGCCACGATCGGCACCTGCGGGTCCAGCGCCCGTACGGCCTTGACCGCGCTGATCATCGACTCCTGGTGGCCGTGCGCGGTGTCCACGACGAGGGTGTCCACGCCGGCCGCCAGCAGGGCCTTGGCCTTGCCGGCCACGTCGCCGTTGATGCCCACGGCGGCGGCGATGCGCAGCTTGCCGTCGGCGTCCGTGGCGGGCTTGTAGAGGGTCGCGCGAAGGGCGCCCTTGCGGGTCAGGATGCCCGCCAGCATGCCGTCCGCGTCGACCGCCGGGGCCAGCTTGCGGTTGGCGGCGTCGAGCCGGTTGAACGCCTCGCGCGGGTCGATGTCCGCGTCCAGGACCAGCAGGTCCTTGGACATGACCTCGGCGACCTGCGTGAAGCGGTCCACGCCGGTCAGGTCGTGCTCGGTGACGATGCCGACCGGGCGGCCGCCCTCGACGACGATCCCGGCGCCGTGCGCCCGCTTGGGCAGCAGCGCCAGGGCGTCCGCGACGGTGGAGACCGGGGACAGCACGATCGGCGTGTCCAGGACCAGGTGACGGCGCTTGACCCAGCCGACGACGTCGGTGACGACCTCGATCGGGATGTCCTGCGGGATGACCACCAGGCCGCCGCGGCGGGCCACGGTCTCGGCCATCCGGCGGCCGGCGATGGCGGTCATGTTGGCGACCACCAGCGGGATGGTCGTGCCGGTGCCGTCCGGCGAGGCCAGGTCCACGCCCTGGCGGGAGCCGACCGCGGAGCGGCCGGGCACCATGAACACATCGTCGTACGTCAGGTCGTACGGCGGCTTGGCATCGTTCAGAAACTTCATACTGGCTCTCTCACCTGCGGATTCACTGCTCGGGCGGGTGGGGAGTCAGCTAACGGACCGGCACCGGCCAGGCAGCGGCTCCTAGGACATCATCCCTGATGAGTACGGCTCGGGGCGAACCGGTGTTCCCACCGACCCTCCTTCCCGCCCCCGCCGGAGCGCCGTCGAGGCCCGCGGTGGGAACTCTCACACACCGCGATTTCGTTACTCTCCGTAGCGGAGATTGCCGGTCTTCCATGGTGCGGACGGCCGGTCACCTGCAGTTCGACAGCGATCCGACCATATGACAGATCCGTAGGTTCTCCCTGGCCAGCAGGTGGGTAGAACCGTGTACAGGCCGCTTCGGGTGTCGATCCGCCGGGGCCACCGGGCCGACGGGAGCCTGGGCGATCACTTCGCAAATGAATACGTACAGTAACCACGATGCGTGATGGCGCCGGCCGGCCGAGGCGGGCCCGCCTCGGCCGTGGGGGAAGGGGAGGACATGCGCGAAGTCCGACAGGGCGCCCTGCTGCTGTTCACGGCCCTGGCCGGGGCCGCCGTCGCGGCCGGGGACCTGGCGCTGGGACCGGACGTCAGCCTGGCCGGGCTGCTGATGATCGGCCCGCTGGTCGCCGCCACGAGACTCGAAGGGGCGTGCACGGCCGCGGTCTCGTTCGCCGCCCTGCTCCTGGGCGTGGCCGTCGCCGCACACGAGCACACCGTCGGCCGCCCCGGCCAGCTGCTGTCCCTGACCGTGCTCGCCGCCGCCGCGGCCTACGCGACCTGGGCCTCCGACCGGCAGGCCGCGCTGGACAGCCAGCTCGCCGGGGTCGCGGCCGCCGCGCAGCGCGCGATCCTGCGGCCCACCTCCTTCCGGGTCAGCGGCGCCTCGGTGTGCGCCCGCTACCGCTCCGCCGCGCCGCGCGCCGTCATCGGCGGCGACCTGTACGCCTTCGCCGACACCCCGAGCGGCCTGCGGGTGCTGATCGGCGACGTCCGCGGCAAGGGCCTGGAGGCGGTCCGCCTGTCCGCGGCGGCCATAGGGCACTTCCGCGACTGCGCCTACACCCGCAGCAACCTCGCCGAGGTGGTCGAGGAGGCGGACCGGCGGCTGATCGACGACCTCGGCCCGGAGGACTTCATCACCGCCGTGATCGCCGAGATATCCCCGGGCCGGCTGCGGCTGGTCAACTGCGGGCACCACCCGCCCCTGCACCTGCCCGCCGCCGGCCCGCCGGTCCTGCTCACCCCGGCCGAACCGACCACGCCCATCGGGCTGTATCCGATGCCCCGCGTCCAGGAGGTGGAACTGTCCCCCGGCGACCGGCTGCTGCTCTACACGGACGGCCTCGCCGAGGCCCGGGACCCCGACGGCACGATGATCGACCTGGCCGGCCTGCTGCCGGCCTGCTCGCTGCCCGATCTCAACGACGCGATCGAGGCGGTGCTGTCGACGATGTGCCGGCACACCCACGGCGCCCAGGACGACGACGTCGCCCTCGTCTTGGTCGAGCTGGAGCCGAGCCTGCCCCGGCAGCACCACGCCCGCACCCCGCCCGCCGTCACGGCCACCAGCGCCGAGCGCCCCGGCGGCGCCCGTGAACCGGCCTGCCCCTCGCCCTCGGCCGCGGTGTCCGACTGACGCGCGGCCACTGCCCTGCCTCTGCCCGGCCCGGCCCTGCCTCTCCCCCGCCTCCGCACCGCCGCTGACGCCGGCCGCCTTTTGCCGCCTTCTGCCGCCACCTGCCGCCACCTGCCGCCATGATCCGCTCGCTGTTCTGCTCGCTGACCCGCTCACCGACCCGCCCCTCGGGCCGTTCCCCTCCCCCGGTCCGGGGCGGGCGGGCCCACCAGCTCCCCCAGTACGTCCGTCATGGTGACGAAGCCGAGCACCGCGCCCTGTTCGCCGCCGACCGCGGCCAGTTGCGTGCCGGCCGCCCGCATCGTGGTCAGGGTGTCGTCCAGCGGGGTGTCGCGGTGTACGCGTGGCACCGGGCGCAGTGCCTCCCGGGGGAACGGCCGGTCGCGCTCGGCGACGCCGAGGGTGTCCTTGATGTGCAGGTAGCCGAGGACCGTACCGGCCGGTCCGGTGACCGGGAGCCGGGAGAACCCGGCGCGGGCCGCGGTCCGTTCCAGCTCGTCCGGGGTCACCCGCTGATCGACGGTGACCATCTCCGACAGGGGGACGAGCAGATCGCCGACCGGCCGCTGCCCCAGTTCCAGCGCGTCCCGCAGGCGCTCGCCGCCGGTGTCGGACAGCAGCCCGGCGTGCCGGGAATCCTGCACGATACGGGCGAGTTCCTCGTCCGTGAAGGCGGCGGCGACCTCGTTCCGGGGCTCGATCCGGAAGAGCCGCAGCAGCGTGTTGGCAAGGGCGTTGATGCTCACGACGACGGGGCGCAGCGCGCGGGTGAGGGCCACCAGCGGTGGCCCCAGCAGCAGCGCGGAGCGCTCGGGCGCGGCCAGCGCGACGTTCTTGGGAACCATCTCCCCGACG
The DNA here is from genome assembly GCF_008634025.1 of Streptomyces albofaciens JCM 4342. Taxonomy (NCBI): domain Bacteria; kingdom Bacillati; phylum Actinomycetota; class Actinomycetes; order Kitasatosporales; family Streptomycetaceae; genus Streptomyces; species Streptomyces albofaciens. Next base: position 3,361,313 of record NZ_PDCM01000001.1, on the reverse strand, counting down.
AGCATGTGCAGATACGTGGCCAGGGCCAGCGCCAGGACGAACGCGACCGGATGCACGAACCCGTGCGGGACGCGCACCGCCGTGAAGACCGGCTCGGCGAGGTGCGCGATGGCGGGTTCGGCCATCGCGCCGAGCAGCAACGAGCAGGTGGTGACGCCCAGTTGGGCGGTGGCAAGCATCTCGGAGAGGTGCTCCAGGCCCCACAGCACCCGCTCGGCCCGCCGGTCCCCGCCCCTGGCGCGCGGCTCGACCTGACTGCGCCGTACGGAGATCATCGCGAATTCGCCGCCGACGAAGAAGGCGTTGCCGACCAAGGTCAGCGCGGCGACGGCCAGTTGGACGGCGGTCATGCCCGCTCCCTCCCGCCGTCGTCGGCCCGGGCCACCGGCGAGGACGAAGCGGCAGGCGCGGCCAGCCGTACCCGCTCGGCCCGGTGTCTGCGTACGTCCAGCACCGTCAGCCGCCAGCCCCCGGCGCCCACCTCGTCACCGGGCTCCGGAATCCGCCCCAGCCGGGTCGCCAGCAGTCCGGCCAGCGTCTCGTACGGCCCTTCGGGCACCTCCAGGCCGATCCCGGCCAGCCCGTCCAGGCGCACCCCGCCGTCCGCCTGCCAGGACCGCGCCCCGGTCCGCAGCAGGTCCGGGCCCTCGACCGGGTCGTGCTCGTCCCGCACGTCGCCGACCATCTCCTCGACGATGTCCTCCAGGGTGACGATCCCGGCCGTACCGCCGTACTCGTCGATCACCACGGCCATCGTCCGGACGGTGCGCAGCCGGTCCAGCAGCCGGTCGACGGGCAGCGACTCCGGCACCAGTACCGGGTCGGTGGCCAGCTCCGCGACGCTGGTGGCGGTCCGCCGCGCGGGGTCGAGGGCGAGGACGTCACGGATGTGGACGGTGCCGATGACCTCGTCCAGACCGCCCCGGTACACCGGGAAGCGGGACAGGCCGGTGGCCAGGGTGAGCGTGGCCGCGTCGGCGGCGGTGGCCCGTGCCTCCAGGGCGCGCACGTCGACGCGCGGCGTCATGACGTTCTGGGCCGTCAGCTCGCCCAGGTGCAGTGTGCGTACGAACAGTTCCGCCGAGTCGGCGGGCAGGGCACCCTCCTGGGCCGAGTACCGGGCGAGCGCGACCAGTTCGGCCGGGCTGCGGGAGGACTCCAGTTCCTCGGTGGGCTCCAGACCGAAGCGCCGGACGATCCGGTTGGCGGCCCCGTTCAGGTGGCGGATGAACGGCGCGAAGACGGCGCTGAAGACGCGCTGCGGGCCGGCCACCAGCCGGGCCACGGCCAGCGGCCGGGAGATCGCCCAGTTCTTGGGCACCAGTTCGCCGACGACCATCAGCACCACGGTGGACACCCCCACCCCCAGCGCCGACGCGACACCGGGTGCCACCGTGCCCGGCAGCCCGGCCGCCGCCAGCGGGCCGCGCAGCAGCGCCGCCAGTGACGGCTCCGCCAGCATGCCGATGACCAGCGAAGTCACGGTGATGCCCAGTTGGGCGCCGGACAGCTGGAACGCGAGCGCGCGCACCGCGCTCAGCACCCCCTCGGCGCCCCGCTCCCCCGCCTCCGCCGCGCGCTCCACCTCGCTGCGTTCGACCGTCGTCAGCGAGAACTCCGCCGCCACGAAGACGGCGCAGGCCAGCGTGAGCGCCCACGCCACCAGTAGGAGCAGCACCTCGGCCACCGCGTCACCTCCCGCCGCACCTCGGTGCCCGGAGGGGGGCGGGTGAAACCTCGGAGGGGAGGGGACGGAACGGGGAGCGTTCGAGGGGTGGCGGGTTCGTCGGTGCCGGTTCGGGCATGGTCGTACGTCCGTATCGGTTCGGGGCGTGGCCGTACGTCCGTAACGGTTCGGGGCGTGGCCGTACGTCCGTAACGGTTCAGGATGCGGCCGTACGTCCGCATCGGTTCGGGGCGCGGCCGTACATCCGCATCGGCTCACGTTGCGGCCGTACATCCGCACCGCTTCAGGGCGCGGCCGTACATCCGCATCGGTTCGGGGCGCGGCCGTACGTTTGCACCGCCGTTTGCACCGCTTCAGGATGCGGCCGTACGGCTCCGCCCCCGCAGCCACCCGTGCACCGCCCAGGCGCACCCGGCGCCCACCGCGTACCAGATCAGATCCGGCGCGTTGAAGGTCGAGCCGAGCACCAGGCGTGCCACCGCGCTGCGCCGGGACAGCTCCGCCGGTACGCCGCTGAGCTGCGCGAACTCCACCGCCCAGCTGAAAGCCAGGGCCACCCCGGCCGCGACCGGCGGCCGGACGCGCGGCGCGGCGAGTACGACCAGCGTCTGCACCAGCACGGTGTACAGCGCGTCCCCCGCGTACTTGGCGACCTCCGGCCCCAGTCCGGCGCGCGCCGCCCCGGCCCGCACACCGAGCCCCGCGGCGACCGTCAGCAGCGCCGCCACGCCCGCCACCAGGCGCGTCCGGGCCACGCCGTACCCCCGCGCTCCCCCGTTCGTCACTCCGCCGGGGCCCCCGGCTCCCGGCCCCGCGCCATCACGACGGCCAGCCCGGTGTCGGTGTCGCGCCAGAAGCCCACCGCATCCGCGATGACCTCCTCCGCGATGCTCCAGTCGTCCGGTGCGGCAGCCGCGTACCCCTGCCAGCCGCACACCACCAGCACCCGGCCGCGGTCCGCCGGGCACCACGACAGGTCGGTCAGGCAGTCCGCGAGCGCGTCCCAGTTACGGCCGAACCAGTCGGGCAGCCTTAGCGCCCGTGCGCAGCGGTCCATGAAGTCCGCCTTGTCCGTCACCCCTTCGAGGTCGAGCAGCGCACCGTGCCACCCGGCGGCGCGCGCCGCGTCCAGCGCTTCCCGCGCGGGCCGGTCGTGCGGCCAGGGCACCACCCCGGGGGGCGTACGGCCGTCGAGGACCGCCGCGAGCGGCCGGGGTACGGGAGCCGTCATCGGAGCACCGCCTTGAAAGTCCGGTAGTGGTCATCGGTGTAGTACGTCTCGTGGCTGTCGCCGGTCACGATCCGGCGCGCGCCGCGGTCCTTCGAACCCGGGGTGGGAACCGTGTACTCGTGGTAGTAACCCCGCTTCTGCGGGGGCAGCCGCCGCTCGTGGTTGCCGAAGACCGTGCCGTCCTTCGGGTACGGGAACGGGCCCTTCGCGTCGATCAGCCGCAGTGTCTCGCGGGCCTGCGCGGGCAGCCGTCCGGCCGGTACGGTCGCCATGCCGCGCGCCCACTCCGGCGCGGTGGCGCTCCCCGAGGGCGCCCCGTGCGTGGGCTTCGCGCTCCCCTGCCCGCCACCGCCTCCGGAGCAGCCGGACACCAACAGCAGAACGCAGGCCAGCAGCGCGGCGAGCACGCCGACGGCCGCACGGGAAGCGGAACGGATCACCATGCGCCGATGCTGTCACAGGGCGGCACGGGGTGCGCGCCCGCGTCCGTACAAGATCATATTCTGGCGCGCGAAGGGCTCGGGAGACGTCCGGGTCCGCCTGCTCGGGAGCCGTCCGGGTCCGTTCGCTCAGCAGCGGGTCCGTCCGATCAAGAGCCGTCCGATTCCGCCTGTTAAGGAGCCGTTCGGGTCCGCCCGATCAGGAGCCGTCCGGATCCGCCCGCTCAGGAGCCGTGCGGGTCCGCCCGCTCAGGAGCCGTCCGGGTCCGTCCGCTCCAGCGCCGGGCGCGGGCCGGGGCCCGTTTCCAGCAGCAGATGATCGGCGGCGGCTGTGTCCGTCACCAGGCTGGTCACCAGCCCGGAGCGCAGCACCGCGCCGATCGCCGCCGCCTTGCGCCGGCCGCCCGCGATCGCCACGACCTCGGGAATGCGGCGCAGCCGGTCCGCCTCGACGGTGATGCACCGCTCGCCCAGGTCCCGCCCGATCCGGCGGCCCTCGGCGTCGAAGAGGTGCGCGGACATCTCGGCGGCGGCGCCCAGCGAGGCGTAGTGCTCCCGCTCCTGCTCCGTGAGCATGTCGTAGACGGTGGAGATGCCCGGCGCCCAGGAGCCGATGGAGACACAGGCGACGGTGACCTTGTCGAAGTACTCGAAGGCGCGGGCGATGCCGGTCTGGCCGCGCAGCGCGGCGGCGGTCGCCGGGTCGGGCAGCAGCATCGGCGCGTAGATGGGGTGCGCCTCACCGCCGGAGACGTCGGCGGCCCGGCGCACCGCCTCGACCGAGCCGCGGTCCGCGGTGCCGGCGTCGTACACGCCGGTCAGCTGCACGACCGTGCACGGCGGGAGGCGGTGCAGGGCGGCCGCCATGTGGATCGTGGACCGGCCCCAGGCGAGACCGAGAACGTCCCCCTCGGTCACCAGTTCTCCCAGCAGGTCGGCCGCGACCTCGCCGAGGTTCTCCGGGTCCGGGGCGTCGTCGGCCGCGTCGGCGGGCGACTCCACCACGACCGCGTGCCGCAGGCCGTAGCGGGCCCGCAGCGCGTCGGAGCGTTCGGCGTCCAGCTCGGCCGGGACGCGGATCTCGATCCGTACGAGGTCACGCTCCAGCGCCGTCTCCAGCACCCGGGCGACCTTGAAACGGCTGACGCCGAACTCCTCGGCGATCTGGATCTTGGACTTGCCCTCTAGGTAGAAGCGGCGGGCCATGGCCGCGGCCTGCACCAGCTCGGCGGGGCCCATTGCGGACTGTGGGCGGCTGGCAACCACGAGATTCTCCCCTTGTGCGCACCTGATCGAGTCTTTGCTCATCCTTGCAGAAACCCGAGGTGGTCGGGGACCATCACCGCCCTGGTCATCGTGAACGCTCGATGGCGGTGACACCAAGAAACACCGGCGTGCGGGTCCGTGCGCGCGGCCCGGGCACACCACGTGAGGCGCCGGCGCCCGCGGCCGGCCGAACCGCGGGCGCACCTGTGTCAGTGGGCCACGTCAGCGGGCCGCGTCAGTGGGCGCAGGCCCAGTCGGCCTTGGCCGTCGCGGACTCGGCCTGCGCGCGCAGCTCGCGCACCGCCTTGGCCGGGTCGTCCGCCCCGTACACCGCGGAACCCGCCACGAAGACGTCCGCGCCGGCCTCCGCGCACCGCTCGATCGTGGACGCCGAGACACCGCCGTCCACCTGCAGCCACATCTCCAGGCCGTGCTTGGAGATCAGCTCCCGCGTCCGGCGGATCTTCGGCAGCATGATGTCCAGGAACGCCTGCCCGCCGAAACCGGGCTCCACGGTCATGATCAACAGCATGTCCAGCTCGGGCAGCAGATCCTCGTACGGCTCGATCGGCGTGGCCGGCTTCAGCGCCATCGAGGCCCGCGCCCCCTTGGCCCGGATCTCCCGCGCGAGCCGTACGGGCGCGGCCGCCGCCTCCGCGTGGAAGGTCACCGAACCGGCACCGGCCTCGATGTACTGCGGCGCCCACCGGTCCGGGTCCTCGATCATCAGATGCAGATCGAGCGGAGTGTCCGTCGCCTTGCTCAGCGCCTCGACGACCGGAGCACCCAGCGTCAGGTTCGGCACGAAGTGGTTGTCCATCACATCGACATGCAGCCAGTCGGCGCCCTCGACGGCCTTCGCCTCTTCGGCGAGCCGGGCGAAGTCTGCGGACAGGATGCTGGGGTTGATCAAGGCCATGCCTCCAGTATGTCCTGCCGCCCACGCGGAGCCGAAGCGGGTGGGCGGGGCGGGGCGCGAGACGGGGCGGGGCTCGCGGGGGCGGGCCACCCGCCGGGCGCGACCGGCCGCCCCGCGATCGACCGGCTGCCCCGCGATCGACCGGCTGCCGGGCTGCCGGGCCAACGGGCTACCGGCCGATGGGCCATGAGTCACCGGCCCACCGGCGCACCGGTAAAAAACCATCGGCTTCCCGCGCATTTCACCCGCTCCGGACGGACCGATCGCGGCTATCTCAGCAATTTGAGGAAATCCGCCTGCCCCGTCCCGGGATACCTGTTGTCGACGACGGGCTCGGAAGACATGTGCTCAAGGCCGGGATCGTCGTCCGGGGCTTCGTTCCCCTGCTTGTTGCCCGGGAGGTCGGCACTGCCGCAGTGATTGAGCGGACTGCCGAAGGGAATTTGGCCGAGCAGGCCGGCGGCGCTGCCGGTGCCGTGCGTGGCGGCCCCGTGTGCGGCGGTGCTCGGCCCGTTCATGCAGGTGTTGTTGTGCGACGGCGACCCGATGACGATGATTCCGCCCGCCGCCGCGGGGGCCCCGGTCGCGAACGTGGTCCCGACGGCTGTTGCGGCGACGGCGAGCGGCGTGACGATCTTACGAGCGATCATGCTCCTACGAACGAAGACGCAGGTAGCAGGTAACGCACATTCATCGCGCCCGGAAACGGCTTACCGGAAAGTCCCCGGCCCCCGCTCAGCGTTTTTCCTGTTTCCGCCCGCCCATTCCCGGCCGTTCAATTGCCGCGCACGCCTCCGCTGAAGCACATATCGGCGATCGCGACAGTCCCGTCGCCTTACGCCGTCCGCCGCAGCAGCGCCAGATACATCGCGTCCGTACCGTGCAGATGCGGCCACAGCTGTACGTCCGGGCCGTCGCCCAGCGCGGGTACGTCCGGCAGCAGCGGGCGGGCGTCGATCCATTCCACGGTCACGTCCGGGCCGCCCCGCCCCTTGAGGACGTCCTCGACCACGGCGCGCGTCTCGGCCAGGTGCGGCGAGCAGGTCGCGTAGCCGACCACACCGCCGACGCGGACCGAGACCAGGGCCTGGCGCAGCAGTTCACGCTGGAGCGGGGCGAAGCCGTCCAGGTCCTCCGGGCGGCGGCGCCAGCGGGCCTCCGGGCGCCGCCGGAGGGCGCCGAGGCCGGTACACGGGACGTCCATCAGGACGCGGTCGAAGGAGCCGGGGCGCCACGGCGGGCGGGTGCCGTCGGCCGCGATGACCTCGTACGGGCCGGGGTTGCCCGCCAGCGAACGCGCCACCAGGCGGGCGCGGTGCGGCTGCTTCTCGGAGGCGAGCAGCCGGGCGCCGCGCTGCGCGGCGAGCGCGCCCAGCAGCGCGGCCTTGCCGCCCGGCCCCGCGCAGCCGTCCAGCCAGGCGCGGTCCGTGCCTTCGAGGGGCGCGTTGGCCAGGGCCATCGCGACGAGCTGGCTGCCCTCGTCCTGGACACCGGCCCGGCCCTCCCGTACCGCGTCCAGGGCGCCGGGCTCACCGCCCTCGGCGAGCCGTACCGCGTACGGGGACCAGCGGCCCGGCAGGGCGCTCTCCTCCCCCACGGCCTCGATCAGTTCCTCGGGGGTGGACCGCCCGGGCCGGGCCACGAGCGTGACCTCGGGCCGGTCGTTGTCGGCCGCCAGCAGGTCCTCCATGCCCGCGCGCCCGCCGCCGAGGGAGTCCCAGAGCGCCGAGACGACCCACCGGGGGTGCGCGTGCACGATCCCCAGGTGCTCCTCCGGATCCTCGTCGTACTCCGGGGCGACCCGCTCCAGCCACCCGTCCAGGTCGTCCGCGGCGATCTTCCGCAGGACGGCGTTGACGAACTTCGCGCGCCCGTCGCCCAGCACGACGCGGGCCAGCTCGACACTGGCGCTCACCGCGGCGTGCGTCGGGATGCGCGTGCCGAGCAGCTGGTGCGCGCCGAGCGAGAGCACGTCCAGGACCGGCGGGTCCACCTCCCGCAGCGGCCGGTCCACGCACCGCGTGATGATCGCGTCGTACGTGCCCTGCCACCGCAGCGTGCCGTACACCAGCTCGGTGGCCAGCGCCGCGTCCCGGCCGTCGAAGTCCCCGTTCTCCCGCGCCTTGCGCAGCATCGGCGGCAGCACCAGGTTCGCGTACGCGTCCCGCTCGTCGACGGCCCGCAGCGCCTCGAAGGCGAGTATCCGGACCGGGTCCTTACGGGGGCGGCGATAGGGCTTGCTGGGACGACGCGACTGGCCACTCACGGGAAATGTGCTCCGCTGCTGTACGGGAAGAGGTTCGAACCCCAGCCTACGTGGCGACCCGGAAGGCCGCGGCGGCCGGCGGGGCCGTGACGCCGGGGCCGCCGGGACCGTGACCGGCGGGGCCGCCGGGGCCGTGACCGCCGGGGCCGCCGGGACCGTGATCGGCGGCCGGCCCCCTGCCCCTCGGCCCCCGCGTACCTAGTCCCTGCCCTGCCTGCCCTGCCCCCGGACCCCTGCGTACCTAAGTCCCTGCCCCCGGGCTCCTGCGTACCTAAGTCCCTACTCTCGGGCCCCTACTTACCTGAGTCCCTGCCCTCGGGCCACTCCTTACCCGAGCCCCTGCTCTCGGGCCCCTGAGTGCCTGCCCCGGGCTCCTGAGTCCCTGCCCCAGGCCATAAGTCCCAGCTCTCGGGCGATTGGGTTCCGGGATCCCCGCCCTGATCCCCTCCCTCAGTCCCCCAACCGCTCCGCGTCCCCGATCCGCACCCCGCGCGCCCAGTCCGCGCCGCGCATCGGCTTCTTGCCCTGCGGCTGCACCCACAGCAGTTCCACCGCGTGGCTGCCCGTACCGGCGTACACGGCCTTCTTGGTGACGGCCAGTTCGCCCGGCGCCAGATCCGTACGGTCGGACACCTGACTCACCGACATCAGCTTCAGCCGCTCACCGCGGAACAGCGTCCACGCGCCGGGCGCGGGGGCGCACCCGCGCACGACCCGGTCCACCCGGAGGGCGGGCGCCGTCCAGTCCACCTTCGCGTCCTCGACCTCAAGTTTGGGCGCGAGGGTGACGCCCTCGGACGGCTGCGGCACCGGCTGCAGCGTGCCGTCCTCGATGCCGTCCATGGTGGCGGCCAGCAGCCCCGCCCCGGCGAGGGACAGGCGGGTCAGCAGGTCGCCGCTGGTGTCGGTCGGCCGTACCTCCTCCGTGATCACCCCGAAGACCGGCCCGGAGTCCAGCCCTTCCTCGATCCGGAACGTGGAGGCCCCGGTCATCTCGTCGCCGGCCAGCACCGCGTGCTGCACCGGCGCCGCGCCGCGCCACGCGGGCAGCAGCGAGAAGTGCAGGTTGACCCAGCCGTGCGCGGGGATGTCCAGGGCCACCTTGGGCAGCAGCGCCCCGTAGGCGACGACCGGGCAGCAGTCCGGCGCGATCTCCCGCAGCCGGGCGAGGAAGTCCTCGTCGCGCGGCTTCGCGGGCTTGAGCACCTCGATGCCGGCCTCCTCGGCGCGCTGGGCGACCGGGCTGGCGACCAGCCGGCGCCCTCGGCCGGCGGGGGCGTCGGGCCGGGTGACGACGGCGACGACCTCGTGCCGGTCCGAGGCGATCAGGGCATCCAGGGCGGGTACGGCGACCTCGGGGGTGCCGGCGAAGACGAGCCTCATGGGTGGCGTACTACCTCTCACACGCTGCGGAACGGCGCTCCAGTCTTGCGGAACGGCGCTCCAGTCTATGGGCCACCCCTTCGAAGGAACGCGAGGCTCCGAGCCACCCCTTCGAGGGGGCGCGCGAACAGACGCGCTCCCCACATTGGAGCCTGTACGCCCCCATACCGTGACCAGAGCCACTGCTGTTGCGTTGGTCAAGCAGCATTGACCGAGCCGGGCCGCCCTCGCGGCCCGCTCGTTTACCTGCTTTGTCACGTTCCTATGCACATCCAACGCCGGTTCGAGAGGCTTGTTCATGGCCGACCACGCAACCCACGACGCCCAGGCGCGCGCCAGCCTGCACCTACTGGTACGGGACATCGAGCGGGTCCGCCGGCAGGTGGACGCCCTGCGCACCCTGACCGCTCAGCTCGGCAACGTCTACCGGCCGCGGCGCACCGGCCCGTCCGCCGGCTTCGTCGTCTACGGGCGCGCCCCCGCCCCGACCGTACGTCTCGCCCAGGAACTGCGCGACAGCGTCGAAACCCTCGTCACGGCGGCGGTGGACTTCGACCGCTCGCTGGGCTTCTCCTGGGATGCGGTGGGATCGGCCCTCGGCGTCACGAAACAGGCCGTACACCGCCGTTACGGCGCCCGCCGCTCCGCCACCCAGCCCGGCACCGAGGCGGGCGAAGGCGTCCGTACGGCCGAGCCGTCCGCCGCCCGCCCCCTGGCCGTCTCCCCCGGCCTGCCGAGCGCGCCGTCGGTGCCCGCTGCCCGTACGCTCCCGGGCCAGTCCCCGGTCCCGTCCCGGGAAGAGGCCCGCCCCGGCGCCTTCCCCGGCCCCCGCAACGGCTGACCATCCCGTACCCCGCCCCGGCCCCTCCCCCGGGGCGGCTCCGTTCCTCACCTCACCTCACCTCACCCATACAGCCGCGCACGCACAGCGCAGTGCACCGCTGGCGGCGCTTGCCGCAGTGCCCCGCTGACGGCGCTTGCCGCAGTGAACCGCTGACGGCGCTTGCCGCAGTGAACCGCTGACGGCGCTAGCCGCAGTGCATCGCCGGCCGCGCTAGCCGCAGTGAACCCCCGGTGGCGCTTGCAGCCCGACGGCACTTGCAGCCCCGGCGGCTCCACCCCCGGGCCAGGGTCCCTCACCCAAGATCCGGCGGATCCACCCGTACCCAGACCGCCGCCCCCTCCCGCTTGACCAGCCGCGCCGCCTGCGCCGTCTTGAGGGCCGCCGCCAGTGCGGCGCCCTGGCCGGGGCGGACCCGTACCAGCGCCCGGTCCCATTCCTCCCCGGGCGGCGGGTCCCCCGGCCGGCGCGGGCGCCCCGCGTCGGGCGCCGGTACGGGTACGGGACCCAGCACCTCGGCGCCCTCCGGGAGCCGGGCCGCGGCCAGCATCTCCGCCACGTCCTCGGGACGGCCCGTCACCGACGCCATCCGGGACACCGGCGGAAAGCCCAGCTCGGCGCGTTCCGCCAGCTCGCGCACCGCGTGTCCGGCCGGGTCCCACCGCACCAGCGCCTGTACGGGGCGCAGCGTCGCCTCCGCGATGACCGCGACCGTGCCGCCCTCGGCATGGCCCCGTACCAGCGACGCGGCCTGGAGCCAGCGCCGCAGCGCCTCCTCCCCGGCCCGCAGGTCAGGCCGGCTCAGCAGCGCCCAGCCGTCCAGCAGCAGCGCGGCGGCGTACCCGCCCTCGGCGACCGGCTCCGCGCCCGGCGTACTCACCACCAGAGACGGCGCACCGGGCACCGTGTCCAGGACATGATCACGCCCCGACGTCCGCACCGGCACGGCCGGGAACGCCCGTCCCAGTTCCTCCGCCGTCCGCCGCGCACCCACGACCTGGGCCCGCAGCCGGGTGCCCCCGCACTCCCCGCAGTGCCAGTCAGCCTCCTCGCGCCCGCACCAGCCGCACCGCAGCTCGCCCGCGTCGCGTGCCTCCAGCGGCCCCGCGCACGCCCGGCACCGCGCGGGCTCCCGGCAGCGCTCACACGCCAGGCGCGGTACGTAGCCCCGCCGCGGCACCTGCACCAGCACCGGCCCGTGCTTGAGCCCCTCGCGCACCACCTGCCACGCCAGCGTCGGCAGCCGCGCGGCCCGCGCCGCCGCGTCCCGGGCCTCGTCGGCGTCGCCGACCGTACGCACGAGCGGCGCCGCGGCCCGTACCTGCTCCCGATCGGCCGTCAACGGCCGCGCCCACCCCGTCTCCACCAGCTGCGCCGCCTCGACCGTGCAGCTCAGCCCGCCCAGCAGGAACCCGGCCCGCTCGGTCACCGCCCGCTGCAACAGCACTTCCCGCGCGTGGGGCTGCGGCGCGTGCGGATCACTGTGGCTCCCGTCCCCGTCATCCCAGATGACGGCCAGCCCCAGATCCCGCACCGGCGCGAACATCGCCGCCCGCGTCCCGATCACCGCCCGCACCGCGCCGCGGCTGACCGCCAGCCACCGCCGATACCGTTCCTCGGGCCCGGCGTCGGCACTCAGCACCACATGCCGCCCGGCCCCGACCAGCTCCTCCAACGCCGCGTCCACCCGCGCGGCGGCCCGTCCGTCCGGCAGTACGGCCAGCGCCCCGCGCCCGGACGCCATCGCGGCGGCCATCGCCCGCGCCAGCTCCTGCGGCCAGTGCGGCCCCGGCAACGCAGTCCACACGGCCCGCGGCGACTCCCCGCGCCCCAACGCCGCCAAAAAGCCGGGACCCGCCGCGTACCTCCCCCAACTCCCGGTTTCGGGCATGGCGTTCGGCGGCAACGGGGCCCCGGACTCCTCCCCCTCCACCTTCGCCCGCCGCGGCGGCACCGCCAGCTGCACCACATCCGCGAGCGTGCCCGCATACCGGTCGGCAACGGCCCGGCACAGCCCCAGCAACTCCGGCGTCAGCACCCGCTCGGGCGACAGCACCTGCGCGATCGGCGCGAGCACCCCCCGGAACTCGCTCTCCGCCACCCGCTCCACCACGAACCCGTTGACCAGCTTCCCCCCTTCCCGCCGGCCCCCCTTCTCCCCGGCCCCGAACCGCACCCGAACCCGCACCCCGGGCTGCGCCTCCGCGTCCATCGCCGCCGGCACCGCATAGTCGAAATACCGGTCGAGATGCACCAGCCCCTTGTCCACCAGCACCCGCGCCACCGGCAGCTCCTCCGCCAACTCGGCCCCCCGCCAAGTCCGCGGCCGCGCCCGCTCCGCCTTCCGCCCCCGCACCGCCTCCCGAATCAGCGCAAGCTGCTCAGCGCCCGCGCTGTGGTCATCGTCTTTCCTGGTCACGGGATCAGGTTTAGCAGATGGGGGTGACAGTACGACCTGACCGAACGACCACGCCCGGCCCTTCTCGCCCCGATCCTGGCCGTGGCCAGGGCCGCACACTCACCGCTCCGTCTGCAGGGCCGCCGCCCTTGCCGACTGTCCCCCCGCCGCATCACGTTCCCGCCTCCGCCATCTCCCGGCACCATGTACTCGTGCATACGGGGAACTCAGGGCGCAGCCGCAAGAGCACATCAGCGTGGGGAGAGAGCGAGGTTCCAGCACGATGCTGGCCGGAAGCCACCTTGCTCGGCCGACTGCCGGAACGCTGTCGCAGAGACCTGCTGCAACTGGGCACTGTCGTGCCCTATCCGGCCCACCGCACCCTGCTGCGGCAAGGGGACGGCGGCCGGCACGTGCTGTTGCTCACCCAGGGCGTGGTCAAGGTCGAGTCCCACTCGGAAGACGGTTACGCGATGCTGCTGGCCGTCCGGGTCGCCGGAGACTTGGTGGGAGAAATGGCCGCCTTTGAGGGCCGCCCCCGTTCCGGTTCCGTGATCGCGTGTGGAGACGTGACAGCCCGCGTCATCCAGAGAGAAGCACTGACCGCATACCTGACGCGACACCCTGACGCGATGGTGGCCGTGCTCGGCATGCTCAGTGCCCGCCTTCGCTGGGCGAACAGGCGCCGGCTGGACTTCCGGGCCTACCACGCGTCGATCCGGCTGGCCCGGGTCCTCGTGGAGACGGCCCAGACCTACGGACACACGACACAATCCGTCCCTCAGCGATGGCTGCTCGGCGTGACGCTCACCCAGGCAGAACTCGCCTCACTGGCCGCCCTCGGGCTGGCCACCACGGAGAAGGCACTCGCCGACCTCGCCAAGAGAGGCCTGGTGGAACGCGGATACCGCGAAATCACGATCAGCGACATCCGACGTCTGCGCGCATTCGCAAAAATCAGCAGCGAGAATCCGTACTGATACGGAATCGCCTGCGCAACGTCCTCCTAACCTCGCCGTCAGCGCTTCGCCGAAGCGTCCGCGCTACACCGAGGAAGAGGGGAATCGTCACGTGTCCGTACGGACCGGGTACCACCACAGCATCTGTCTCGCCTTGGACGTGCAGGCGTACGGGGGCAACAACGATCGCCGGCAGTCGGAGATCCAGCACGACCTGCCGCAGCTGCTCGACCACGCGGCCCACAAGGCCGGCCTGGACCGCTCACGTTGGCACGTCCAGGCCAAGGGTGACGAGCAGTTGGCCGTCCTCCCCGCGGACGAAAGCGAGCCACGTGTCATCGACGACTACATCCGGCACGTCGCCTCCGGGCTCCAGCAGTACAACCGGCTCCGTATCGAAGAGGCATGGTTGCGCCTGCGTGCCTCGGTCCACCACGGACTGGTGGAGATCGCGGACAACGGATACGCCGGCCGAACCGTGGTGACCACGTCCCGCCTGCTGTCTTCCGCCGTTCTGAGCCACGCCCTGCGGGCCGCGACCAAAGCCGATCTCATCCTGGCGCTTTCCAACGATGTGTACGACGCGACAGTGGTCGGCGGCCACACCACACTTTCTCCCGACGCCTTCCGGCCCGTGTTGATCCACGAGAAGGAACTCCGGACAGTGGCCTGGCTGTGGGCTCCCGGGGACGATGTGCACCGCCTGGACCTCGGCGAGAACACCGAATCACGCGTGGATCCACAGGTGCCGACGTCCCACAGCCCACGGCAGCGAAAGGCGGATCGCCCAACCTGGAGCACCGCAGAACCGTCGGTGCCGTCGTATGCCGCGGATGCAGCACCATCGTCAGCGGACGCTACCGAGCCTGACGACACAACAGCGAACGGCCGCCGGGTGCCGCTTCCCGCTCAGGGACAGCAGGTCAGCCAGAGCAACTACCACGGCACGGTGCATGCCCCCGGAGGCGTCTTCGGCATCAGTAATTCCCATGGCTGAGTTCGCAGACCGCCCTCCCTTTGTCGCGGAATCGAACGCACAGGACGCGATCGGGGAAGAGCGGCCCGCAGACAGCCACCCAGCACACGACGAGCCCGGCGTGGGGCCGGACGCGCCCGAACCAGGCAGAGCGGACGCCTCCGGCCGTCGGGAAGACCTCCAGCGTGCCAGTCACGAACAGGAGCAGGACGAACAGGGATACCGAGAACTCGACAACGCTCTGGGTCAACGCGTCAGCAACTACTTCTACGGCCAGGTACACGCCGCCGACGCGACCTTCGGTTTCGGTTTCCCTTCCTCACCCGGGCACGCTCCGGGCCTGGTGGAGCCGGACGAGGTCAGCCTGTTGCTGCGCGACTTCCTGCATCCGGACGGGTACGACGTCGCCGCTGGAAAACTGCAGACCAAGAACCTGCTGGTCATAGTCGGTGAAGAGGGGAGCGGGCGGCGCGCAGCAGCCTTCTCGCTACTGCGCGATCTCTTGGGGGAGCATGTCGCCTTCCGTAGCCTGTCTCCGGCCAACTCGCTGGCCCAGCTGGCTTCCCCTGGTTACCTGAAGGCGCGTTCCGGATACGTCATACTCGACTACCTCGGCGAAACCGGGACGACTGCAGTGCAGGACTTCGACATCCGGCGCTTGCGTGCGGAACTTCGCCGTCATCGATCGTTCTTGGTGATCACTGCTTCTTCGGCCGCACAGCAGCGACTGGCTCTCAAAGAATTCTCCGTACCCTGGCGCCCACCGGAACCGCTCCACCTCTTCGACCACTGTGCCGAGCATCTGCTCCGTCCTGACGTGCCGGAAGCCGTTACGGCAGAACTGCGGACACGCGTGAGCGAACTTCGGAGGCCTGCTGATGTTGTCGCTGTGGCGAGCAATCTCAGCGAGGGCCCGGATGCGGCACTGGAAGCGCTGCGTGACAGCACAAAAGAGTGTGTACGGAATTGGTTCGAGGCTGAACCCAGAACAGAAGACTTGCTGCCGGTAGCGGCTCTCGCCTTCGCGAACAGGCTTCCTGAGCGGACCTTTGAAGAGCTCGTGGTTTCTTTGGATACCTGTGTCCAAAACGTCGGCAAGTCCAACGGCGATCCGCCGGAGGAGGACGAACGGCCGCCGCAAGCGGCAGCAACGATCGGCCAGACGCGTGCACGCTGGAAGTGGCGAGCCGTGGGCATCGCCGAAGCGGTACAGCGGACCGACAACGCCGAGGACCACTGTCGCAGCGAGCGGCGCGTCGAGTTCACGTCTCCGCGCGTCCGTGATCTCGTGCTCAGCAACCTGCACGAACTGTACGGATACGAACTGTGGTATCCGCTGCGTCAGTGGCTGGATCAGCTCAGCCTCGAAGGCAGTCTGGCAGTTCGGGAGGAGGTGGCACGCGGCGTCGCCCTCCTCGCCCGGTACGCACTCGCCGAGGTGGAAGAAAAGCTGCTGGAGGTGTGGGCCGGCGGTCTCAGCAGTCAGCGCGTCACCGCGGCTTTGGTCCTGCAGTTCATGTGCGCTGATGAACAGCTCGCACCACACGCTCTGAATTTGGCCTTGAGCTGGACGGAGGGCCGCGGGCAGGAGCGGGCCATCACTGCCACCATGGCGTTCGCCGGAGACCTCGGATCGATCTACCGTCTCGATTCCCTCCACCACCTGTGGTTCCTCACGTCACGCGGTGAACGGATCGCGAGCGCGGCCAGGCGTGCGCTGGTGCTGCTCCTGGCTACCACCGAGCGGGAACCGGAGCGGGCACGTCTCGTCCTGCGTTACCTCCGCACACGAGCACAACACGCACCGGCTGGTAAAGACCGGGGAATCGCGCTGGGCATCATCATTCAAATCCTCGGCGCCAGACGGCTGAACTCCGCAGAACCACTTGCCGCTTTTCTGCTGCGCAAGGACCCCGGCCTGTCCAGGCAGTTCGGTGCGCTGTGGCGGGTCGTGCTGCACAGCCCCTATCGAGCGAACGCCATCGCTGAATTGTGCCGGACTCTGGTCGCCTTGCGTGACGACGAGTCGGCTTCATCCCTGGCTCGTCTGCTCGGTGAGGCCATGCAGGGCGATATGGACGACCGGCAGCGGGCGGCACTGCGCAACGATCTTCCCGCAGCACTGCACAACCCTCGTTATTCCTTGCCCGGGATCAAGCAACTGGCATATCTGCTGCTCGATTGCAGCGCATTCACGACATGACGGTGCCGACTGACCAGGAGGTCAACCAAGTGGCATATCCAGTGATGGCGGAGCAAGCACTGAGCCCGATCCCCCGGGGGTGGTTCTCCCGACGGCGGCGCACAGACGTCCCCCAGCTGCCTCCGGGTGCGGTGTACGTCTTCCAAGTAGGTGGACGACACAGCGTCTACCCCGAAGGAATCGTTTTCGACCCCGCGGATGCGGAGGCCGTCGATGCCACCTCGGTCAGCCTGGTCGATATGCGTGCCCGGCTGATCGAGGCCGAACGGGTCATTCCCTCGGTGAGCGAGGCTGACGCCTTCACCGTCAAAGCCACCTTCACCTGTCAGGTGACCGATGCCGCCACCGTCGCCCGGCAAGGCGTCGACGACGCAGCGGTCCCCCTGCGCGCCTACCTGTCAGGAGAAGACCAATTGGCACGCATGAGCGCGGCGCACCGCATCGAGGAAGTCAACGCGGTACGCGAGCAGGTGACACACAGAATGAACGCCTACACGACCATCATGCCGCCGCGCATTGCCGGGATGACTGTGGAGTACGTCGGCATCGAGGTGCTGACACCTGATGACTTGCGCACCTGGGAACAGGAGGTGCGGGACGAGCGCCGAATGCGCGAGATGGTACGAGGTCAACGCGAGTTCGAAACGGACGACGTGCATCGCATCGCGGAGCTGCTCTCACAGGGCAGTCACTACGTGGACGCGTTCGGTGTGGCTCGGGAAGACATCAATATCCACGCCATCGCCACGCGCATCCACCAGGAATCCGCCGACGACAAGGCATACAGCCGGCAGGTCGCGGCACATGACAAGCAACGGGCTCATGAGCGCGAAACAGCCGAACGAGACATGCGCCAAGCTCTATTGCTGGCCGTACTGGGGCAGGCACGGGAATCCGGCTATGTCGATCACCAGTTGCTCCAGCAGTTGCTGGACCTCGGTAAGCGGAAGGCACCGAGCAACTCACAGGCAGGAGCCCTTCCGAGCGCCGGCACCACGCAGCGGCCCGCGGAGGACGGCTCTCGCGGCGATCATCGCGGCTTCATCAAGGACGAGGACGATCTCCTTGACTGACCTTTTCAAACCGCCGGACGGTATCGGCAGGACGGAATCCCAGCGGGTTCACGATCGGATTTCCCGTAGGTTGCGGGCTTTGACCGGTGTGGATGAAGAACTGCTCGCCTGGGTCTGGCACGAGCGCAGCAAGTACACGGCGCTGGGGGGTGTCGTGCTGGGCACCTCCGTCATCGCCGCCTTCTCGATGTGGAACTTCGCCAACGAGGCAATCGGTGAAGGCACCTTTCTGGCGTTGCTGCCCGCGGCGCTGTGGATGCTGTTCGTACTGAACCTGGACCGCTGGCTGATCGCTCCGCAGCCCAACCTCAAGCGGCGTACGGCTCCGCTCCTACTGCGACTGCTCATCGCTTTCTTTCTGGGAACCGTGGTGGCCGAGCCGCTGGTTCTCCGCGTCTTCCAGACCGCGGTGGAGGAGCATGTGCGGGACCAGCGGCACGCAGCGGTGGACCGCTTGCGCAGCGATCTGCTGCGGTGCAACACCGACCCGTCGCAACCGAGCCGGAGTCGACCGGCGGACTGCGCAGACCATCTGCTCTCGTTCGGCGCATCACCAGCGAGTGGGTACGACGCGATCAACACACTGCGCAAGGACGCGGCCATGCTCCAGAAGCGGGTCGACCGGGACACCAACCGCCTGGAAAGGCTCGATGCCCAGGTCCGGGACGAGTGCCGACGGCTGATCCGCGACATGCGCACCGGGCTCCTGCAGCGGACGTCGGAGTGCCTGCGGTTGCGCGAGAAGGCCAGGGACTATCGGAGCGCGCACGATACGGTCGCCAACGAGCGACGGCTGGCGGAGATGTACAAGCAGATCAAAGACGGTGGCGGCCGACTGGCCGACTCGCGGGACGCTTTCCTCAAAGCCCGTGACAAAGAAATCGCTCGGCGGGTCGCCCAAGAACGCGCGAAGCAGCGTGGCATCGGCGTCCTGGAGCGCATGCAGGCACTGGAAGAACTCGCCGGCAAGAATGCCACACTGCTGACCGGAGTCTGGGTGGTGCGGCTCCTTTTCATCTTCGTCGATGTCCTACCGGTTCTCGCCAAGCTGCTCAGCAGTGAGAACAGTTACGACCGTTTGCTGTCCGCCAGGAGCCAGAGCGCGGTGACGGTCCATGAGGAAGCCGTACGGACGGCCGAGCGACAGGCCATGGCGTCCTCGGAGATCGTTCGTGAGGAGTGCGAAGACCGGGTCAGGCGGCGGAAGGCCGAGATCGACGCTGACCGTCGCGAGCACGTGGCGGCCATGCACATCCGGGTCAGCCAGGCAGTGAACGCGCTGGAGGACGAGATGCGGCGCGCTTCTTCAGCCTGATCCCCCGCCGGGCCCGACGGATTTTCAGCGGGCATCAGGTGCATACGTGTTGCTCAGTGCTCCTGTCATTGCACGTTCACAGGGAGGGAAACGGTGTGGTTGCACTTAGCGGAGAGGAAAGAGCCGAAAACGGAACCCGTCTCGCCCGGACACTGCTGTCCGAAACACGTGAGGAATTGTTGAAGGCGGACCACAAGGCCAATGTGGTTCTGACCGTCCTGGGCATGGCCCTGACCGCCCTGGTCGGCGCAATCGGTGCAGGCGGCGTGATGCCATTGACCTATGCCGCGAGCGCCCAGTCGCTTTTCTGGGCCGGCTGCGCGGCCGCCGCACCGTCATTCCTGTTGCTGGGACTTGCCATCGTCCCGCGTACGGGAACCGGTCGCCGGGACCGCACCTACTACTTCGGTGACGTGGCGTCCGGTACATCCGTGCGGGAACTGAGCACCAGGATGCGGCAAACAGATCCCAGGGAGCGGGACGTGAATCAATTCGCAGTGTTGTCCGTGCTGGTCATCCTGAAATACCGGTGCATCCGACGCGCCATAATCTGGATCGGCGTGTTCTTGCTCTTGACCACGGCCGGGATTCTGCTTGGGATCTCGTTACGTTGACGATATGGACGTGACCTGGCGCAGAGCCTGTCCGGACTCGATGGTCTCTGCTCCCCGTCCGAACTGATGACGGGTGAGAGGAAGACGTCCGCTCCCCAAAAAGCTCCGGCCCCGCCCCGCCGAAGCGGGCCGGGGCCGGAGCCTCACAGCGTGGGCGGACGTCTACAGCCCCGCAGCCTTCTTGAGCGCCTCCACCCGGTCCGTCCGCTCCCAGGTGAAGTCCTCCAGCTCGCGGCCGAAGTGGCCGTATGCGGCGGTCTGAGAGTAGATGGGGCGGAGGAGGTCGAGGTCGCGGATGATAGCGGCCGGGCGGAGGTCGAAGACCTCGGTGATGGCGGTTTCGATCTTTTCGACGTCGACGGTGGCGGTGCCGAAGGTCTCGACGAAGAGGCCGACCGGCTCGGCCTTGCCGATGGCGTAGGCGACCTGGACCTCGCAGCGGGCGGCCAGCCCGGCCGCTACGACGTTCTTGGCGACCCAGCGCATGGCGTAGGCGGCGGAGCGGTCGACCTTGGACGGGTCCTTGCCGGAGAAGGCGCCGCCGCCGTGGCGGGACATGCCGCCGTAGGTGTCGATGATGATCTTGCGGCCGGTCAGGCCGGCGTCGCCCATCGGGCCGCCGATCTCGAAGCGGCCGGTGGGGTTGACCAGGAGGCGGTAGCCGTCGGTGTCCAGCTTGATGCCGTCCTCGACGAGCTGGTTGAGGACGTGCTCGACGACGAACTCCCGGATGTCGGGAGCCAGCAGGGAATCCAGGTCGATGTCCGAGGCGTGCTGGGAGGAGACGACGACGGTGTCGAGGCGGACGGCCTTGTGGCCGTCGTACTCGATGGTGACCTGGGTCTTGCCGTCGGGGCGCAGGTACGGGATGGTGCCGTTCTTGCGGACCTCGGACAGGCGCCGGGACAGGCGGTGCGCGAGGTGGATCGGGAGCGGCATCAGCTCCGGGGTCTCGTCGCAGGCGTAGCCGAACATCAGGCCCTGGTCGCCCGCGCCCTGCTTGTCCAGCTCGTCCTCGTCGCCCTCGACGCGCTTCTCGTAGGCGGTGTCGACACCCTGGGCGATGTCCGGGGACTGCGCGCCGATGGAGACCGAGACGCCGCAGGAGGCGCCGTCGAAGCCCTTCTTCGACGAGTCGTAGCCGATTTCGAGGATCTTGTTGCGTACGAGGTTGGGGATGTCGGCGTACGCCTTCGTCGTCACCTCGCCGGCCACGTGGACCAGGCCGGTGGTGATCAACGTCTCGACGGCGACCCGGGAGGCCGGGTCCTCCTTCAGGAGGGCGTCGAGGATGGTGTCGCTGATCTGGTCAGCGATCTTGTCGGGGTGACCCTCGGTCACGGACTCCGAGGTGAACAGGCGGCGGGACACATCGCTCCCTGGGGTTGCAGCGGCTGCTGGCTGATCATTGGCGGAAGGGCCGAGAGCTGCGCTCGGCACGATCCGCGGCCAGTTTATCGGTCATGAGAGGCGTTCGGGCACGCAGTCTCGATTTCTGGACCCGCCGTGACCTGGGACACCGTGCCGGGGAGAGGAAGATCTCGTTCCGGCGGGGCCCGGGCCGGCGGGTCCCGATCATGAGGTGGGAGGGGTGGAAGGGGGCTGCGGGGCGGTCAGACGGGGCGCCACGAGGTCCCAGACCGTGTCGGCGAGGGCCTCCTTCGGTCCGTACGGTACGGGTGTCTCGGCGCCGTCGGCGGCCAGGATCACCGCCTCGTTCTCCGCCGAGCCGAACGCCTTGTGGTCGCCGACCTCGTTGACGACCAGCAGATCACAACCCTTTCGAGTGAGTTTCGAGCGTCCGTTGGCGAGGACGTCGTCGGTTTCGGCGGCGAAGCCGACGATCACCTGGCCGGGGCGGGGGCGGTCCGCGGAGATCTCGGCGAGGATGTCCGGATTGCGGACGAGGGCCACCGGCTCGGGCTCCTGGCCGTCCTTCTTCTTGATCTTTCCGGTGGCGTACGCGGCGGGGCGGAAATCGGCCACGGCGGCCGCCATGACCACCGCGTCGGCGTCCGCCGCCGCCTCCAGCACGGCTTCGCGCAGTTGGACGGCCGTACCGATGTGCACCACGTCCACCCCGGCCGGGTCCGGCAGCTCACTGTTGCCGGCGACGAGGGTGACGCGGGCGCCGCGGGCCACGGCGGTGCGGGCGAGCGCGTACCCCTGCTTGCCGGAGGAACGGTTGCCCAGGTAGCGGACCGGGTCCAGGGGCTCGCGGGTGCCGCCGGCGCTGATGACGACGTGCCGGCCCGCGAGGTCCTGTGTCAGGCCGAGCGGGCCGCGGGCCAGGACGCGGCGGCAGGTCTCGAAGATCTCGGACGGGTCGGGGAAGCGGCCCTTGCCGGTGTCCACGCCGGTCAGCCGCCCGACGGCGGGCTCGATGACGATGGCGCCGCGGCGGCGCAGCGTGGCGACGTTCTCCTGGGTGGCGGGGTGCTCCCACATCTCGGTGTGCATCGCCGGGGCGAAGACCACCGGACAGCGCGCGGTGAGGAGGGTGTTGGTCAGCAGGTCGTCGGCCAGGCCGTGGGCGGCCTTGGCCAGCATGTCGGCGGTACAGGGGGCCACCACGACCAGGTCGGCGGACTGGCCGATGCGGACGTGCGGGACCTCGTGGACCGTCTCCCACACCTCGGTGGCGGCCGGGTTGCCGGACAGCGCGGACCAGGTGGCCTCGCCGACGAAGTGCAGGGACGCCGCGGTCGGCACGACCCGGACGTCGTGCCCGGACTCGGTGAGCCGGCGCAGCAGCTCGCACGCCTTGTAGGCGGCGATGCCGCCGCTGACCCCGAGGACGACCCGGGGGCGGCGCGCCGGGCCGTGCCCATCTGCCGCCTCGGCCCGTACCGCCGCCGCGGCCCCGCCGCCCGCCGTCCCGGCTGAAGCTCCGCCCGCCGCCTCGGCTCCGTCCACCTGCCCGGCGGCCCGCTGCGGCTCTGTCGGCTTGCCCATCGTGTTCTCTCCCCACTCCGTGGGTTCCGCCCCTGGGGTGCGGACCCCGGTCGGCCGGATCGGCCCGGTCGTTACTCCCCCATGACACACCAAGGGCCCGGCAGCGGCGCTGCCGGGCCCTTGGTCAAGACGCCGTGCCGGGGTCCTCGGGACGCCGGGACGCCCGGATGCTCACTGAGCCGGGCCCTCGACGGCCTCGGAGGTCAGCAGACCCGCGTTGATCTCGCGAAGCGCGATGGACAGGGGCTTCTCGTGGACGTGGGTGTCGACCAGCGGGCCGACGTACTCCAGCAGGCCCTCGCCGAGCTGCGAGTAGTACGCGTTGATCTGACGGGCGCGCTTGGCGGCGTAGATCACGAGGCTGTACTTCGAGTCGGTGGCCTCAAGCAGCTCATCAATCGGCGGGTTGATGATGCCCTCGGGCGCGGTGATGGAAGAGGACACTCTCTGCCTTCCGAAGGGGGGTGTAAACAGGTGTAAAGATCAAAGAACCTTCATCAAGGCTAGCAGCTCACGGCTGACGTCCTCGACGGAGGTGTTGACCAGGGTCTCGTCGAACTCGGGCTCGGCGGCCAGCTCGACCTTGGCGGCCGCCAGGCGGCGCTCGATGACCTCGGGCGCCTCGGTGCCGCGGCCGGTGAGCCGGCGGACCAGCTCGTCCCAGCTCGGCGGGGCCAGGAAGACCAGCTGTGCCTCCTTCATGGACTCGCGGACCTGCCGGGCCCCCTGGAGGTCGATCTCCAGCAGGACCGGCTCCCCGGCCTCCAGGCGGTCCTGGACGGCCTTGCGGGGAGTGCCGTAGCGGTTGCCCGCGAATTCGGCCCATTCCAGCAGTTCGCCGTTGGCGACGAGCTTGTCGAATTCCTCGTCGTCCACGAAGAAGTACTGGACGCCGTGCCGCTCCCCGGGGCGCGGCTTGCGCGTGGTGGCCGACACCGAGAGCCAGACCTCGGGGTGAACCTTGCGCAGATGGGCGACGACCGTGCTCTTGCCGACCCCGGAGGGGCCGGAGAGCACGGTCAGCCGCGGACGGGCGTCCGGGGATACGGGGGACGTCCCCCGGGGTGTTGCAGCCATGGGGCGATTATTCCAGTTCCCCGGCGCTGCCAGGAAACTCAGCCGGCTTTCTCGCCGAACTCGCGCTCCAGGGCGGCGATCTGGTTCGTGCCCAGACCGCGGACCCGGCGGCTCTCGGAGATGCCCAGCCGCTCCATGAGCTGCTTGGCGCGGACCTTGCCCACGCCGGGCAGGGACTCAAGGAGGGCGGAGACCTTCATTTTGCCGATGACGTCGTTCTCCTGGCCCTGCTTGATGACGTCGTGAAGGGAGGCGCCGGAATTTTTGAGCCGATTCTTGACCTCGGCGCGCTCCCGGCGAGCCGCGGCGGCCTTCTCGAGCGCGGCTGCGCGCTGTTCAGGGGTAAGGGGCGGAAGAGCCACGCCTACGTCACCTCGGATGTCGAACTGTCGGATACGGACCGGTGTGGAACCTAGTCGCCCCGCACCTGCGGGGCAACGAGCAACGCGCTTACGTGCACTGCTCTCGTCGGAGACTAGCGGCCAAGGCGCTCGGAGTCAGCGAGAACAGACGAAAAGTCCTGGTCAGACTCAGCTGACCAGGACAAATCGGGACTAAAGTCCTCGCCGTTCGACCGCTGTCCGCACCTCGTCGGCACATCGGAGGGCGGCCTCGCGAAGTGCGGCGACGTCCGGACCGTGCCGCAGCACCCCCCGGCTGACGCTCGGCACGACGTCCCGGACCGCGTCCCCGAAGACGCGCGGGAGGTCCGCGGGGGCCGCGCCCTGGGCTCCGATGCCGGGTGCGAGCAGCGGCCCGCCGATGGCCAGGTCGTACGCGGACAGGTCGCCGAGGGTGGCCCCGACGACGGCCCCGTACGAGCCCAGCTCGCCCCGGGCGGCGGCCTCGGCGTTCGCCGCCTTGAGATGACCGAGTACGGTCGCGGCGACGCTGCGGCCGTCGGCCCGTACCGCGTGCTGGACCTCCTGGCCCTCGGGGTTCGAGGTCAGCGCGAGCGCGAACAGGCCGCAGCCGTGCTCGCGGGCCAGGTCGACGGCCGGGGCGAGCGAGCCGAAGCCCAGGTACGGGCTGACCGTGACCGCGTCCGAGAACAGCGGCGAGGCCGGGTGGAGGTAGGTGGCGGCGTACGCGGCCATGGTGGAACCGATGTCGCCGCGCTTGGCGTCCATCAGGACCAGGGCACCGGCCTCGCGGGCCGCCGCGACGGTCTCCTCCAGGACGGCGATGCCGCGCGAGCCGAAGCGCTCGAAGAAGGCGGACTGCGGCTTGAGGACGGCGACGCGGTCGGCCAGCGCCTCGACGACGGTGCGCGAGAAGGCCGCCAGGCCCGCCACGTCGTCGTCCAGGCCCCAGTCGGCCAGCAGCGAGGCGTGCGGGTCGATGCCGACGCAGAGGGGGCCCCGGGCGTCCATGGCGGCCCGCAGGCGGGCGCCGAAAGGTTCCTGGCTCACGGGGAGGTCACCTTCTTGTGCTCGGCGCCGACCGCGTCGGCGAGGGTGGCGTACGGGCTGTTGCGCAGGCGCGCGGCGAGGCCCTTGTGGATGGCGCGGGCGTAGAACGGGCCCTCGTAGATGAAGGCGCTGTAGCCCTGCACCAGGGTGGCACCGGCGAGGATGCGCTGCCAGGCGTCCTCGGCGGTCGCGATGCCGCCGACGCCGATCAGGGTGACCCGGTCGCCGACACGGGCGTACAGCCGCCGCAGCACCTCCAGGGAGCGTGCCTTGACCGGGGCGCCGGACAGCCCGCCGGTCTCCCGGACCAGGGCCGGGTCGGAGGCCAGGCCCAGGCCGTCGCGGGCGATGGTGGTGTTGGTGGCGATGATGCCGTCCAGGCCCAGTTCCACGGCGAGGTCGGCGACCGCGTCCACGTCCTCGTCGGCGAGGTCCGGCGCGATCTTGACCAGCAGCGGGACGCGCCGCCCGGTGACGGTGCGGTCGGCCGCCTCGCGGACCGCGCTGAGCAGCGGGCGCAGGTGGTCGACGGCCTGGAGGTCGCGCAGGCCGGGGGTGTTCGGCGAGGAGACGTTGACGACCAGGTAGTCGGCGTGGGCGGCCAGGCGCTCCGTGGAGGTCACGTAGTCGGCGATCGCCGCGTCCTCGGGTACGACCTTGGTCTTGCCGATGTTGACGCCCAGCGTCGTGCGGAAGACCGGGTTGCGGGCGGCCAGGCGGGCCGCCACGGCCGCCGAACCGTCGTTGTTGAAGCCCATGCGGTTGATGAGCGCGCGGTCCGGTACGAGGCGGAACAGGCGCTTCTTGGGGTTGCCGGGCTGCGGCTCGGCGGTGACCGTGCCGATCTCGACGTGGTCGAAGCCCAGCATGGCCATGCCGTCGACGGCGACGGCGTTCTTGTCGAAGCCGGCGGCCAGCCCGAAGGGGCCGTGCATGCGGCGGCCCAGGGCCTCGACGCGCAGTTCCTTGTAGCGGGGGGCCAGGACGGCCGCGGCGAAGGTGCGCAGCACCGGGATGCGCGCGGCCAGCCGGATCCAGCGGAAGGCCAGGTGGTGGGCCTTCTCGGGGTCCATGCGCTGGAAGATCAGTTTGAAGAAGAGGGAGTACACGAGCGGGCGGGGCCTTCCGCGGGACGAGAGGACGGGTCGAAGGGGACGGGGCTCGTGAAGAGGGGGACACCGCGGCCGGTGTCCCCCTCAGGGCCCTTACTCCTCGCGGGCCGCGGTCAGCTGCCGCGCGTGTTCCTGGAGGGACCGCACGCCCACGTCACCGCGGGACATCGCCTCGATGCCCTGGACCGCGGCGGCCAGCGCCTGGACCGTGGTCAGGCAGGGCACGGCGCGGGCGACGGCGGCGGTACGGATGTCGTAGCCGTCCAGGCGGCCGCCGGTGCCGTACGGCGTGTTGACGATCAGGTCGACCTCGCCGTCGTGGATGAGCTGGACGATGGTCTTCTCGCCGTTGGGGCCCTCGCCCTCGCTCTTCTTGCGGACGACGGTGGCGTTGATGCCGTTGCGGCGCAGCACCTCGGCGGTGCCGGAGGTGGCCAGCAGCTCGAAGCCGTGGGCGACCAGCTCCCGCGCCGGGAAGATCATCGCGCGCTTGTCGCGGTTGGCGACGGAGACGAACGCCCGGCCCTTGGTGGGCAGCGCGCCGTACGCGCCGGACTGCGACTTGGCGTACGCCGTGCCGAAGACCGAGTCGATGCCCATGACCTCACCGGTGGAGCGCATCTCCGGGCCCAGCACGGTGTCCACGCCCTGCCCGGAGACGTCGCGGAACCGCGACCAGGGCATGACGGCCTCCTTGACGGAGATCGGCGAGTCCAGCGGCAGCGTGCCGCCGTCGCCGCTCTTGGGCAGCATGCCCTCGGCGCGCAGCTCGGCGATGGTGGCGCCCAGCGAGATGCGGGCGGCGGCCTTGGCCAGCGGCACCGCGGTCGCCTTCGAGGTGAAGGGGACCGTACGGGAGGCGCGCGGGTTGGCCTCCAGCACGTACAGGATGTCGCCCGCCATCGCGAACTGGATGTTGATCAGGCCGCGCACGCCGACGCCCTTGGCGATGGCCTCGGTGGAGGCGCGCAGCCGCTTGATGTCGTAGCCGCCGAGGGTGATGGGCGGCAGCGCGCAGGCGGAGTCGCCGGAGTGGATGCCGGCTTCCTCGATGTGCTCCATGACGCCGCCGAGGTAGAGCTCGTGGCCGTCGTAGAGGGCGTCCACGTCGATCTCGATGGCGTCGTCCAGGAAGCGGTCGATGAGGACCGGGTGCTGGTCGATCAGGCCGGCGTGCCGCTCCAGGTAGGCGGCGAGCGAGGGCTCGTCGTAGACGATCTCCATGCCGCGGCCGCCGAGAACGTAGGACGGCCGGACCATGACCGGGTAGCCGATCTCGGCGGCGATGCCCTTGGCCTCGTCGAAGGAGTAGGCGGTGCCGTACTTGGGGGCGGGCAGGCCCGCCTCGGTCAGCACCTGGCCGAACGCGCCGCGCTCCTCGGCCAGGTCGATGGCCTCCGGCGAGGTGCCGACGATCGGTACGCCGTTGTCCTTGAGCGCCTGCGCCAGGCCCAGCGGGGTCTGGCCGCCGAGCTGGACGACGACGCCCGCGACCGGGCCGGCCGCCTGCTCGGCGTGCACGATCTCCAGCACGTCTTCGAGCGTCAGCGGCTCGAAGTACAGGCGGTCGGAGGTGTCGTAGTCGGTGGAGACGGTCTCCGGGTTGCAGTTGACCATGACGGTCTCGTAGCCCGCGTCGGACAGGGCGAAGGAGGCGTGGACGCAGGAGTAGTCGAACTCGATGCCCTGGCCGATGCGGTTCGGGCCGGAGCCCAGGATGATCACCGCGGGCTTCTCGCGCGGCGCGACCTCGCTCTCCTCGTCGTAGGACGAGTAGAAGTACGGGGTCTTCGCGGCGAACTCGGCGGCGCAGGTGTCGACCGTCTTGTAGACCGGGCGGACGCCGAGCGCGTGCCGGACCTCGCGGACGACCTGCTCCGTCAGGCCGCGGATCGCGGCGATCTGGGCGTCGGAGAAACCGTGCCGCTTGGCGTACGCCAGGACCTCGGGGCCGAGCTGGTCGGCGGCCGCGATCTCGTCGGCCACCTCCTTGACCAGGAAGAGCTGGTCGACGAACCACGGGTCGATCTTCGTGGCGTCGAAGACCTCCCCGGGCGTGGCGCCGGCCCGGATGGCCTGCATCACGGTGTTGATCCGGCCGTCGGTGGGCATCTCGGCCTTCTCCAGCAGCGCCGCCTTGTCGCCCGGGTCGCCGGCGAAGTCGAACTGGCTGCCCTTCTTCTCCAGCGAGCGCAGCGCCTTGTTGAGCGCCTCGGTGAAGTTGCGGCCGATGGCCATCGCCTCGCCGACCGACTTCATGGTGGTGGTCAGCCGGGCGTCCGCCGCCGGGAACTTCTCGAAGGCGAAGCGCGGGACCTTGACCACGACGTAGTCGAGGGTCGGCTCGAAGGAGGCGGGGGTCTGCTCGGTGATGTCGTTGGGGATCTCGTCGAGCGTGTAGCCGACGGCCAGCCGGGCGGCGATCTTCGCGATCGGGAAGCCGGTGGCCTTGGAGGCGAGCGCCGAGGAGCGCGAGACGCGCGGGTTCATCTCGATGACGATGACCCGGCCGTCGACGGGGTTGACGGCGAACTGGATGTTGCAGCCGCCGGTGTCCACGCCGACCTCGCGGATCACGGCGATGCCGATGTCGCGCAGGGTCTGGTACTCGCGGTCGGTGAGCGTCATCGCCGGGGCGACGGTGATGGAGTCGCCGGTGTGCACGCCCATCGGGTCGAAGTTCTCGATGGAGCAGACGACCACGACGTTGTCGTTCTTGTCGCGCATCAGCTCCAGCTCGTACTCCTTCCAGCCGAGGATGGACTCCTCCAGGAGCACCTCGGTGGTCGGCGACAGGGCCAGGCCCTGGCCGGCGATGCGGCGCAGCTCGTCCTCGTCGTGGGCGAAGCCGGAGCCGGCGCCGCCCATGGTGAAGGACGGGCGGACGACGACCGGGTAGCCGCCCAGCTCCTCGACGCCCTTGAGGACGTCGTCCATGGAGTGGCAGATGTAGGAGCGCGCGGACTCGCCGTGGCCGATCTTGCGGCGGACGGCCTCGACGACCTCCTTGAACAGGTCGCGGTCCTCGCCCTTGTTGATCGCCTCGACGTTGGCGCCGATCAGCTCGACGCCGTACTGCTCCAGGGTGCCGGCCTCGTGCAGCGAGATCGCGGTGTTCAGCGCGGTCTGGCCGCCCAGGGTGGGCAGCAGGGCGTCCGGGCGCTCCTTGGCGATGATCTTCTCGACGAATTCCGGGGTGATCGGCTCGACGTAGGTGGCGTCGGCGATCTCCGGGTCGGTCATGATCGTGGCCGGGTTGGAGTTGACCAGGATGACCCGCAGGCCCTCGGCCTTCAGGACCCGGCACGCCTGGGTGCCGGAGTAGTCGAACTCGGCTGCCTGGCCGATGACGATCGGGCCGGAGCCGATGACCAGGACGGACTGGATATCGGTGCGCTTAGGCACGCTGGCCCTCCATGAGCTGGACGAAGCGGTCGAACAGGTAGGCCGCGTCGTGCGGGCCCGCGGCGGCCTCGGGGTGGTACTGGACGCTGAAGGCCGGCCGGTCGAGGAGCTGGAGCCCCTCCACCACGTTGTCGTTCAGACAGACGTGGGAGACCTCGGCGCGCCCGTAGGGGGTCTCGGAGACCTTGTCGAGCGGCGCGTCCACGGCGAAGCCGTGGTTGTGCGCGGTGACCTCGACCTTTCCGGTCGTGCGGTCCTGCACCGGCTGGTTGATGCCGCGGTGCCCGTACTTCAGCTTGTACGTGCCGAAGCCCAGCGCGCGGCCGAGGATCTGGTTGCCGAAGCAAATGCCGAACAGCGGGGTGCCGCGCTCCAGCACCGCCCGCATGACGGAGACCGGGTGGTCGGCGGTGGCCGGGTCGCCCGGGCCGTTGGAGAAGAACACACCGTCGGGGTTGACGGCGTACACGTCCTCGGCGGTGGCGGTGGCGGGCAGCACGTGCACCTCGATGCCGCGCTCGGCCATGCGGTACGGGGTCATGCCCTTGATGCCCAGGTCGACCGCGGCGACCGTGAAGCGCTTGGTGCCCTGCGCGGGAACCACGTACGCCTCCTTGGTGGCCACCTCGGCGGACAGGTCGGCGCCCTTCATCTGCGGGGCCGACTGCACCTTGGCGAGCAGCGCCGCCTCGTCGGCGGGGCCGGTGCCGGCCGGGCCGTCGAGCGACGGGCCGGAGAAGATGCCGACGCGCATCGCGCCGCGCTCGCGCAGGTGGCGGGTGAGCGCGCGGGTGTCGATGCCGCTGATGCCGACGACGCCCTGGGCGGCCAGTTCGTCGTCGAGGGTGCGGGCCGAGCGCCAGTTGGACGGCGTGCGGGCGGGGTCGCGGACGACGAAGCCGGACACCCAGATGCGGGCGGACTCCGGGTCCTCGTCGTTGACGCCCGTGTTGCCGATGTGCGGGGCGGTCATGACGACCACCTGGCGGTGGTACGAGGGGTCGGTCAGGGTCTCCTGGTAGCCGGTCATGCCGGTGGAGAACACCGCTTCGCCGAAGGTCTCCCCCACGGCCCCGTAAGCACGGCCGCGGAAGGTGCGGCCGTCCTCCAGGACGAGTATGGCGGGAGCCTTCACGGCTGCCCCGGTGGAGGTCGTCATCGTGCGCCTTCCGTTTCGGTGGTCTTGCTGTTCTTGCTGTTCTTGCTGATCAGGTCGGTCAGGGCGGCGACCCAGTCGGTGTGCTCGGCGGCCCGGTCGGACCGGAAGCCGGAGTCGAGCTCCTGGTCGCCGTGCGCCCAGGTGATCACCAGCAGGCCGCCCTCGGGCAGGACCTTGCCGGCGATGCCCGCATCCAGGCGGGCGCCGCGCAGCGCCGCGGCCGGGACGAAGAAGTCCTGCGCGCCGGGCCGTACGACGTCCACGCCGGCGTCGGTCAGGGTCAGCTCCGCACGGCTGCGGGTGCCCAGGCCGCGCGCGACGACGCGGTCCAGCCACTGCCCGGCGGTGGTGGAGCCGTGGTAGCGGCCGGTCATCGTCAGCCGCGGCGCACCGGCGTCCTCGGGGGCGGTGGGCAGCTCGGGCAGGCCGCCCTGGAGAGTGCCGCGCCACTTCCAGCCCTCGCGCATCAGCCAGTACAGGAGCGCGATGAACAGGAGCAGCCCGACGACCCAGCCGATGCGCGCGGCCCAGTCGGTGACCTCGGCGGACTTCTGCTCGGCCGCCAGTTGGATGAATGAAGATGTCACGCCAGTTTCCCGTCCACGACCGTTGCCCGGCCCCGCAGGAAGGTGTGGGTCACGCGACCCGGCAGCTCACGGCCCTCGTAGGGCGTGTTGCGGCTGCGGGAGGCGAAGCCCGCGGGGTCCACGGGTCCACGGTATGCCGGATCGACCAGCGTGAGGTTGGCGGGCTCGCCAGGCGAGATGGGGCGGCCGTGGCCCTTGAGGCGGCCGATCCCGGCGGGGCGGAAGGACATCCGGTCGGCGACGCCGGCCCAGTCGAGCAGGCCGGTGTCGACCATCGTGTGCTGGACGACGGACAGCGCCGTCTCCAGGCCGACCATGCCCATGGCGGCCGCGCCCCACTCGCAGTCCTTGTCCTCGTGCGGGTGCGGGGCGTGGTCGGTGGCGACACAGTCGATCGTGCCGTCGGCCAGCGCCTCGCGCAGCGCGAGCACGTCGGCCTCCGTGCGCAGCGGCGGGTTCACCTTGTAGACGGGGTTGTACGAGCGTACGAGTTCGTCGGTGAGCAGCAGGTGGTGCGGGGTGACCTCGGCGGTGACGTTCCAGCCCTTGGACTTGGCCCAGCGGACGATCTCGACGGACCCCGCGGTGGACAGGTGGCAGATGTGCACCCGCGAACCGACGTGGGCGGCGAGCAGCACGTCCCGGGCGATGATCGACTCCTCGGCCACCGCGGGCCAGCCGGCCAGGCCCAGCTCGGCGGAGACGATGCCCTCGTTCATCTGGGCGCCGGCGGTCAGCCGGGGCTCCTGGGCGTGCTGGGCGATCACGCCGTCGAAGGCCTTCACGTACTCCAGCGCGCGGCGCATGATCACCGCGTCGTCCACGCACTTGCCGTCGTCGGAGAAGACCCGTACGCCCGCGGCGGAGTCGTGCATGGCGCCCAGCTCGGCGAGCTGCTTGCCCTCCAGGCCGACCGTCACGGCGCCGACCGGCTGCACGTCGCAGTAGCCGGACTCCTTGCCCAGGCGCCAGACCTGCTCGACCACGCCGGCGGTGTCCGCGACGGGGAAGGTGTTGGCCATGGCGTGTACGGCGGTGAATCCGCCGACGGCGGCGGCCTTGGTGCCGGTCAGCACGGTCTCGGAGTCCTCGCGGCCCGGCTCGCGCAGGTGGGTGTGCAGGTCGACCAGGCCGGGCAGCAGGACCTGGCCCGCGGCCTCGACGACGGTGGCGTCCTCGGTGCCGGCCAGGTCGCCGCCGACGGCGGTGATCACGCCGTCGGTGATCAGGACGTCCTGCGCCTCGCCGCCCAGGATGTTCGCCCCGCGGATCAGGGTCTTGCTCATCACTTGCTCTCCTCGTTACGCGCGGCAGGGGCGACGGTGGTGGTGACGGCGGGTTCGTTCCCGCCCAGCAGCAGGTACAGGACGGCCATCCGGATGCTGACGCCGTTGGCCACCTGCTCGACGGCGGTGCAGCGCGGCGAGTCGGCTACCTCGGCGGTGATCTCCATGCCGCGGTTCATCGGGCCGGGGTGCATCACGATCGCGTGGTCCGGCATCCGGCCCATCCGGTCGCC
Source organism: Streptomyces albofaciens JCM 4342 (assembly GCF_008634025.1). Classification (NCBI taxonomy): domain Bacteria; kingdom Bacillati; phylum Actinomycetota; class Actinomycetes; order Kitasatosporales; family Streptomycetaceae; genus Streptomyces; species Streptomyces albofaciens. The sequence continues at coordinate 3,328,516 of NZ_PDCM01000001.1, read as the reverse complement.
GTCGAGGCCGTAGCGCCGGGCGTACTCCCGCTCGGTGGGGAAGAAGGCGGCGTTCATCCGCTCGCGCTGGACGCGCAGCATCATGACGGCGTCCGACTTGGTCAGCACCGCGTCGAGGTCGTAGCTGACCTCGCAGGGCCACCGCTCGACGCCGATGGGCACCAGCGTGGGCGGCGCGACCAGCGTCACCTCGGCGCCCAGCGTGGTCAGCAGGTGGACGTTGGAGCGGGCCACCCGGCTGTGCAGGATGTCGCCGACGATGGTGATGTGGCGGCCGGAGAGGTCCTGGCCCGCGCCGTCGGTCAGGTGGCGGCGCATGGTGAAGGCGTCCAGCAGGGCCTGGGTGGGGTGCTCGTGCGTACCGTCACCGGCGTTGACGACCGAGCCGCCGATCCAGCCGGAGGTGGCCAGGCGGTGCGGGGCGCCGGAGTCGCCGTGCCGGATGACGACGGCGTCCGCGCCCATCGCCTCCAGGGTCAGGGCGGTGTCCTTCAGGGACTCGCCCTTGGAGACGGACGAGCCCTTGGCGGAGAAGTTGATGACGTCCGCGGAGAGCCGCTTGGCGGCGGCCTCGAAGGAGATGCGGGTACGCGTGGAGTCCTCGAAGAAGAGGTTGACGACGGTGCGTCCGCGCAGCGTGGGGAGCTTCTTGATCGGCCGGTCCGCCACCCGGGCCATCTCCTCGGCGGTGTCGAGGATCAGGACGGCATCGTCGCGGGTGAGGTCGGCGGCCGAGATGAGATGACGCTTCATCCGGTTTTCTCCGTGATTGATGGAGGTGTACGGGTATGTCCGTCGAGCAGGCATGACTGGCGGCCCGGTGGCACCGGGTCCGTCCAGGGGTGTGCTACTGCTCGCCGGCCGGGGCGGCCTGCTTCACGCCGAGCAGCACGGCGTCCCGGCCGTCCTCCTCGGTGAGCAGGACCTTGACCGTCTCCCGCAGCGACGTGGGGAGGTTCTTGCCCACATAGTCGGCACGGATCGGCAGCTCGCGGTGGCCGCGGTCGACCAGGACGGCGAGCTGCACGGCACGCGGGCGTCCGATGTCGTTCAGGGCGTCGAGGGCGGCACGGATCGTACGGCCGGAGAAGAGCACGTCGTCGACGAGGAGGACCACCCGGCCCTCGATGCCGTCACCGGGGATCTCGGTGCGGGCCAGCGCACGGGCCGGGCCCAGGCGCAGGTCGTCGCGGTACATGGTGATGTCGAGCGAGCCGACCGGGACCGGGCGGCCGGTGATCTCTTCGAGCTTGGCGGCCAGCCGGCGGGCGAGGAAGACACCGCGGGTGGGGATGCCGAGGAGCACCACGTCGTCGGCGCCCTTGGCGCGTTCGACGATCTCGTGGGCGATGCGGGTGAGCATGCGCGTGATGTCCGGGCCTTCGAGGACCGGACGCGCAGCGTTGGAGCTGGGGGCGTCCATGACGAACGGACCTCCTTCTCCGCCTCACAGGACGGACTTTAAAGGACGTCGGAATTACGCGCTCCACGGTACCAGGGCCCGCGGCGAGGTCCGACAACACCCCTTCGGGACCACCGTGTGACTCATTCGGCTTGACGATGCCGAATTACGCTGCGTAACCTCACAGTGAGTTACCAGCGCGCGGCCGCGCCGCACGCCTACACAGCGTCCGGGGAGCTTTATGTCCAGCGATTACGCCAAACAGCTCGGGGCCAAGCTCCGCGCCATCCGCACCCAGCAGGGCCTCTCCCTCCACGGTGTCGAGGAGAAGTCCCAGGGCCGCTGGAAGGCCGTGGTAGTGGGCTCGTACGAGCGCGGCGACCGTGCCGTGACCGTGCAGCGCCTGGCCGAGCTGGCCGACTTCTACGGTGTGCCGGTGCAGGAACTGCTGCCGGGCACGACCCCGGGCGGCGCCGCCGAGCCGCCGCCGAAGCTGGTCCTGGACCTGGAGCGGCTGGCCCACGTCCCCGCCGAGAAGGCCGGCCCGCTGCAGCGCTACGCCGCCACGATCCAGAGCCAGCGCGGCGACTACAACGGCAAGGTCCTCTCGATCCGCCAGGACGACCTGCGCACCCTCGCGGTGATCTACGACCAGTCGCCGTCCGTGCTGACCGAGCAGCTCATCAGCTGGGGCGTGCTGGACGCCGACGCGCGCCGCGCGGTGCAGCACGAGGACATCTGACCGTACCGCGGTCACCTGCAGAAACGTACCGCCGCTCCGGAGGCCTCCGGAGCGGCGGTTTTTCGTGTGCCCACGGCCGGGGGTATGACACAGGCTCCCGGGGCGGGCGGACATGCGAAGGGCCCGGAGCGTCCCGCTCCGGGCCCTTCCGCGATCCACCGTCGTCCTTACCGCGCCTCGCGCCGCAGGCTCGGCTTCAGTTCCTTCAGACGGGCGAGCAGGCCGTTGACGAAGGCCGGCGACTCGTCCGTGGAGAATTCCTTGGCCAGCTGCACCGCTTCGTCGATGGCCACGGCGTCCGGGGTCTCGTCCACCCAGATCAGCTCGTAGGCGCCGAGCCGCAGGACGTTGCGGTCCACCGTCGGCATCCGGTCCAGCGTCCAGCCGACGGAGTAGGTGCCGAGCAGTTCGTCGATGCGCTCGACGTGCTCCGCGTACCCCTCGACCAGTTGCAGGGTGTACTCGTTGACCGGCGGCTGCCGCGGGTCGGTCCGGGCGTGACGCATCCAGTCCGCCAGCACGGACTGCACCTCGGCTCCGCGCTGGTCGGCCTCGAAGAGGATCTGGAAGGCGCGCTTGCGGGCCTTGTTGCGGGCGGCCACGGTTAGCTGTTCACCCGGCCGAGGTACTCACCGGAACGGGTGTCGACCTTGATCTTCTCGCCGGTCGTGATGAAGAGCGGGACCTGGATCTGGTAGCCGGTCTCCAGGGTGGCGGGCTTGGTGCCACCGGTGGAGCGGTCGCCCTGGACGCCGGGCTCGGTCTCCTTGATGGTCAGCTCGACCGCGGCCGGCAGCTCGACGTAGAGCACCTGGCCCTCGTTCTGGGCCACGACGGCCTCGAAGCCTTCGAGCAGGTAGTTGGCGGCGTCACCGACGGTCTTGCGGTCGATGTGCAGCTGGTCGTAGGTGTCCATGTCCATGAAGACGAAGTAGTCGCCGTCCATGTACGAGAACTGCATGCCGCGCTTGTCGACGTTGGCCGTCTCGACCTTCACACCGGCGTTGAAGGTTTTGTCCACCACCTTGCCGGACAGCACGTTCTTGAGCTTGGTGCGGACGAAGGCCGGGCCCTTGCCGGGCTTGACGTGCTGGAACTCGACGACGGACCAGAGCTGGCCGCCTTCGAGCTTGAGCACCATGCCGTTCTTGAGGTCGTTCGTGGATGCCACGGTTGCGGAATCTCCTGGACTGCAGGTGGTGGGGACCCGGAAGAGGCACGCTCCGAGCCCGTCAAGGCTCACAGCGCGAGCAGCTCCTTGGTCGTGATCGTGAGTAGCTCGGGCCCGCCGTCCGCCTCGGGGCGGACGACGAGTGTGTCGTCGATCCGGACGCCGCCGCGTCCCGGGATATGAACCCCTGGATCGACGGTGACCGGCACGCAAGCGTCCAGTTTACCCATGGCCGCAGGTGACAGCCGAGGGTCCTCGTCGATTTCCAGGCCCACACCGTGTCCGGTGCCCGCGCCGAGCCGCTCGCCGTACCCCGCGCCGACCAGGACCTGGCGCGCCGCGCGGTCCACCTCACGGCACTCCACGCCGGGTGCCAGCGCCTCCCGCCCGGCCCGCTGGGCTGCGAAAACGAGGTCGTACAGCTCGATCTGCCAGTCCGCCGGCGTGGTGCCGATGACGAACGTACGGCCGATCTCGCAGCGGTAACCGCGGTAGTTCGCGCCCAGGTTGACGGAGAGGAAGTCGCCCTCCTCGACGCGTCGGTCGGTGGGCAGGTGCCCGGGACGGCCCGCGTTCGGGCCGGTGCCGACCGAGGTGGCGAAGGCGGCGCCGTCCGCGCCGTGGTCCACCAGGCGGCGCTCCAGCTCCAGGGCCAGGTGCCGTTCCGTACGGCCGACCAGGATCGACTCCAGCAGTTCGCCGAGGGCCTGGTCGGTGATCTCGGCGGCGATGCGCAGACAGGCGATCTCGTCGTCGTCCTTGACCACCCGCTGCGCCTCGACGGCGCGGGCGAGGTCGGCCAGCCGCAGCCGCGGGGCGACCTGGGCGAGCGCGCGGTGCCGGGCGACGGTCAGGTGGTGCTCCTCGACGGCGAGCGAGCCGGCCCCGGCCCGCGCGGCCTCGTCCGCGGCGGCCACGACCGGGTCGCCGTCCGGGGTCGGCAGCTCGCAGACCCGCAGTTCCTCGCTCGGACGCCCCTCGGACGGATCGCCGCTCAGCGGCCCCCCGGTCAGCAGCAGGTCGTCGGCCGGGCCGAGCAGCAGGGCCGCGCCGGGCGGAGCGCAGCCGGTGAGGTAGCGGACGTTGGCGGGACGCGAGATCAGCGCCGCGGCGCTTCCGGCTGCGGCGCAGCGGTCGCGCAGCCGCGTACGCCGGGCCGAGTACAGCTCGGACATGCACCGAGCGTACGGGCCCCGGTCTCCCCCGGCCGGTCGGGCGGGTCCGGCCGGGGGACCGCAGGGCGCTCGCGGGCGGGCGGGCGGAAAGCGGGGGCCCTACGGGGCAAATCGAACGTGATCGTTCCCCCGGCGGGGGGATACCCGGAGGGGGCGGCGGGAACCGCGGGGAGCCGGTGGGATTCGGGAACTGGTGCGGTCCGGGGGACGGCGCGATCCGGATCGGCGCAATCTGGGAACGGCGGCTTCGGGGAGCCCCGGGGCGCGGGGCTCGGGGGCGGGGGTCCGGGGCGTGGATCTCGGGAGCGGCGCGCCCGTACAAGCTGAGGGCGGCGCGCCCGTACAGGCTGGTGGCGACGTGCCGGTACAAGCTGAGGGCAACGCGCCCGTACAGGCTGAGGGCGGCGCGCCCGTACAGGCATCGGTAGACGGCGCGCCCGTACAGCCATCGGAGGCGGCCGTACAGGCATCAGGGGGGACGGCGCGCCCGTACAGCCATCGAAGACGGCACGCCCCGTACGGCAAGCCCCCGACCCGCCTTCCGCCCCGCCTCCTGCCACCAGCCCCCACTACCAGCTCCCAGCTCCCAGCTCCCAGCTCCCAGCTCCCAGCTCCCAGCTACAAACTGTCAGCTACCAGCTGGGCGGACTCGCGATACTCCGGGCCACCACGTCGTCCAGCAGACGGGCCGTGGTGGGTACGTCCTGCGCGGAGTTGTCGATGATCGGCAGGCCGGAGCCGTACCAGCCCGCCATCCGGCCGTGTATCCGGGCCACCTCCTCGTCGGACAGGCGGCGGTTGCCCGTGCGGCGGGCGTTGCGCTCCAGGACTATCTCCAGGCCGGGCAGCAGCACGATCGGCAGCAGGCCGGGGCCCACATGGCGTTTCCAGCCGCCGAGGCCGATGACCGGGCGGTCCGGGAAGACGGCGTCGTCCAGGATGCAGGAGATGCCGTTGGCGAGGAAGTTGCGGGCGGCGAAGCCGCAGGTACGGCGGGCGAGGCGGTACTGCGCCTCGGAGTGGTCGTTCCAGCCGGTCTGCGGGTCGGCGAACCCGGACCGTACCCATTCGCGCACGTCGTCCAGGCTGATGTGCGCGGTGGGCACCCGGCGGGTGTCGGCCCAGTGCCGGGCGACGCTGGTCTTGCCGGCCCCGGCCGGGCCGATGAGCAGCACCGCGACGGCGGCGTGCGCGGCGTCCTGCGCGGAGGCGCCGGCGGGCGGGCTGGGCAGCGCCACGGGCGCGCCGGGCGGGAGCTGGACGTGCCCGGTGGCCTCGGCGGGGGGCGGCGCGGTCGGCGCGCCGTGCGGCGGGGCGGTGGGCGGCGGGGCCGCGGGCCAGCCCGGCGCGGGCGGCGCGGCCGGTGGCTGCTGCGGCGGTACGGGATGGCCCGGGGTCCAGCTCAGCGCGGCCACGGGCCCCGGCACCGGTCCGTGAGGCGGTGGCAGCGGCGCCCCCACTGCGTGCTGCATCCGGTGGCTCTCCGTCTCGTGCGGTCGATCTCGTGGGCCGCCCGCGTGCGCGGCGCTCGCGGTACGGAACGGGGCTGTCGTCCGTACGGTGCTCACGTGTCCGGCGCGCCGGGCGTCCGGCCCGGGTGGGCCGATGTGGTTGTCCGGCGAACGGTACCCGCAGAAGGTGACCGCAGTCCTCCCCCGGCGGGGCGGCGGGTGGCCCCGGCCGCCGCCGGAGCGGCGGCCGGGAGGCGGCGCGGGGTGCCCGGGGCCGTGGTCAGCCGGTGAGTTCGGCGGCCAGCGCGCGCAGCGCGAGTTCGTAGGAGCCGATGCCGAAGCCCGCCACCGTACCGCTGGCGACCGCCGCGATCACCGAGGTGTGGCGGAACTCCTCGCGCGCGTACGGGTTGGAGATGTGCACCTCGATGAGCGGCGCGGTGCGCTGGGCGGCGGCGTCCCGCATCGCGTACGAATAGTGCGTGAACGCGCCGGGGTTGACGACCACCGGAATCGAGCCGTCGGCCGCCTCGTGCAGCCAGCGGATCATCTCGCCCTCGTCGTTGGTCTCCCGGACCTCGGCCGCCAGGCCCAGTTCCTCGCCGAGCGCGGTGCAGCGCTCGACCAGGCCGGCGTAGGACGTGGAGCCGTAGACGTCGGGCTCGCGGGAGCCCAGACGGCCGAGGTTGGGCCCGTTGAGGACCAGGACGCGCCTCACGCGGCGATCTCCGCGTGCGCGGCGAGCAGCATCGCCGGGTCGGGGCCCTCCAGGACGGTGGGCTTGGCCAGGCCGTCCAGGACGATGAAGCGCAGCCGGTCGCCGCGCGACTTCTTGTCGACCTTCATCGTCTCCAGCAGCTTGGGCCACTGGTCGCCCCGGTAGGTCAGCGGCAGGCCCACCGACGCCAGGACGGCGCGGTGCCGGTCGGCGGTCGCGTCGTCCAGGCGCCCGGCGATGCGGCCCAGTTCGGCGGCGAAGACCATGCCGACGGAGACCGCGGCGCCGTGCCGCCAGTTGTAGCGCTCGTTCTTCTCGATGGCGTGGCCCAGGGTGTGGCCGTAGTTGAGGATCTCGCGCAGCCCGGATTCCTTCAGGTCCGCGGAGACCACCTCGGCCTTGACCCGGATGGCGCGCTCGATCAGCTCGGTGGTGTGCGGGCCGTCGGGGCGCTTGGCGCCCTCGGGGTCGGACTCGATCAGCTCCAGGATGGCCGGGTCGGCGATGAAGCCCGCCTTGATGACCTCGGCGAGCCCGGAGACGTAGTCGTGGACCGGGAGGGAGTCCAGCGCGGCCAGGTCGCACAGCACGCCGGCCGGCGGGTGGAAGGCGCCGACCAGGTTCTTGCCCTCGGCGGTGTTGATGCCGGTCTTGCCGCCGACCGCGGCGTCCACCATGCCGAGCACGGTGGTCGGTACGGCGATCCAGCGCACCCCGCGCAGCCACGTCGCGGCGACGAAGCCCGCGACGTCCGTGGTGGCGCCACCGCCGACGCCGACGATCACGTCGGTGCGGGTGAAGCCGGTCTGGCCGAGCGCCTTCCAGCAGTAGGCCGCGACCTCGGCGGTCTTGGCCTCCTCGGCGTTGGGCAGCTGGACGGCGATGGCCTCGTACCCCTGGCCAGCCAGGTCCTCGCGCAGCGCCTCACCGGTGGCGGCCAGCGCCTCCGGGTGCAGCACGGCGACCCGCTGCGCCTTCTTGCCGATCAGGCCCGCCAGCTCGCCCAGCAGCTGCCGGCCGACCAGGACCTCGTACGGGTCGGTGCCCGCGGTGCCGCCGACCTGGATGCGGGTGGGCTGCTCCGTCACGGGTGATCCTCTCTCCCGGGCGTGCCGGGGACCGCGGCGTCCGCCGCCGGGGCCCCGGTCTCCCGTGGTTTCTGTAGCTGCAATGCGTCCAGTACGGCGTCGGCGACCTCTTCGGGCGTGCGGCCGTCCGTGGTGACCACGGCGCGCGCGACCTCCGTGTACAGCGGGCGGCGCGCCTCCATCAGCTCGCGCCAGCGCTGCCGCGGGTTGACGGCGAGCAGCGGGCGCGGCGCGTCGAGGCCCACGCGCCGTACGGCGTCGGCCAGTTGGACGTCCAGGAAGACGACGGGCAGGCCGGTCAGCAGGGCGCGGGTGCCGTCGTCCATGACCGCGCCGCCGCCGAGCGAGAGCACGCCGGGGTGGGTCTCGACGGCGGCCCGTACGGCCTGCCGCTCCAGCTCGCGGAAGTGCGGCTCGCCGTCGTCGATGAAGATCTCCGGGATCGGCTTGCCCGCGCCCGCCTCGATGTCCGCGTCGGTGTCGCGGTAGCCGGCGCCGAGCCGTTCGGCCAGCAGGGCCCCGACGGTGGACTTCCCCGCGCCCGGGGGGCCCACCAGCACCACGAGCGGCGGCGTCACTTGATCGCCAGGGCGTCGAGGAAGGAGCGCACGTTGCGGCGGGTCTCCAGCACGCTGTCGCCGCCGAACTTCTCCGCCACCGCGTCGGCCAGCACCAGCGCGACCATCGCCTCCGCGACGATGCCGGCCGCCGGGACCGCGCACACGTCGGAGCGCTGGTGGTGCGCCTGGGTGGCCTCGCCGGTGGTCACGTCGACGGTGGCCAGGGCGCGCGGCACGGTCGCGATCGGCTTCATCGCGGCCCGTACGCGCAGCAGCTCGCCGGTGGTCAGGCCGCCCTCGGTGCCGCCGGAGCGGCCGGTGGCGCGGCGGATGCCCTCGTCCGTGGAGACGATCTCGTCATGAGCCTTGGAACCGGGCACCCGGGCCAGGTCGAAGCCGTCGCCGACCTCGACGCCCTTGATCGCCTGGATGCCCATGAGGGCACCGGCCAGCCGCGCGTCCAGCCGCCGGTCCCAGTGCACGTGCGAGCCGAGGCCGACGGGCACGCCGTACGCCAGCACCTCGACGACGCCGCCGAGGGTGTCGCCGTCCTTGTGGGCCTGGTCGATCTCGGCGACCATGGCCGCGCTCGCCTCCGGGTCCAGGCAGCGCACCGGGTCGGCGTCCAGCCGCTCCACGTCCGACGGCTTCGGCACCACGCCGTACGGGGCCTTGGCGGCGGCCAGCTCGACCACGTGCGAGACGATCTCGATGCCGGCCGTCTCCTTGAGGTAGGAGCGGGCGACCGTGCCGAGCGCGACGCGGGCGGCGGTCTCGCGGGCGGAGGCGCGCTCCAGGACGGGCCGGGCCTCGTCGAAACCGTACTTCTGCATGCCGGCCAGGTCGGCGTGGCCGGGGCGGGGGCGGGTCAGCGGGGCGTTGCGGGCCAGTTCGGCCAGCTCGGCGGGGTCGACCGGGTCGGCCGCCATGACCTTCTCCCACTTGGGCCACTCGGTGTTGCCCACCATGACCGCGACGGGCGAGCCGAGGGTGAGTCCGTGCCGGACGCCGCCGAGGAAGGTGACCTCGTCGCGCTCGAACTTCATGCGGGCACCGCGGCCATAGCCGAGCCGGCGACGGGCCAGGGCGTCCGCCACCATGTCCGTGGTGATCGGGACGCCGGCCGGGAGGCCCTCCAGCGTCGCCACGAGTGCGGGGCCGTGCGACTCCCCCGCCGTCAGCCAGCGCAACCTGCTCAACGATGCTCCTCATGTCCTGCTACTGCGCGAACAGTCTCCCCCCGATCCTCCCACGTCCGCCCCGGCGGGCCGCTCCCCGTCCAGGAAGCGGACCGGCGACGGCGCGCCGGACGGGTCACCGTCCGGCGAGCGCCGCCTCCCCCGCCGCGCGCATCGCCGCCAGCGGGGCCGGGGACCGGCCGGTCATCTGCTCCACCTGGAGGACTGCCTGGTGGACGAGGAGGTCCAGGCCGCCCACGACCGCGCCGCCGCGGGCGCTCCACGCGGCGGCCAGGGCGGTCGGCCACGGCTCGTACAGCACGTCGAAGAGGGTGCCGGGCCGCTCGGGCACGGCGGCGGCCAGCGCGTCGGTGGTCCCGGCCGGGGTGGTGGCGATGACCAGCGGCGCCTCGAAGGCCGCGGCCGCCCGCGACCAGTCGGCGGTACGGACGGCGACGCCCAGCCGCTCGCCCCAGCCGCGCATCTCCGCGGCCCGCGCCTCGCTGCGGACGTAGGCGGTCACCTCGCCCGTACAGATCCGGGACAGGGCGGCCAGCGCGGAGGAGGCGGTGGCGCCGGCGCCCAGCACGGCCGCGCCTTCGACCCGGTGCACACCGCGCTCGCGCAGTGCGGCCAGCATGCCGGGGATGTCGGTGTTGTCGCCGGTGCGCCGCCCGTCCTCGGTGAGGACGACGGTGTTCACGGCCTCGACGGAGGCGGCGGTGTCGCTGATCTCGTCCAGCAGCGGGATCACCGCCCGCTTGAGCGGCATGGTCAGGGACAGGCCCGCCCACGCGCCGTCCAGCCGCTCCAGGAAGCCGGGCAGCGCGGCCTCGTCGATCTCGTGGCGGCCGTACTCCCAGTCGGCCAGGCCCAGTTCGGCGTAGGCGGCGCGGTGCAGGACCGGGGACAGGGAGTGGGCGATGGGCGACCCGAGGACCGCCGCCCGGCGGCGGACCTGGACTTCACTGGACATGGTGCTCCTCAGCTCGGACCCGCGAAACGATAGACGAACACCGCGCGGTGACCGAGGCGCCCCCGGTCCGGCCGCCGGGGCGGGACCGCGGCGGCCGGGCGGCAGGGGGCGCTACGACTGACGCTTGCGCTTGTTGAACTCCTGGACCAGTTTCTCGTGGTCCTTGAGGTTGGTCGTGAAGTCGGTCTTCTTCCCGTCGATGGAGATGAAGAACAGCCACTTGGCGCTCTGGTCCGGGTCGATCGACGCCTTCAGCGCGTCCTCGCCGGGGTTGCCGATCGGTCCGGGCGGCAGGCCCTTGTAGAAGTACGTGTTGTACGGGTCGTCGTAGTTGCGGATCTCGCGCGTACCGATGTCGATCTTGCTCTGGTTCTTCAGGTAGTTGTACGTCGAGTCGAATTCGAGCTTCTGGTTGGTGACCGTGTTGGTCGGCGCGAGCCGGTTGTAGACGACCGCGGCCATCTTGCGGAAGTCGTCGTGGGTGATGCCCTCGGCCTGGGTGAGGCTGGCGACCGTGATCAGGTCCAGCGGCGACTTGAGGCCGAACTTCCTCGCGTTCTCCTCCAGGTCGTACTTGGCGTACTCCCGGTTGGCCCGCGCCACCATCTCCTTGAGGACCTCGGCCGGCTTGGCCTTGCCGCTGACGCTGTACGTGGAGGGGTAGAGGAAGCCCTCCAGCGGGTCCTTGATCTTCGGGTTGCTGTTCGCCCAGGAGGGCAGCCCCAGGTTCTTGGCCTCGGAGGCGGCGACCTCCTTGGTCGTACCGGACTTCAGGCGCAGCTTCTTGTCGATCAGGTCGTAGACGGCGGCGTTGCGCAGGCCCTCGCGGACGGTGAGGCCGTTGCGGCTCTTGGGGTCCAGCATGAGCTTGACCGCGGACGCCGCCGACATCTGCTTGCGCAGCGAGTAGGCGCCGGCCTGGAGCCGCTTGCCCTGGCCGTTCTCGCTCGCCGCCTCGGTGAACGCGTCGGCGCTCTTGACCACGCCCGCGCTCTTGAGGATCAGCCCCATCTTCATGATGGAGGTGTCCGGCGGGATCTGGACCTGCACCTCCCCGCTGCCCTCGCCCTCGAAGTCGGGGGCCGGGCCGAAGTGGCTCATCCAGAAGTCGTAGCCGAAGTAGGCGACCGCGCCGCCGCCGACGAGGAAGACACCGGCGACGACCAGGCAGGACGTACGGCTGCGCCGCTTGCCCTTCTTGCCGCCCTTGGGGTCCTTGCCGCGGCGCTCCCGGCCGGCCCGGCGTTCCTCGCGCGGGTCGTCGTAGCCGTCGTCGCCGTCCGGGTCGTCCTTGAAGAAGGAGTGCGCCGGCTCCCGGACCTGCTCGTCCTGTTCGGGTTCGGGAGCGGCCCGGAAGTCGTCACCGGGCGGGGAGGGGTGCGGCGGCTGGCGCAGCTGCTCCGGGCGCACCGCTTCGAACTGCGCGGTCTGGCCGATCTGGTCGCGGTGCTCGCCCTGGCCCTGCGGCCCGGGGCCCTGGGAGCCGGGGCCCTGGGAGCCGGGCTGCCCGCCCTGCTGCTGACGCAGGTGCTGGGGCTGCGGCGGCGGGTACGCGTCCTGGGTTCCGTAGTAGTCGGGGGTCTGGCCGCTGTACGGGTCGACCGGCGGCTGCTGGCCGTACGGGTCGTACGGGGCGCCGCCCTGGGACGCGTCCCAGCCGCCGTTGTACTGCTGCTGGGCCTGGTACGGGCCGGACAGCTCATCCCACTGGGGCTGCTGGCCGTGGGGGTGCTGCCCCTGGTGGTGCTGGCCATGCGGCTGCTGACCGTAGTGCTGCTGCTGGCCGCCTTGCGGCTGGCCTCCGTAGGCGGCCTGCTGCTGGTGCGGGCCGCCGTACTGCCCCCCGTAGGAACCTTGCTGAGGCTGTTGCGGCCGGCCTCCGTAACGACCCTGGTCTCCGTAGAGAGGGTCGTCGGGATGCCACGGTTCGGAGCCGTAGCCCCGGCCATACTCAGTCATCGATCCCCTAGAGCCGCGAGGCGGTGCGCTCCTGGGTGGCAGCGCCTGCGGTACCGACCGCCTCTTTCTGCACGTGCGGTTGTTCGATCCGCCGCGACGTCGCGCGGAACGTTACCGTACCGCGATCAGATGACCACTTCGACGCTCTCGCCGGGTGGGTGACCAGACACCCGTTCGGTCTCCAGTGCACTCTGGAGAATGACCACCGCAGCCGCCTGATCCACCACGGAACGGCCCTTTTTGCTGCGCACCCCGGAGGCCCGCAGGCCCTGTGTGGCTGTGACGGTTGTCATGCGCTCATCGACCAGGCGTACCGCCACCGGAGCGATCCCGCGCGCCATCTCCTGCGCGAAGGCCCGCACCTTGGCCGCGGCCGGCCCCTCTCCCCCGTTCAGGGAGCGGGGCAGGCCGACGACGACCTCAAGGGGCTCGTACTCCTCGACGAGCGCCTTGAGGCGCCGGTGCGCGGCCGGGACGTCCCGGCCGGGCACCGTCTCCACGGGGGTCGCGAGGACCCCGTCGGGGTCGCACGAGGCGACCCCGATCCGGGCGTCCCCCACGTCGATGGCGAGGCGCCTGCCGCGCCGCATCTCACTCACGTGCTCAGGCCGCCTCGGCCACGAGACGCTCGACGGCCTCGATGGCCTCGGGCACCGCGGCGGCGTTCTGGCCGCCGCCCTGGGCCACGTCCGGCTTGCCGCCACCGCCGCCGCCCAGCGTCTTGGCGGCTGTACGGACCAGGTCACCGGCCTTGATGCCGCGCTCGCGGGCGGCCTCGTTGGTGGCGATGACGGTCAGCGGGCGGCCGTTGGCCACGGTGAACAGCGCCACCACGGCCGGGCGGTCGCCCGGGATGCGGCCGCGCACGTCCAGCACCAGCTTGCGCAGGTCGTCGGCGGAGGTGCCGTCGGCGACCCGGGCGGCGGCCAGCGCGACGCCCCGTACGTCCTTGGCCTCCTGGGCCAGCCCGGCGGCGGCCTGGAGGACCTTCTCGGCGCGGTAGCGCTCGATCTCCTTCTCGGCCTCCTTGAGCTTGGCCAGCACGCCGGAGATCTTCTCGGGCAGCTCCTCGGGGCGGCCCTTGACCAGCTCGGTCAGCTGCGAGACGACGGTGTGCTCGCGGGCGAGGAAGTTGTAGGCGTCCACGCCGACCAGGGCCTCCACACGGCGCACACCGGAGCCGATGGAGGACTCGCCGAGCAGCTTGACCAGGCCGAGCTGGGCGGTGTTGGCCACGTGGGTGCCGCCGCACAGCTCCTTGGAGAAGTCACCGATGGTCACCACGCGCACCCGGTCGCCGTACTTCTCGCCGAACTCGGCGATGGCGCCCTGCTTCTTGGCGTCCTCCATGCTCATGACCTCGGCCTGGACGTCCAGTTCGCGGGAGAGCACCTCGTTGATGCGCTGCTCGACGTCGGTCAGGACCGTACCGGGCACGGCGGTCGGCGAGCCGAAGTCGAAGCGGAAGCGGCCCGGGGAGTTCTCCGAACCGGCCTGGGCGGCCGTGGGGCCGAGCGCGTCGCGCAGCGCCTGGTGGGTGAGGTGGGTGGCGCTGTGGGCACGGGCGATGGCCCGGCGGCGCTTGACGTCGATGGTGGCGTACGCGGGCGAGCCGACCACGACCTCGCCGACCTGCACGACGCCCTTGTGCACCGTGACGCCGGGCACCGGCTGCTGCACGTCGCGCACCTCGACGACGGCGCCGGACTCCAGCTTGATCCGGCCGGTGTCGGCGAGCTGGCCGCCGCCCTCGGCGTAGAAGGGGGTGCGGTCCAGGACGACCTCGACCTCGTCGCCCTCCTGGGCGGCGGGCGCCGACACACCGTTGGCCAGCAGGCCGACGACGGACGACTCGCCCTCGGTGTGGGTGTAGCCGGTGAAGACGGTGGCGCCGGAGCGGTCGGCCACCTCACGGTAGGCGGACAGGTCGGCGTGGCCGTGCTTCTTGGCCTGGGCGTCGGCCTTGGCGCGCTCCCGCTGCTCCTTCATCAGCCGGCGGAAGCCGTTCTCGTCCACCGAAAGGCCCTGTTCGGCGGCCATTTCGAGGGTGAGGTCGATGGGGAAGCCCCAGGTGTCGTGGAGCAGGAACGCCTTGTCGCCGGGGAGCACCGTGCCGCCGGCGGCCTTGGTCTCGGTGACGGCGGTGTCGAGGATGTTGGTGCCGGCCTTGAGCGTCTTGAGGAAGGCGGCCTCCTCGGCGAGTGCGACCGTCTCGATGCGCTTGCGGTCCTCGATCAGCTCCGGGTACTGCTGGCCCATCGTCTTGATGACCACGTCCAGCAGGTCGGCGACGACCGGGCCGGTGGCGCCGAGCAGGCGCATGTTGCGGATGGCGCGGCGCATGATGCGGCGCAGCACGTAGCCGCGGCCCTCGTTGCCGGGGGTGACGCCGTCGCCGATGAGCATCGTGGACGTCCGCATGTGGTCGGCGACCACGCGCAGCGACACGTCGGTGTCGGCGGCGGCGCCGTAGCGTACGCCGGTCAGGTCGCCGGCCTTGTCGATGACGACGCGCAGCGTGTCGGTCTCGTACATGTTGTGGACGCCCTGGAGGATCATCGCCAGGCGTTCCAGGCCGAGGCCGGTGTCGATGTTCTTGCTCGGCAGGTCACCGAGGATCTCGAAGTCCTCCTTGCCGGTGCCCTCGCCGCGCTCGTACTGCATGAAGACCAGGTTCCAGATCTCCACGTACCGCTCGTCGTTGACGGCCGGGCCGCCCTCGACGCCGAACTCCGGGCCGCGGTCGTAGTTGATCTCGGAGCACGGGCCGCACGGGCCCGGGACGCCCATGGACCAGTAGTTCTCCTTCTTGCCCAGGCGTTGGATGCGCTCCTTGGGCACCCCGACGACCTCGTGCCAGATGCGCTCGGCCTCGTCGTCGTCCAGGTAGACGGTGATCCAGAGCTTCTCCGGGTCCAGGCCGAAGCCGCCGTCGTCCTGGGAGCCGGTCAGCAGCTCCCAGGCGTGCTTGATGGCGCCTTCCTTGAAGTAGTCGCCGAAGGAGAAGTTGCCGCACATCTGGAAGAACGTGCCGTGCCGGGTGGTCTTGCCGACCTCTTCGATGTCCGGTGTGCGCACGCACTTCTGGACGCTGGTGGCGCGCGGCCACGGCGGCTTGACCTCGCCCAGGAAGTAGGGCTTGAAGGGCACCATGCCCGCGGGGACCAGCAGCAGCGTCGGGTCGTCCGCGATGAGCGACGCCGACGGCACGACGGTGTGCCCGCGCTCCTCGAAGAAGCGCAGCCAGCGGCGGCGGATTTCAGCCGACTCCATCAGTGGTCCTCTTTTCCGGTCGGTCCGGTCGGTCCGGGGGTAATCGTTCGGTGCTGCGTGATCGGGTACTGCGGCGTTCGGAGCGCGGGACGGGAGCGCGCGGGGGGCAGCTCGCGTGCGTCGCCCCGGTCCGTCAGGCCCAGCGCTTCGTACAGCTGTCCCTCACGGTCCGCCATTCCCGTGCGTACGTCCACTGCAAATTGGCGCAGCCGGTGTCCGGTCTCGACGGCCTTGCCGGCGGCCTGCGCCGCGAGGCTGTCGGGCTGGAGCTTGCGCAGCTTGCGGTTGACCTTGGTGGTGGCCCACACCCCGGCGGCGGCGCCGGTGGTGAACCAGAATGCGCGGCGGAACATCGCGGCGATCAGTCCTTGGAGCGACGGTTGCGGCGCCCGCCGCGGCGGGCGGCGGGCAGGGTACGGCCGACGACGGTGCGCTTCGGCTCGGGCGGCGCGCCCTTCCTGCCGATCGCGCGGCGCACGCCGTAACCGAACGCCGCGACCTTGACCAGCGGTCCGCCGAACGCGGAGGAGACGGTCGAGGAGAGCGCGGAGGCGTTGGCGGTGACCTCCTGGACGTCGGAGGCGATGGCGTCGACCCGGGCGAGCTGGGTGTGCGCGGAGCGGACGGTCGCGGACGCGTCGGCCAGCAGCGGCACGGCCTGCTCGGACACCTCGGCGACCATCCTGGTCGTCGCCTTGAGCGTCTGTGCGAGCCTCACCAGCACCAGGGCGAGGAAGGACACGAGGATCGCCCAGAAGACGGCCACGAGGATCCCGGCCACCTCTCCACCGGTCACGTTGGCACCACTCTCCGACTGATTCTGTTCCGGTTCCGTCCTGCTCGAACGGCAGGTCCCGAGCCTATCGCGCCGCGGGCGCGCGCCCGTACCGCGCTCCCCGTGCGGCGCGGGGCCCACCGCCGGGCGATTGTACGGTCCGCACACCTGCGAGTACGCTCCGTGTCCCATGCGACGCCCCCTGCCCCGCCCTTCCTCCGAGCGCCCGCGGGTGCCCGGCAATCTTCCCGCGGAGCTGACCCGGTTCATCGGCCGCGACGGCGAACTCGCCGCGCTGGCCGGGCATCTGGAGTCCGCCCGGCTGGTGGCGCTCACCGGGGTCGGCGGCGTGGGGAAGTCCCGGCTCGCCACCCACGCCGCCAAGCTCTTGCAGGATCGCTTCTGCGATGGGGTGTGGCTGGCCGAGCTGGCTCCGCTGCGCCACGGCCACCTGCTGGACCACGCGGTCGCCGAGGCGCTGGGCCTCGCCGACCACACGGGACGGCCGCCGCGCGCCGCGCTGCGCGACCACCTCGCGGGCCGCGACCTGCTGCTCGTCCTGGACGGCTACGAGCACCTGGTCGACGACTGCGCCGACCTCGCCGCCGACCTGCTGCGGCGCGCGCCCGGCCTGCGCGTGCTGGCGGCGGGCCGGCGCCCGCTCGGCCTGCCCGGCGAACAGAACCTGCCGCTGCCGCCGATGGACGGCCCGGACGCGGCGGGCCTGTTCCACGACCGGGCCGCGGCCGTGGTCCCCGGCTTCACCACGGACGCGGCGGGCGAGGCCGCCGTCGCCGAACTGTGCCGCCGCCTGGACGGCATCCCGCTCGCGCTGGAGTTGGCCGCCGGTCGGCTGCGGGCCCTGTCGGTGGAGCAGCTGCTGCACCGGCTCGACGACCGCTTCCGGCTGCTGACCGGCGGCTATCCCGGTGCCCGCACGAGTCCGCCGGCCCTGATGGGCACGGCCGCGTACCGTCACCAGACACTGCGGACCGCCATCGGCTGGAGCCACGAGCTGTGCACGCCCGCCGAGCGCCTGCTGTGGGCGCGGCTGTCGGTCTTCGCCGGGCAGTTCGACCTGGACGCGGCCGAGTACGTCTGCTCGGGCCCGGACCTGCCGGCGGACGAGCTGGTCGACGTGCTCGGGGAACTGGTGGCCCAGTCGGTGGTCGTACGGGAGGAGACCCCGGCGGGCGTGCGCCACCGGATGCTGGACACCGTCCGGGAGTACGGGGCGGGCTGGCTGGACGCGGCGGGCGACGCCGAACGGCTGCGCCGCCGGCACCGCGACTGGTACGTGGGCCTGGCGACCTGGTGCGAGCTGGACTGGTTCAGCCCGCGGCAGGCCGAGGTGGCCGCCCGTATCGAGTGTGAACTGCCGAATCTGCGGGTCGCGCTGGAATACAGCCTCGACAGTGCCGGGGACGCGCACCTGGGCCAGTACCTGGCGGGCACGCTGTGGTTCTACTGGGTGGGGTGCGGGCGGCTCTCGGAAGGGCGGCACTGGCTCGACCGCTCCCTGGAGCTGGAGGGCGACCACGACGACGCCCGGCTGAAGGCCCTGTGGGTGGTCGGGTACGTGGCGGTGCTCCAGGGCGACACGGTCGGCGCGACGATCGCCCTCCGGGAGTGCCGCGAGGGCGCGGAGCGCACCGATAACGCCACCGCCGCCGCCTACGCCCTGCACCGCACCGGCTGTCTGGCGCTGGTCCGCGACGACATGCCGCGCGCCGAGCGGCTGCTGCGCGAGGCGCTCGGCCGCTACCGGGAGATCGGCGAGCTGAACAGCAACGTGCTGATGGGGCAGGTCGAGCTGGCGATGGCGGTGGCGTTCCAGGGCGACCTCGCGCAGGCGGTGCGGCTGTGCGAGGACGTACGGCAGGTCTGCGACGACCACGGGGAGCGGTGGGCCCTGGCGTACGCGCTGTACGTACTGGGCTATGCGGCCTGGAGCGGGGGCGAGCCGGCGCGGGCCCGTGCCCTGCTGAGCGAGTGTCTGGCCATCGACCACACGTTTCAGGACCTGCTGGGCGCGGTGCTGGCCATCGAGATGCTGGCGCTGATCACGCTGGACGAGGGGGACGCGGCCGAGGCGGCGCTGCTCCAGGGCACCGCCGGGCGGATCTGGCCCTCGGTCGGGCTGCCGCTGTTCGGCTCGCGCCACTTCAACCAGCCGCACCGGCTGTGCGAGGAGCGGGCGCGGGAGGCGCTGGGGGCCGAGCGGTACGGGCACTGTGTGCGGGAAGGCGCCCGGCTGGATCTGGACGCGGCGGTCACCCGGATTCTCGGCGGTGATGCGGCGTCCCGGCCGGACGGCCCCGTACCGGGTCCGCGCTCCGGTACGGGACCGGAACCGCCCCCGGAAACGGACGAACCCGCCGCCTCCCCCTCCGCGAACGGCGGGGAGACGGCGGGCTGAGCACGCGTCCGGCCGCGCGCGGGGCGCGGCCGTGCGGTGTCTACGCCTGGATCAGCGGGCGTAGTACTCGACGACGAGCTGCTCGTCGCAGATCACCGGGATCTCCTTGCGCTGCGGGTCACGGTCCAGGCGGAAGGCCAGGGCCTTGAGGTTGACCTGCAGGTAGCGGGGGGTCTCGCCCTCGGGGGCGTAGCCGCCCTCGCGCGCGACCTGGAAGGGGTGCTTCTCGCGGCTGCGCTCGCGGACCATCACGACGTCGTCGGGACGGACGCGGAAGGACGGCTTGTCGACCTTGCGGTCGTTGACCGCGATGTGGCCGTGGACGACCATCTGACGGGCCTGGTAGATCGTCCGGGCGATGCCCGAACGCAGGACGAGCGCGTCCAGACGGCGCTCAAGCTCGATGATCAGCGCTTCGCCTGTCTTGCCTTCGACCTTCCGAGCGCGGTCGTAGGCGCGCACCATCTGACGCTCGCTGATGTCGTACTGAGCGCGCAGACGCTGCTTCTCCAGCAGACGGACCTTGTAGTCACTGTTCTGCTTGCGGCCACGGCCGTGCTCGCCGGGCGGGTAGGGACGGGCCTCGAAGTACTTGACGGCCTTCGGCGTCAGCGCGATGCCGAGCGCGCGCGACTTCTTGACCTTGGGACGCGACTGGTTCACGTGGAACAGACCTCCATGTAAGTTAGGTTAGGCTTACCTTACTGCGAGGAGAACGCATGTTTCGACCTGGGATCCCCCTGCCCGGTGCTGGTCAGAGCACTGGGATGGGTCAGCCGCGTCCCGTGGAAGACGCCCAGCAGCCAACCGCCGCCGAGCGCGTACGAACCCTCGTCGAGTCCAATGGTATGGCCTCGCTCGGCATCCCCGGAATCGAGGACCCCGACGACGCCGGACTCTCCGCACCAGTATGCCGTACGGTCACCCGTGCCGGTGACGTGCTCCTGCTGGTTCCCGGGGACTCCGCGGCCGCCCGGGCCGCCGCACACGCCCAGGACGACGACCTCACCGCCGTGATGGAGATCACCGACGTGGCACCCGTCTCGGTGCCCCATCGCATCCGCGGCCGGGCCTGGGTCGCCGGCTGGCTCACCCCCGTACGCAACGACGAGCGCGCCCGCGCGGCGATGCTGCTCGCCGAGCGGCACCCCGTCGGCGAACTGCTCGGCATCGGCGAGGCCCTCCAGCCGGACCCGCCGCCGGGCATGTTCGGGCGGCCCGCCTGGATGATGCTGCGCATGGAGGTCGGCGAGGCGGCCGTGGACGACCTGTGGGGCGCGCAGCCCGTGGAACCGGAGGAGTTCGCCGCAGCCGAGCCGGACCCGCTGGCGGCCCACGAGGCGGAGCTGCTCCAGCACCTCCACTCGGCCCACAGCGACCAGGTGCGCGGCCTGTGCACCCTGCTCGGCGACCGCTCCCGGCGCGCCTGCGACTTCCGCGACCGCGCGGTACCGGTGGCCCTGGACCGCTTCGGCCTGCGCGTCCGCTTCACCGACGCCGCCCACCGCTCCTTCGACGCCCGCTTCGACTTCCCGGCCCCGGTCCGGGACGTCTCGGAACTGCGCCGGGCGATGCACACGCTGTTCGACGCGGCGGCCTCGGGATGAACCGCACGGCCGACGGCCCCGGGCGGGACGGATCGGGCCCGCCCGGGGGCATCTGCTACTCCTCGCCGCGCAACCGGCCGCGGACCCGCTCGGTCACCTCCGCGTACCGCGCCTCGGAGCCGTACCGCGTAGGCGTGTAATACCGCTTGCCGTGCACCTCGTCAGGGGCGTACTGCTGTGCCGCGATCCCGCCGGGCAGATCGTGGGGGTACTGGTACCCCTTGCCGTGCCCCAGCTTCTCGGCGCCCTTGTAGTGGCTGTCGCGCAGATGCGGCGGCACCGGGCCGGCGAGCCCGGCCCGTACGTCCGCGAGGGCCGCGTCGATCGCGAGATAGGCCGCGTTGGACTTGGGGGCCAGCGCCAGCGCGATCGTCGCCTGGCTGAGCGTGATCCGGGCCTCCGGGAAGCCGATCATCGCGACGGCCTGCGCCGCGGCCACGGCGGTCTGCAGGGCCGACGGGTCGGCGAGCCCGATGTCCTCGCTCGCCGAGATCATCAGCCGCCGGGCGATGAACCGCGGGTCCTCCCCCGCCTCGATCATCCGCGCCAGGTAGTGCAGCGCCGCGTCCACGTCGGAGCCGCGGATGGACTTGATCAGGGCGCTGGCGACGTCGTAGTGCTGGTCGCCGGCCCGGTCGTACTTCACGGCCGCCCGGTCGACGGACTCCTCCAGGGTCTGGAGGGTGATCTCCTTCTCCCCCTTGGAGATCGCCGATCCGGCCCCGGCCTCCAGCGCCGTGAGCGCGCGGCGGGCGTCGCCGCCGGCAATGCGGAGCAGGTGCGCCTCGGTGTCCTCGGGCAGCGTGACCGCGCCCGCCAGGCCCCGCGCGTCGGTCAGCGCGCGCCGCAGCAGGCCGCGCAGGTCGTCGTCGGTGAGGGGCTCCAGCGTCAGCAGCAGGGAGCGGGAGAGCAGCGGGGAGATCACCGAGAAGTACGGGTTCTCGGTCGTCGCGGCGATCAGCGTCACCCAGCGGTTCTCGACCGCGGGCAGCAGGGAGTCCTGCTGGGCCTTGCTGAAGCGGTGGATCTCGTCCAGGAAGAGGACGGTCTCCTTGCCGTAGCCGCCGGAGGCGCGGCGGGCGCCGTCGATGACGGCACGCACCTCCTTCACGCCCGCGGTGATCGCGGACAGCTCCACGAAGCGCTTGTTCGTGGCCTGGCTGACCACGTACGCGAGCGTCGTCTTGCCGATGCCGGGCGGGCCCCACAGGAAGACGGAGGACGGTCCGGCGGGGCCGCCGTTGCCCTCGCCGACCAGGCGGCGCAGGGGCGAGCCCGGCTTGAGCAGATGCTGCTGGCCGACGACCTCGTCGAGGGTGCGCGGACGCATCCGTACGGCGAGGGGCGACCCCGTGGGATCTTTCTCCTGGCGGTCTTCGGCAGCGGCGGTGAACAGGTCGGGCTCCACGCTCCAGAGCCTAAGCCACCCCACTGACAACGCGGCCGGGGGCCGACCGGTGCGAGCACCGGTCGGCCCCCGGCCGTATTCCACGCCTCAGATCAGGCTGCTCCAGTAGGACCACCACTTGGTGAGGATCAGCAGCGCGATCACGCCGTACCAGAGCACCGGCACGACCCAGTGGAACTCCAGCACCGCCTTGCGCAGCCCCTCCGGCGCCGGGATGATCCCGTGCTTGAGGTTGTGCACGGTGGTGTACCAGAACATCAGGATCGTGACGCACCAGGTCAGCGTGCACCACAGGCACAGCGAGTTGATCACGTACAGCGACTGCGACATCAGCCACATGCAGAAGACGGAGCCCGCGAGGGTGCCGATGTTCAGGCCGATCCAGTACCAGGCGCGGTAGCGGGCGCCCGCGAGCAGCCCGACGCCGATCCCGATGACCGCGCCGAACGCGATGAGGCCGGCGACCGGGTTGGGGAAGCCGAAGACCTCGGCCTGCGGGCTCTGCATCACACTGCCGCAGGAGACGATCGGGCTCAGGCTGCAGGCCGGCTTGAAGTTGGGGTCCTTCAGCAGCTCGATCTTGTCCAAGGTGATCACCCAGGACGCGAGGAGCCCCAGGGCGCTGGTGACCACCAGCAGCCAGGCCAGGCCCCGTCCCGAGCCGACCGTGCCGCCGCCGCGACCGGGGTGACCGTCGCCGGTGGACACGTCGTCAAGCGCTGTCGTCGTCATATCGCCGTTCCGTCGGTGCCTTGGGGAGTGAGCGGAGAGCGCGTGCCAACTGGCGCGCGCCGGGCCCTCATTCTGCCCCAACCGGACACGTCACCACCGTTCGCTGCGCATAAAGGCCCCCTTCCGAGCCACCGCGCGGACGGCGCGCGGGCGGCCGGAAGGGGGCCTCCTACCCGATGACGGGCGCCCCGTACAGAGGCGGACGGGATCAGCCGAGCCGGCGGCGGACCTCTTCGACGACCGCGTCCAGCGCGACCGGCGCCTGCTCGCCGCTCTCCAGGTCCTTGAGCTGGACGACGCCTTCGGCCAGATCGCGCTCACCCGCGACGACCGCGAGACGGGCGCCCGAGCGGTTCGCCGACTTCATGGCGTTCTTCAGCCCCTTGCCGCCGTACGCGAAGTCGGTGGCGACCCCGGCCCGGCGCAGCTCGGTGACCGTGGCGAACAGCGTCCGCCGGGCCTCCTCGCCGAGCGGCACGGCGAAGACCGCCGTGCTCGCGGGCAGCTCCAGCTCGACGCCTTCGGCCTCCAGCGCGAGGACCGTGCGGTCCACGCCGAGCGCCCAGCCCACCGAGGGCAGCGCGGGGCCGCCGATCATCTCGGAGAGGCCGTCGTAGCGCCCGCCGCCGCCGACCGCGGACTGCGAGCCCAGGCCGTCGTGGACGAACTCGAAGGTCGTACGGGTGTAGTAGTCCAGCCCGCGCACCAGCTTCGGGTCGTCCTCGAACGCGACGCCCGCCGCGGTCAGCAGCTCGCGCACCTGCTCGTGGTACGCCTTGCACGCCTCGCACAGGTGGTCGCGCAGCAGCGGCGCGCCGACCAGCTGCTTCTGCACGTCCGCGCGCTTGTCGTCCAGCACCCGCAGCGGGTTGATCTCGGCGCGGCGGCGGGTGTCCTCGTCCAGGTCGAGCCCGTACAGGAACTCCTGGAGGGCGGCCCGGTAGACGGGGCGGCACTCCTTGTCGCCGAGCGAGTTGAGCAGGATGCGGAAGTTCTTCAGGCCCAGCGAGCGGTAGGCGTCGTCGGCCAGGATGATCAGCTCGGCGTCCAGCGCCGGGTCCTCGGCGCCGATGGCCTCCGCGCCGACCTGGGAGAAGTGGCGGTAGCGGCCCTTCTGCGGACGCTCGTAGCGGTAGTACGAACCGGAGTACCAGAGCTTGACGGGGAGGTTGCCCGCCTTGTGCAGGTTGGCCTCCAGCGCGGCGCGCAGTACGGAGGCGGTGCCTTCGGGGCGCAGCGCGAGCTTGTCGCCGCCCTTGGTCTCGAAGGCGTACATCTCCTTGGTCACGATGTCGGTGGACTCGCCGACACCGCGCGCGAACAGCTCGACGTTCTCGAAGCCGGGCGTTTCGATGTACCCGTACCCGGAGCGCTTGAGAGGTCCGGAGATCGCGTCCCGGACCGCCAGGTAGGTGGCGGACTGCGGCGGGATCAGGTCGTAGGTGCCCTTGGGGGCCTTGAAGGTGCTCACGAAGTTCTCGTCACATTCCTCGTCGCGGAGCCGGGCTGTGCGGTGCGCCGTCTCCGAGGCCGGCGGCCACCTCCCGCAGGAACGGGTTGGTGGCGCGCTCGCGGCCGATGGTGGTCTGGGGGCCGTGGCCGGACAGCACGACGGTCTCGTCCTGGAGCGGCAGGCACACGCGCTCCAGCGACCGCAGTATCTCGGCGTGGTCGCCGCCCGGCAGGTCGG
Source organism: Streptomyces albofaciens JCM 4342 (assembly GCF_008634025.1). Lineage (NCBI taxonomy): Bacteria > Bacillati > Actinomycetota > Actinomycetes > Kitasatosporales > Streptomycetaceae > Streptomyces > Streptomyces albofaciens. The sequence goes on along the minus strand of NZ_PDCM01000001.1, from coordinate 3,304,192 downwards.
TACGTCCGATGGAGCCGGCGAACAGCAGGTCGCCCGAGAAGAAGACCGGCGGAACGTCCGCCTGCTCGGGCATCCGGAAGGTCACCGACCCCTTGGTATGGCCCGGTGCGTGCGCGACCGAGAACTCCAGCCCGGCCAGCTCCAGCTTCGCGCCGTCGCCCAGCTCCTTGACGTCGTCCGGCTCCCCCACGGTCAGCTCGCCCATGAGCTGCTGTCCGATGGAGGCGCCGAGGGCCTTCTCCGGGTCGCTCATCATGTAGCGGTCCTCGGGGTGGATCCAGGCGGGCACGTCGTGCGCGCCGCACACCGGGACGACCGAGGCGACGTGGTCGATGTGGCCGTGGGTGAGGACGACGGCGACGGGCTTGAGCCGGTGCTTCTTCAGCGCTTCCTCGACGCCCGGCGCGGCCCGGTGGCCCGGATCGATGATCACGCACTCCTCACCCGCGGCCGGGGCGACCAGATAACAGTTGGTCCCCCAGGCCCCGGCGGGGAACCCGGCAATGAGCACGTTCGTCCTCAACATTCGACGGCGGCGGACGGATCGCCACGGCGATCCGGAAGATTTCGGCAGTTCCAGAGCCTACCGGCGGCACTCCCACCCGGGCGAACCCGTATACGGTACGGCCCACGGCAGACCTCAGCGCACACCTAGGAGACGACCCGGTGGTCAGCAGCGATCAGCGGCGGCGGCAGCTCGCCCGCGAGAAGTACGAGCGCCAGCGGCAGCGGCGGGACGCGGCCCGGCGCAAGGCCAAGCGCCGCAACGTGATCGTCGCGTCGGCCCTGGCGGTCGCGCTGGCCGCGGGCGCGGCCGCGTACGCCTCGGTCGGGCTGGCCGGCGACGACAACGGCACCACGGACGCCGCGGCGCCGAGCCCCGGCAAGGCCGCCGACCCGTGCGGCAAGCCGGCCCCGGGCTCCCCCTCCAAGAAGACCTGGAAGAAGGAGCCGGAGATGTCCGTCGACACCTCCGCGGCGTACGCGATGAAGCTGGAGACGACCTGCGGCACCATCGGGATCAAGCTGGACGCCGCGAAGGCGCCGCACACCGTCAACTCGTTCAGCTTCCTGGCGGGCGAGAAGTTCTTCGACCACAGCAAGTGCCACCGCCTGGTCGACGAGGGCATCTACGTCCTGCAGTGCGGTGACCCGACCGGGACCGGCGCGGGCACGCCCGGCTACACGATCCCGGACGAGAACCTGAAGGACCCGAAGCTCAAGGGCGACGTCTATCCGGCGGGCACCGTCGCGATGGCGAACCGCTACGACGGCAAGAGCGACAAAACCCGCAACAGCGGCGGCAGTCAGTTCTTCCTCGTCTACCAGGACAGCAAGCTGCCGCCGAACTACACGCCCTTCGGGACGATCACCGAGGGCATGGACGTCCTGAAGAAGATCGCCGGGGCGGGCTCGACCCCGGACCCGTCGACGGGCAACACCGCGCCCAACGCGACGGTCGTGATCAACCGGGCGACGGTCGCGAAATCCTGAACCGGTGCGCCCCCGGGCGCGCCGGAGCCGCCCTCGCGGTGTGCGAACCGCGAAATTTCGGTCGTGCTGGATGCGGACAGCCGGCCCGCCGGTCGCCTAGATTGGCGTTGTGTAGGGTGCCTGCTCCGACGGCTGCCACCCGCACCCGCAAGACACCCGTCGGACCGGCCGGGGCGCTGCCCCGCCGGACAGAAACTGTGGACGATGCCGGGGGGCGACGCGCTCCCGTCGGCATCATGTGGAGGAGGCGCTGTGAGCAGCGACCCATGGGGCCGCGTCGACGAGACGGGGACCGTGTACGTGCGTACCGCCGACGGCGAGAAGGTCGTCGGATCGTGGCAGGCGGGATCCCCCGAAGAGGCCCTCGCCTACTTCGAGCGCAAGTATGAGGGCCTGGTCGTCGAGATCGGCCTCCTCGAACGACGGGTACGGACCACCGACCTGTCCGCCAAGGACGCGATGGCCGCGATCGATCACCTGCGGCAGCAGGTCGACGAGCACCACGCGGTGGGCGACCTGGAGGCACTGCGCAAGCGGCTGGACCAGCTCGTCACCGATGTCGAGGCGCGCCGCGAGGAGCGCAAGGCCCAGAAGGCGCGGCAGAGCGACGAGGCCCGGCAGGCCAAGGAGAAGCTGGTCGCCGAGGCCGAGGAGCTGGCGGCCAGCGAGCAGTGGCGGGCGGCCGGTGAGCGGCTGCGGGCCCTGGTGGACACCTGGAAGAGCCTGCCGCGCCTGGACCGCAAGTCCGACGACGAGCTGTGGCACCGCTTCTCGCACGCCCGCTCGGCGTTCTCCAAGCGGCGCAAGGCGCACTTCGCCTCGCTGGACGCGCAGCGCGAGGAGGCCCGTAAGACCAAGGAGCGGCTGGTCGCCGAGGCCGAGGCGCTGTCCGGCTCGACGGACTGGGGGCCGACCGCGGCCCGCTACCGCGAGCTGATGGCGGACTGGAAGGCCGCGGGCCGCGCCCAGCGCGAGCACGAGGACGACCTGTGGAACCGCTTCCGCGGCGCCCAGGACATCTTCTTCCAGGCGCGCAGCGAGGTGTTCGCGGAGCGCGACGCCGAGCAGCGGGAGAATCTGACGCGCAAGGAGGAGCTGGTCGCCGAGGCCGAGAAGCTGCTCCCGGTCTCGGACCTGAAGGCGGCGCGGGCCGCGTTCCGTTCGATCAACGAGCGGTGGGAGGCCATCGGCCACGTACCGCGGGACGCCCGCCCGAAGATCGAGGGCCGGATGCACGCCGTGGAGCGCGCCATCCAGGAGTCCGAGGAAGCCGAGTGGCGCCGCACGAACCCGGAGGCGCGGGCGCGCGCCGCGGGTCTGACCGGGCAGCTCCAGGACGCGGTCGACAAGCTGCAGAAGCAGATCGACGCGGCGCGCGCTGCGGGCAACGACGCCAAGGCGGACAAGCTCGCCCGTGAGCTGGAGGGCCGCCAGGCGCTGCTGGACCAGGCCCTGAAGGGTCTTGAGGAGTTCGGCGGCTGAGAGGCCGTAGGAGAGGGCCCCGGTACGGAGATCCGTACCGGGGCCCTCCTGCGTGGTCGTTGCCTACGGCCGGCGGGCCGACGTCACGCGGTACACGTCGTACACGCCCTCCACGCTCCGCACCGCCTTCAGGACGTGCCCCAGGTGCTTGGGGTCGCCCATCTCGAAGGTGAAGCGGGAGGTGGCCACCCGGTCGCGGGAGGTCTGGACGGCCGCGGACAGGATGTTGACGTGCTGGTCGGACAGGATGCGGGTGACGTCCGACAGCAGCCGGGACCGGTCCAGCGCCTCGACCTGGATGGCGACCAGGAAGACCGAGGACTGGGTGGGCGCCCACTCGACGTCCAGGATCCGCTCCGGCTGCTTGGACAGCGAGTCGACGTTGACGCAGTCGGCGCGGTGCACCGAGACGCCGTTGCCGCGGGTGACGAAGCCGATGATCGGGTCGCCCGGCACCGGCGTACAGCAGCGGGCCAGCTTCACCCACACGTCCTCGACGCCCTTGACCACCACGCCCGGGTCGGCGCTGGAGCGCCGCTTGGAGCGCGGCCGGATCGGGGTGGACTCGGCGATGTCCTCGGTCGCCTCGTCCTGCCCGCCGAGCGCCTGCACCAGCTTCTGCACCACGCTCTGCGCCGTGACGTGGCCCTCGCCGATGGCGGCGTACAGGGACGAGATGTCCGGATAGCGCATCTCGTGGGCGAGGGTGACCAGCGAGTCGCCGGTGAGGATGCGCTGGATCGGCAGGTTCTGCTTGCGCATCGCGCGGGCGATGGCGTCCTTGCCCTGCTCGATGGCCTCGTCGCGGCGCTCCTTGGAGAACCAGGCACGGATCTTGTTGCGGGCGCGCGGCGACTTCACGAAGCCCAGCCAGTCGCGGGACGGTCCCGCGCCGGGCGCCTTGGAGGTGAAGACCTCCACGAGATCGCCGTTGTCCAGGGTCGATTCGAGCGGTACGAGACGGCCGTTGACCCGGGCGCCTATGGTCCGGTGGCCGACCTCCGTGTGCACCGCGTAGGCGAAGTCCACGGGAGTGGCACCGGCGGGCAGCGCTATGACGTCACCCTTCGGCGTGAAGACGAAGACCTCGTTGCGGGACAGGTCGAAGCGCAGCGACTCCAGGAACTCGCCCGGGTCCTCGGTCTCCTTCTGCCAGTCCAGCAACTGGCGCAGCCACGCCATGTCGTTGACCGTGTCCTGGCCGTCGGCCTTGTTCCTCGGCACGTCCGTCCGCACCTTGGACGCGCCGGCCACGGCCTCCTGCTTGTACTTCCAGTGCGCGGCGATGCCGTACTCCGCGCGCCGGTGCATGTCGAACGTACGGATCTGCAGCTCGACCGGCTTGCCGCTGGGGCCGATCACGGTCGTGTGCAGCGACTGGTACATGTTGAACTTGGGCATCGCGATGTAGTCCTTGAACCGCCCCGGGACCGGGTTCCACCGGGCGTGGACGGTGCCGAGCGCCGCGTAGCAGTCGCGGACGGTGTCGACGAGGACGCGGATGCCCACCAGGTCGTAGATCTCGGCGAAGTCGCGGCCCCGCACGATCATCTTCTGGTAGACGCTGTAGTAGTGCTTGGGCCGGCCGGTGACGGTGGCCTTGATGCGCGCGGCGCGCAGGTCGGCCTGGACCTCGTCGGTCACTATGGCCAGGTACTCGTCCCGCTTGGGGGCGCGCTCGGCGACGAGCCGGACGATCTCGTCGTACATCTTGGGGTAGAGGATCGCGAAGGCGAGGTCCTCCAGCTCCCACTTGATGGTGTTCATGCCCAGGCGGTGCGCCAGCGGAGCGTAGATCTCCAGCGTCTCGCGGGCCTTCTTCTCCTGCTTCTCGCGCTTGAGGTAGCGCATGGTGCGCATGTTGTGCAGCCGGTCGGCCAGCTTGATCACAAGAACCCGCGGGTCCTTGGCCATCGCCACGACCATCTTGCGCACGGTCTCGGCCTGCGCGGCCTCGCCGAACTTGACCTTGTCCAGCTTGGTGACGCCGTCCACCAGCAGCGCGACCTGGTCGCCGAAGTCCCGGCGCAGGGTGTCCAGGCCGTACTCGGTGTCCTCGACGGTGTCGTGCAGCAGGCCCGCCATGAGCGTGGCCGGGTCCATGCCCAGTTCGGCGAGGATCGTGGTGACCGCGAGGGGGTGGGTGATGTACGGGTCGCCGCTCTTGCGCTTCTGGCCGCGGTGCCAGCGCTCGGCGACCTGGTAGGCGCGCTCGACCTGCCGCAGCGTGGCGGCCTCGATCTTGGGGTCGTTGCTGCGCACGATCCGCAGCAGCGGTTCGAGGACGGGGTTGTACGGGCTCTGCCGCTGCACGCCGAGGCGGGCCAGGCGGGCGCGTACCCGGTTCGAGGAGCCGGAACGGCCGGTGTAGACGGGCGGGGTGGGCTTGGCCGGTACGGGCGACGCGGCAGGCCGGACGGCGGGCGGCTGGGACCTGGGCACACCGGTGCCGTCGCTCTGCTGCTGCGCCTTCTGCGTTCCCGAGGCGGCCGCGTCCGCGGGGCCGGGCCGGTCCGGGCGGGCGGACTGCGACGCCCCCGGGCGGAGTCCGGGAGAAAGCGGCTGGGCCTCGTCTGGCAAGAGCACTCCTCAAGGGGGTCCGGACCACAAGACCACGAACCTGGTCAGGGTGCCATGGTAGCGACCTCGGGGCCACGACTCCTGGGCAGCCTCCGCACCTTTACATGGCGACAAAGCACAACAAACGGGCTCGCGAAATTGTTTCCGGGCGTTCTTTCGCCCAGGCCGGGCGAACGGTTTCCGGCCGCGGGAACCCTCCCGGCACGGCTCGCCCGTCCTGGTGCCCCGCACGCCGAAGCGGGCCCCGGGATGCTCCCGGGACCCGCTTCGCTACGGCGTCGTCACATCAGACCGTGATCAGTGCCTCCGTCGGGGCGCCCATCAGGCCCGCCTCCAGCCGCTGCCGCCCGGCCAGGAAGCCCAGCTCCAGCAGGACCGCGACGCCGGCGACCTCGGCCCCGGCCCGGCGGATGAGTTCCAGCGACGCCTCGGCGGTCCCGCCGGTGGCCAGCACGTCGTCGATGACCAGCACCCGTTCGCCCGGCTTGAGGGCATCGGAGTGCATCTCGATCTCGGCCGTGCCGTACTCCAGGTCGTACGCCTGCCGGAGCGTCGCCCCGGGCAGCTTGCCCGCCTTGCGTACGGGGACGAAGCCGATGCCGGCTCGTACGGCGACCGGAGCGGCGAGGATGAAGCCGCGCGCTTCCAGGCCCACGACCTTGTCGGCCGCGTACCGCTCGCACAGCGCGGCGAACGCGTCGGTCAGCGCGCCGAAGGCGGCCGGGTCCGCGAGCAGCGGCGTGATGTCCTTGAAGACCACGCCGGGCTTCGGATAGTCCGGTACGTCCGCGATGCGGCTGAGCAGCAGCTCCCGCAGGCCTTCGGGGGCGCTCATCGGCGCTTGCCCGACGGACGGCCGCGGCCGCGGTTGCGGGACGCGGGCTGGTTGCGCTGGCCGACCATGCCGCTGCCGGCCGCCGCCGTGTCCTCGGCGTCGTCCGCGTCCTGCGGCGCGTCCTCGTCCACGGCGTCCTCCCGCCGCTCCGGCGCGTCGGCCTTGGCGGCGGCCGCGGCGCGCTTCGCACGCACCCGCTTGGCCAGCGCCTTCATCGCCGGGTCGCGCTCCTTGAGGTCGGCGACCAGCGGGGTCGCGATGAAGATCGAGGAGTACGCACCGGCCGCCAGGCCGACGAACAGGGCGAGCGAGATGTCGTTGAGCATCCCGGCGCCGAGCAGGCCGCCACCGACGAAGAGCAGGCCGGCGACCGGCAGCAGCGCCACGACCGTGGTGTTGATGGACCGCACCAGGGTCGAGTTGATGCTGCGGTTGGCCAGCTCGCTGTAGGTGAAGCGGGTCTGCTTGGTGGCGTCCTTCGACGCTTCCTTGAGGCTGTCGAAGACCACGACGGTGTCGTAGAGCGAGTAACCGAGGATCGTCAGCAGACCGATGACGGTGCCCGGGGTGACCTCGAAGCCGACCAGCGCGTACACACCGACGGTGATCGTCAGGTCGTGGATCAGCGCGATCAGGGCCGCCAGCGCCATCCGCCACTCGAAGGCGATGGCCAGGTAGATCACCACGAGGATCATGAAGATCCCCAGACCCATCCAGGCCTTGTTGGCGATCTCCTCGCCCCAGCTGGGGCCGACGAGCTGGGTGTTGATGTCCTTGACCGGGACGTTCAGGTCCTTGGCCAGGGCCTCCTGCACCGGCACGGACTGCTCGGTGTCCAGCTCGCTGATCTGGATGCGCAGACCGCCGTTGCCGAGCTTTTGCACCACGGCCTGGTGGCCCTCGGCCGCGGCCTCGGCCTTGTGCTCCGCCTCGGCGGAGGACACGCTCGTCTTCGGCGTGGTGAAGACCGCGCCGCCGGAGAACTCGATGCCCATGTTCAGGCCGCGCACCGCCAGGCCGACGATGGCCGTGATGGTGATCAGGATCGAGATGCCGTACCAGATCTTCCGCTTGCCGATGAAGTCGTAACCGACCTCGCCGCGGTAGAGCCGGGCGCCGATGTTGCCGAGCTTCGACATCTCACGCCTCCTTCGTCTCGGTGGGGGCGGTGGTGCGACGGCGGCGCAGCGGCGGCTTGGCACCCAGGCGCTTGGGGTCCAGTCCGGACCAGGGGTGGCCGTTGGCGAAGAACTTCCGCCGGGCCAGCAGGGTCATCAGGGGCTTGGTGAAGAAGAAGACCACGACGACGTCCAGGAGGGTGGTCAGGCCCAGCGTGAACGCGAAGCCCTTCACCTTGCCGACGGTGACGATGAACAGCACGAACGCGGCCAGGAACGACACGAAGTCGGAGACCAGGATCGTGCGCCGGGCCCGCGGCCAGCCGCGCTCGACGGCCGGGCGCAGCGTGCGGCCCTCGCGGATCTCGTCCCGGATGCGTTCGAAGTAGACGATGAAGGAGTCCGCGGTGATGCCGATGGCGACGATGGCACCGCAGACGGCCGGCAGGTTCAGCGCGAAGCCGATGGCCGGGCCCAGCAACGTCATGATCGTGTACGTGAGGACCGCGGAGACCCCGAGGCTCGCCAGCGCGACCAGCGCCAGCCCGCGGTAGTAGGCGACCAGGTAGACGACGACCAGCGCGAGGCCGATGGCGCCCGCGATCAGGCCGGCCTCCAGCTGCTCGCCACCGAGCGCCGCGGTGACCGTGGTCTCGTCGGCGATCTTGAAGGAGAGCGGCAGGGCACCGTAGGACAGCATGTTCGCCAGGTCCTCGGCGCTCTGCTGGGTGAAGCCGCCGGAGATGGTGGCCTGCCCGCCGGGAATGGCCTTGCTGACGGACGGGGCCGAGATGGTCTGGCCGTCGAGCACGATGGCGAACTGGTTCTGCGGCTGCGCCTTGGCGGCGAGCTTGCCGGTGACGTCCGCGAACTTCTTGCCGCCGGCGCCGGTGAAGTCCATCTGGACGATCCAGCCCTGGCCCGACTGGGCCTCGAACACCGCGGAGGCGTCCTTGACGTCGGTGCCCTCGACGGCGACCGGGCCCAGCGCGTACTTCTGCGTGCCGTCCTCCTTGCAGGAGACGACCTGGTCGGTGGGCTTGGCGTTGGCGGCCTTCTCGCTGGCCTGCGAGCGCGACTTCTCGGTGGAGCAGTCCAGGTCGGCGAGCTGCTTCTGCAGCGCGGCCGGGATCTCGTCGGCGCCCGTGGAAGGCTGCGGCGACGGGGAGCCGCTCGGCTCGGCCGAGGGGCTGCCGGAGGCGCTCGGCGTCTCGGACGGGCCCTTCTTGAGGGCGCTGGTCACGGCGCGGCCCTGGGTGGTGCTGCTCGCGGACGGCGTCGCGGAGGGCTTCCCCTCCGCCTTCTCGCCGTCCTTCTTGTCGTCACCCTTCTTCCCGTCGTCCTTCTTGCCGCTGCTCGCGGAAGGGCTGGGGGTGGGGGTGGCCGACGGCGTCTTCGTACCGGCGGCGGCGGTCAGCACCGGCCGGAAGGCGAGCTGAGCGGTGGTACCGACCTGCTGGCGGGCCTGCTTCGCGTCCGTCCCCTTGGGGATGTTGACGACGATGTGGTTGGTGCCCTGGGTCTGGACCTCGGCCTCGGACACACCGAGACCGTTGACCCGCCGCTCCATGATGCCCGCGGCGGTCTTCATGTTGGTCTCGTTGATCGCGTTGGGCTTGCCGGGCTGGTTGCGGGCCTGGAGCGTGAAGCTCGTGCCGCCCGCGAGGTCGATGCCCAGCCTGGGCGTCGAGGTCCCGGAGGCGAACATGCCGCCGACCAGCGCCGCCATGGCGATCATGATCAGGACCAGGGTGCGCCCCGGCCTTCCCTGGCCCCCAGGAGACCTGCGGCCCTTTTTCGGTGCTGCCACCTTCTCGTATCTCCCTGTCCAACCGCCCGGCACGATCAGCGTGCCGGGCGGCCACGAAGTGTAGTGGGGACGTGCCCCCGCCGGAGCCTAGACCGTCCGGGAACCGCGGTGCACCGCTCGAACGGCGCGCCGCGGCTCCGTCGGCGCGTGGCTACTTCGCGTCGGCGCCGCCGTCCTTCTTGTCGGCCTTGCCCGCCTGCGCGCCGGTACCGGCCTCGCCGGCGTCCTCGGCCTTCTCGGAGACCTCGGCGTCGTCGGCCTTCGCGGCGTCCTTCGCGTCGGCGGCGGGCTCGGACTTGGAGAGGTCGGCCTTCGGCGACTTGTCCAGGTTCGCGGGCTTGTCGTCGGCCTTGTCGTCCGCGGCGGTGGCGGCCGGGGCGGCCTCGGTCAGCGAGGAGGCGTCGTCCGGGACGACCGGGTGGTCCTTGCCCTCGGCGCCGTCGAGGATGCGGTTGTACTCCTCGTCCGCGAGGACCGCGCCGACCGCGTTCTTGGCGTAGAGGGCGTGCACGCCCGGGGCCACCTCAAGGAGGACGGTGTCGTCGTGGATCTCCTTGACGGTGGCGTACATGCCCCCAATCGTCCGGATGCCGGTGCCGGGCTGCATCTCGTCGCGCATCTGCGCCGCCTGCTGCTGCTTCTTCTTGGCGGAGCGGGTCATCAGGAACATGGCCCCGATGAGGACGATGAAGGGGAGGAGAGTCACGATACTCACGGGACGGAAATCCTTCGCACGACCGCTGCGCGGCGGTCTGATATACGGGGGTGGGAATGCCGGACCATACGGTCGGCATCGGCGGAGTCTAAGCGAGTCCGCACCAGTGGAACAACGCCCAGCATGGCACCGCGGTTCCTGACCCGGCGAGTCCCCGCGCCGTCACGCCCCGAAGAGGCCCTGCTGCCCGGTGCCCCCTGCCTGCTGGTGGGGCGGGGTCAGGCCCAGGTGGGCCCACGCGGCGGGGGTGGCGATGCGGCCCCGGGGGGTACGGGCGAGCAGGCCCTCCCGTACGAGGAACGGTTCGGCGACCTCCTCGACCGTCTCACGCTCCTCCCCCACCGCGACCGCCAGGGTGGACAGGCCCACCGGACCGCCGCCGAACAGCTTGAGCAGCGCGGTCAGCACCGCGCGGTCCAGGCGGTCCAGGCCGCGGCCGTCGACCTCGTAGACGTCCAGGGCCTGGGCGGCGATGTCCCTGGTGATCACTCCGTCCGCCTTGACCTGGGCGTAGTCGCGCACGCGGCGCAGCAGGCGGTTGGCGATGCGGGGGGTGCCGCGGGAGCGGCCGGCGATCTCCGCGGCGCCCTCGGCTTCTATGTGGACGTCGAGCAGGCCGGCGGAGCGGTGGATGACGCGTTCCAGTTCGCCGGGGGCGTAGAACTCCATGTGAGCGGTGAAGCCGAAGCGGTCGCGCAGCGGCGGGGGCAGCAGCCCGGCCCGGGTGGTGGCGCCGACCAGGGTGAAGGGCGGCAGCTCCAGGGGGATGGCGGTGGCTCCGGGGCCCTTGCCGACGATCACGTCGACGCGGAAGTCCTCCATGGCCATGTAGAGCATTTCCTCGGCGGGCCGGGACATCCGGTGGATCTCGTCGAGGAAGAGCACCTCGCCCTCCTGGAGGGAGGACAGGATCGCGGCCAGGTCGCCGGCGTGCTGGATGGCGGGGCCCGAGGTGATGCGGATCGGGGCGCCCATCTCGGCCGCGATGATCATGGAGAGGGTGGTCTTGCCGAGGCCGGGGGCGCCGGAGAGCAGGACGTGGTCGGCGGTGGCGCCGCGGGCGCGGGCCGCGCGCAGCACCAGGTCGAGCTGTTCGCGCACCCGCTCCTGGCCGACGAACTCCTCAAGGTCCTTGGGGCGCAGGGCGGCCTCGACCGCGGTGTCCTCGCCGTCCGCGTCGGGCCCCACCAGCCGGTCGCGCTCGTCCGCACCGCCCTGGAGCTCGGTGGGCTCGTCCCAGTTCACTGCGTCCTGCCTCACGTGGTCGTACCGGCGCGGTCGGCCGGCTTCGCGTCGCGCTTCTTACGGGGGTGGTGGCCGGGGGTGCCGGCCCGGGCTCGCACCGGACTCACCGGGCCCGGTTCAGCGACTGGAGGGCCGCCTTGAGCAGCTGCGACACCTGGGGTGCCGTGCCCTCGGCGAGTGCCGCCTCGGCCTGCGGCGCGACGGCGGCCACCGCCTCGTCGGCCTCGCGGGTGGCGTAGCCGAGGCCGATCAGCGCGGCGTGCAGCTGGTCGCTCCACCCGGCCGTCACGGCGCTGCCGACGCCCGCGGCGCCCGTGCCGACGGGGGCGCCGAGCCGGTCCTTCAGCTCCAGCAGCAGCTTCTGGGCACCCTTCTTGCCGATGCCGGGCACGGCCGTGAGGGTCTTCTCGTCGCCGTTGGCGACGGCGCGGCGCAGGGTGTCCGGGGAGTGCACCGCGAGCATGGCCTGCGCCAGGCGGGGGCCCACACCGCTGGCGGTCTGGAGCAGCTCGAACGTCTGGCGCTCGTCGTCGTCGGCGAAGCCGTACAGGGTGAGCGAGTCTTCCCGTACGACGAGGGAGGTGGCCAGTCTGGCCTGCTGGCCGACGCGCAGCCCGGACAGGGTGCCGGGGGTGCACTGGACGGCCATGCCGATGCCGCCGACCTCCACGACGGCGGTGTCCGGTGCCAGGGCCGCGACCGGGCCGGAGACGAAGGCGATCATCGGGTGCCCTTCTGGGGTGCCTCGGAGCGCGGTCCGAGAGCGCGTGCGGGAGTACGTCGGACGCCGGCCGGCGCCGGGCGGGCCCGGGCGGCGGCCTGGGCCTGCTGGAGGCGGCTGGCCGCGTGGGCCTGCTGGAGGCGGTTGACGGCGGGGGCGCGCCAGATGTGGCAGATGGCCAGCGCGAGCGCGTCCGCCGCGTCGGCCGGCTTCGGCGGCGCGTCCAGCCGGAGCAGCCGGGTGACCATGGCTCCGACCTGCGCCTTGTCGGCGCGGCCGGACCCCGTCACGGCGGCCTTGACCTCACTGGGGGTGTGCAGCGCGACCGGCAGCCCGCGGCGCGCGGCACACAGCATGGCGACGGCGCTCGCCTGGGCGGTGCCCATGACCGTGCGGACGTTGTGCTGGCTGAAGACGCGCTCGACGGCGACGCAGTCGGGCCGCTGCTCGTCGAGCCATTCCTCTATGCCGCGCTCGATGAGGACCAGGCGGTGCGCGATGTCGGCGTCGGCGGGCGTCCGTACGACACCCACGCCGGCCATCGTGAGCGGGCGGCCCGCGACGCCGTCGACCACGCCGACACCGCAGCGGGTCAGCCCCGGGTCCACCCCCAGCACCTTCATCGGCCCGCTCCCCCACTTCTCCGGTGGACCACCTGTTCGACGCGGGGCTGCGTAACCCCTGATCAGCACAGTATCGGCTGCCACTGACAACGCAGGACGGGCCGGCGGGGTGTGTCCCCGCCGGCCCGCCGCCGCGCGCGCAGCCGTCCGCCCGTCAGGCGTCGACCTTGGCCATGACGTCGTCGGAGACGTCGAAGTTGGCGAAGACGTTCTGCACGTCGTCGCTGTCCTCCAGCGCGTCGATCAGCTTGAAGATCTTGCGCGCGCCCTCTTCGTCCAGCTCGACCTGCATGGTCGGCACGAAGTTGGTGTCGGCCGAGTCGTAGTCGATGCCCTCCTTCTGGAGCGCGGTGCGGACCGCGACCAGGTCGGTGGCCTCGCTGAGCACCTCGAAGGACTCACCGAGGTCGTTGACCTCCTCGGCACCCGCGTCCAGGACCGCGCCCAGCACGTCGTCCTCGGTCAGCTCGCCCTTGGGGACGATCACCACGCCCTTGCGGTTGAACAGGTACGACACCGAACCCGGGTCGGCCATCGAACCGCCGTTGCGGGTCATGGCCACGCGGACGTCGGAGGCGGCGCGGTTGCGGTTGTCGGTCAGGCACTCGATGAGCACCGCGACGCCGTTGGGGCCGTAGCCCTCGTACATGATCGTCTCGTACTCGGCGCCGCCGGCCTCAAGACCGCCACCGCGCTTGATCGCCGAGTCGATGTTCTTGTTCGGGACCGACTGCTTCTTCGCCTTCTGGACGGCGTCGTAGAGCGTCGGGTTGCCGTCCAGGTCGACGCCGCCCATACGGGCCGCGACCTCGATGTTCTTGATCAGCTTCGCGAAGAGCTTGCCGCGCTTGGCGTCGATCACGGCCTTCTTGTGCTTCGTCGTAGCCCATTTAGAGTGGCCGGACATCCGCCTGTCTCCTTCGCGTAACCAGATTGAGAAACGAACGCCACAGATCCTACCGGGACGGGATCGGGCCGCCGCACACCCGAGGCGGCCCGGTCCCGGGGCGGACCGTCAGGCGCTGCGCACCAGGTCCACGAAGGACGCGTGCACCCGGTGGTCGCCGGTGAGTTCCGGGTGGAAGGACGTGGCGAGGACGTTACCCTGCCGGACCGCCACCGTGTGCCCGTCGTACGTGGCCAGCACCTCGACGGCGGCGCCCGTCGACTCGACCCAGGGCGCCCGGATGAAGACGCCCTCGACCGGCCCGCCCTCGACACCGGCCATCTCGACGGCCGCCTCGAAGGACTCGTTCTGCCGCCCGAACGCGTTACGGCGCACGATCATGTCGATGCCGCCCAGGGTCTCCTGGTCCGCGCGTCCGTCCAGCAGCTTGTCGGCCAGCATGATCATGCCCGCGCAGGTGCCGTAGACCGGCTTCCCGGAGCGCACGAACGCCCGCAGCGGCTCCAGCATCCCGAAGACGACCGCCAGCTTGGACATGGTCGTCGACTCGCCGCCCGGTATGACCAGGCCGTCGACCTCGTCCAGCTCCTCGGCCCGGCGCACCGGCCTGGCCAGGGCGTCCGCGGTCGCCAGCGCCGTCAGGTGCTCGCGCACATCGCCCTGAAGGGCCAGCACACCGATGGTGGGAGTACGCATCCCCCGCTCACCAGCCACGGTTGGCGTAGCGCTCCGCCTCGGGGAGGGTGTCGCAGTTGATGCCGACCATGGCCTCGCCCAGGTTGCGGGAGACGTCCGCGACGACCTTCGGGTCGTCGTAGAAGGTGGTGGCCTTCACGATGGCGGCGGCGCGCTTGGCCGGGTCGCCGGACTTGAAGATGCCGGAGCCCACGAAGACGCCCTCGGCGCCGAGCTGGCGCATCAGCGCGGCGTCGGCCGGGGTGGCCACACCGCCGGCGGAGAACAGCACGACCGGCAGCTTGCCCAGCTCGGCGACCTCCTTGACCAGCTCGAACGGGGCGCGCAGCTCCTTGGCGGCGGCGTACAGCTCGTTGTTGTCACAGCCGCGCAGCTTGGCGATCTCGCCCTTGATCTGCCGCAGGTGACGCACCGCCTCGACGACGTTGCCGGTGCCGGCCTCGCCCTTGGAGCGGATCATGGCCGCGCCCTCGGCGATACGGCGCAGGGCCTCGCCCAGGTTGGTCGCGCCGCAGACGAACGGGGTGGTGAAGGCCCACTTGTCGGAGTGGTTGACCTCGTCGGCCGGGGTGAGGACCTCGGACTCGTCGATGTAGTCGACGCCGAGCGACTGCAGGACCTGCGCCTCCACGAAGTGCCCGATACGCGACTTGGCCATCACGGGGATGGACACCGCCTCGATGATGCTGTCGATCATGTCCGGGTCGGACATACGGGCCACGCCGCCGTCCTTGCGGATGTCCGCGGGGACCCGCTCCAGGGCCATGACCGCGACGGCACCGGCGTCCTCGGCGATCTTCGCCTCCTCCGGCGTGACAACATCCATGATCACGCCGCCCTTGAGCTGCTCGGCCATGCCGCGCTTGACACGGGCGGTGCCGGTCTCGGGCGTACCGGCGGGAGCGGTGGGCGTGGCGTTGGGCGTGGTGGACACGGTATGACCTCACTCGATGCAGGCGGATGTACTCCGCCGCCCACACAACCGTTTGCCCCGGCCCACTGAAAAGGGCCAATTACAAGGCGGTGGCTCGTGAGCCCCACGGGACCACCCGGATCAACGCCCTCCGAGAACGGCCGGCGGCTCATCATCCATTTCGAAGGCCATCGGAAACGGCGCGTGCCCCGCGAGCCGGAACCACCGCACCACCCGATGGCGCCGTACCGCACGGGCCGCCCGTACGGAATCGTTGTGGAACCGCCGCGCCATCGGAACCCGGCGCACCGCCGCCGTCAGCTCGGTGACCGTCTGCTCACCGCCGGGCGCCTCCCGTACCGCCTCCAGCTGGCCCTCATCGTCGAAAACCGCCCGCAGCGCCTGGCTCAGCCCGCTCTCGGCGACCTCCCGCTGCTCCTCGGCCGCCTGCCGCGCCTCGTGGGCCGCCTCGTAGAGCACGATCGACGCGGCCGGATCGAGAAGACCGGACGTCCCCAGCTCCTGGGCCACCGAGGCACGGCGCAGCAACTGCGCGTCCAGCGCCGCGCGGGCCGCGTCGATACGGGCGTGCAGACGGTCCAGCCGCCCCGCGGTCCAGCTCAGATAGACGCCGATGACGACGAGAGCGGCCGCAATCCAGATCAAAGTGGTCACGCCGGGTCACAGTACCGGCCGCCCCGCGCTCAACCCGTGGGTGGACGCCGGAGGTGGAGACGCAACCAACCCGTGCTCCGATCCGCCCGCCGGCGCCCGTCCCTAGCGTTTCCGGTACCCGTTCCGCACCCGCCAGGAGGCCGCCCCATGCCCCATTCCCACCAGCGCCGCGGCCCCTGGGCCCCACTGACCCGCTCCATCGTCATCAACGCCGTACTGCCACTCGCGCTCTTCTACGTCCTACGGGCACGCGGCGCCGAACCATGGCTGGCCCTACTGCTCAGCAGCACGATCCCGGCCCTGCGCGTGGCCTGGACCGTGGCCACGCGACGCCGGGCGGACAGCATCGACCTGTTCGTCACCGGCCTGCTGACGGTATCCGCCGCCACGTCGCTGATCAGTGGCAGCCCACGGGTACTTCTGCTCAAGGACGTGGGCATGTCGGTGGCTCTGGGCGCGTGGATAACAAGCTCGCTGCTCGCGCGGAGGCCGTTCGCCTACCACTTCGGCGTCCGGCTGGGCGGCGGATCCGCCGAACGCGACCGTCTCTGGGAGACGACCCCCGCCCTACGCCGAGAACTGCGCAAACTCACCGCACTATGGGGCGGCGGCCAACTCCTGGACGCGACGATCGGCGTCGTCACGGCCCTGACACTCCCCGTCGACGTCGTCCCCCTGATCGGCCGCTGCCAGACAGTGGTCGTACTGGGCGCGACCGTACTGATCACCCTCCGCCGCGCCCGCCGATTCCGCACTCAGCACGGCATGTCCCTGCTGGGAACCCGCAGCTCGACAGCACCGCCCAAGGCTCAGGAAGCACCAGTCGCGCCCACACTCACGCGAACCTGACCACTCGGTGGGCGCCCACCAGCGTGATCTTTTTCTCCCCCACCGGCCCGCACTCGCCAAACCGACGGGAGGGGGTGTGCAGGGGGACACTCCCCGCAGGACGACCGTAGCCCCGGTCACGACCACAACCTGGTTCACCCCAGGCGCCGTGGGGGCACCCCCGGCCGAAGTCTGGGGGAGAGATGGCCCCCTGTGCGCCCCCGCACCACGACGCAACAATGCGATCAAGCGCGCAAGCGCAACCCGCGGGAAACGCGGACCGAAACCCTACTCCCGAGCCAACCCCCACCGCCCCCGAAACCCAACCCGCTCATCCGTAGCCACCGCCGCCGCCCCCGCAGCAACCGTCTCGTACACCGCAAGAATGTCGGCCCCCACCGTCGACCAGTCGAACCGCCGCACATGCCGCCTCCCCCGCTCCCGCAGCTCGGCCAGCCGCGCCGGATCACCGAGCAGCCGCACCGCCGCGGCGGCGAGCGCCTCAGCGGACTCATTGGCGAACAGCTCACCGGCCTCCCCCTGGTCCAAGACCTGCGCGAACGCGTCAAGGTCACTGGCGAGCACCGGCGCCCCCGCCGACATCGCCTCGACGAGGATGATGCCGAACGACTCACCGCCGGTGTTGGGCGCGACGTACAGGTCCACGCTGCGCAGCAGCCGCGCCTTGTCCTCGTCGCTGACCATCCCCAGGAACTCCACCCGCGACCGCAGCTCGGCGGGCAGTTCCGCGACGGCCTCCTCCTCGTCGCCGCGCCCCGCGACCAGCAGCCGCGCGTCCGGGACCGCGGCGAGGATCGCCGGCAGTGCCCGCATCAGGACGGGCAGCCCCTTGCGGGGCTCGTCGATGCGCCCTATGAAGCCGATCGTGCGGCCCTGCCACTCCGGCTTCGGCTCGGCCCGGGCGAAGAAGTCCACGTCGACGCCGTTGGGGATGACCACCGCGTCGCCCCCGAGGTGTTCGACCAGGGTGCGCCGCGCGTACTCGCTCACCGCGATCCGCGCGCTGATCTTCTCCAGTGCGGGCTGCAGGATCGGATACGCCGCGATCATGACGCGGGAGCGCGGGTTGGAGGTGTGGAAGGTGGCCACGATCGGGCCCTGCGCCGCCCAGCAGGCGAGCAGCCCGACCGACGGCGTGCCGGGTTCGTGGATGTGGATGACGTCGAAGGCGCCGTCGTGCAGCCAGCGGCGGACCCGGGCGGCCGACAGGAAGCCGAAGTTGAGCCGGGCGACCGAGCCGTTGTAGCGCACGGGTACGGCACGTCCGGCGGAGACCACGTACGGCGGCAGCGGTGTCTCGTCGTCCGCCGGGGCGAGGACGGACACCTCGTGCCCCAGCCGGATCAGATGCTCGGCCAGGTCGCGTACGTGGAACTGGACGCCTCCGGGGACGTCCCACGAATACGGACAGACAATCCCGATCCTCAAGACCGCTCCGTCCGCCGCGCGCCCGAGGGCGCCCCATCCGCACCCGACGCGCCACCGTCCGGCACGCCCGTCCGCCGCGCGCCCGAGGGCGCCCCATCCGCACCCGACGCGCCACCGTCCGGCACGCCCGTCCGCCGCGCGCCCGAGGGCGCCCCGTCCGCACCCGAACCGCCACCGTCCGGCACGTCCGTCCGCCGCGCGGGCTCGCGCGGCTCCAGGTCACCGAGCCACAACCGCTGCAACATATGCCAGTCCTCCGGATGATCGGCGATGCCGGAGGCGAACGCGTCGGCCATCTCCTGCGTCATGACCGCGGCCTTCTCCGCCCGGGTCCCGGTCTGCGGCACCTCGATCTCCGGGTGCACCCGCCCCCGCATGACCGGGCTCTCGTCGTACCACAGGGTGACCGGCAGCAGCATCGCCCCGGTCTGGACCGCGAGCATCGCCGGTCCGGCCGGCATCTTCGCGGCCTCCCCGAAGAACTTCACCTCGATGCCGGAGGAGGACAGGTCCCGGTCGGCGACCAGGCAGACCAGGCCGCCGGCCCGCAGCCGCCGGGCGAGGGTGCCGAACGCGGCGCCGCCGGTGTGCGGCAGCACCTCCATGCCCAGGCCCTCGCGGTAGGCGACGAACCGGTCGTAGAGCGACTCCGGCTTGAGGCGTTCGGCGACGGTGGTGAAGGGCACGCCCAGCTTGGTGGTGACCCAGGCGCCCGCGAGGTCGTAGTTGCCCATGTGCGGCAAGGCGAGGATCACGCCGCGGCCGCTCTTGAGGCCCTCCACCAGGTGGTGCACGTCGGCCGGCGCGAAGCCGCCTTTTATCCGCTCCTCGCTCCAGGCCGGCAGCCGGAAGGACTCCATCCAGTAGCGCAGGTAGGAGCGCATCCCGGCGCGGGAGAGCTGGGCGAGGCGCCGCGGGGTGGCGTCCGGCACGACGCGCGCGAGGTTGGCCTCCAGACGGAGGATCCCCTTGCCGCGCCGCTTCCAGACGGTGTCGGCGATCCGCCGGCCCAGCGCCTTCGCGGCCGGTTCGGGCAGTTTCCTGACCGCTTTCCAGCCCAGGGCGTACGCCCCGTCGGCCAGCTTCTCGCGGTCGATGATCGTGCGGGTACGGTCGAGGACCGTACGGGTCGGGCGCGTCACGCGCTGTTCCCCCCTTGTGCGATGGCGTCGGCCTCGGCGGACTCCCGGCGTACGGTCACCACGCGCTGGGCGAGGGTGACCGTGCTGCCGACGGCCACCACCCACAGCGCGACCGGCAGCAGGTACTGCACGCCGGGTACCCCGAAGGCGTGCAGCCCGGCGAAGCCGGCCGCGACGAGCGTGATGACGAGCCGCTCGGCCCGCTCCACGAGTCCGTTGACGTTGACCGGCAGCCCGATGCTCTCGCCCCGGGCCTTGGTGTACGAGACCACCTGCCCGCTGGCCAGGCAGAAGATCGCCACCGCGCAGAGCCACAGGCTGTCGCCGGCCCCCGCGTACCAGAGCGCCAGCCCTCCGAAGATCGCCGAGTCGGCGACCCGGTCGAGGGTGGAGTCGAGGAAGGCCCCCCAGCGGCTGGACCGGCCCAGCTGCCGTGCCATGTTGCCGTCCACCAGGTCGGAGAAGACGAAGAGCGTGATGACGACCGTGCCCCAGAAGAACTCGCCGAGCGGGAAGAAGACCAGGGCCCCCGCCACCACACCCCCCGTGCCGACGAGGGTGACCGCGTCCGGGCTGACCCCGAGGCGGATGAGCAGGGCGGCGAATGGCGTGAGGACACGCGTGAAGAAAGCACGCGCGTACGTGTTCAGCATGGCCTTCCCGAAGGTCGATACGGGCCGCGCGGTCAAGGGGCCACCGGCTGGCCCATCGTAGCCACGCGGCACCCTCGTACCGCGAACCCACCACGGCCCGGGGCACCGCCGGTGACCGGCCAGGACGTCGCCGCGGGGGCCGTCACGCCCCCGGGGCGCGGGCGGTCGCACCACCGCGGACGCGCCCCGCGGCGCGTCCCACAAGATCCCTGATCGTCCCTTGTGCGATGTATGGACGTGCCATGACCAGGGTGGAAAGCTCGAACCACCGCAAAGTGTCGACCGGGAGGCGAGACACATGGGCGAGAAGAGGACACATCCAGGAGCCGCCGGCAGGGCGACATCGGCCGACCAGCCCACGTCCCTGAGGAATGTGGTGCTGGTCGGCCACAGTGGTGCGGGGAAGACGACGCTGGTGGAGGCGCTGGCGCTGGCGACCGGCGCGGTCAACCGGGCGGGCCGGGTGGAGGACGGCGGCTGCCTGTCGGACTACGACGAGATCGAACACCGGCAGCAGCGGTCGGTGCAGCTGTCCCTGGTCCCGGTGGACTGGGGCGGCATCCGGATCAATGTGCTGGACACCCCCGGGTACGCCGATTTCGTCGGGGAATTGAGGGCCGGTCTGCGGGCAGCGGACGCGGCCCTCTTCGTCGTTTCGGCGGCGGACGGGGTGGACGGTGCGACCCGTATGGTCTGGGACGAGTGTGCGGCGGTCGGCATGCCGCGCGCGCTGGTCATCACCCACCTGGAGGCGGCCCGCGCCGATTTCGACCAGATGACCCGGCTGTGCGCCGACGCTCTGGGCGGCGACGACCCGGACGCCGTGCTCCCCCTGTACCTGCCGCTGTACGGCACCGCGGGCGCCGACGGCCACGCCCCCGTGCACGGCCTGATCGGCCTGCTCACCCAGCGGGTCTTCGACTACTCCTCCGGCGAACGCGTCGAGCGCGCGCCCGAGGCCGACGAGCTGCCGCTGATCGAGGAGGCCCGCAACCGGCTCATCGAGGGCATCATCGCCGAGAGCGAGGACGAGTCCCTGATGGACCGCTATCTGGCGGGCGAGGACATCGACCTGAAGACGCTCGTCGGGGACCTGGAGACGGCGGTCGCGCGCGGCACCTTCCACCCCGTGCTCGCCGCGGCGCCGGCCGCCGAGGGCGCCCGGGAAGGTCTGGGCACCATCGAACTGCTGGATCTGATCGCCCGCGGCTTCCCCACCCCCGCCGAGCGCGAGGCCCCCGCCGTCACCACCCCCGACGGCAAGCCCCGCCCCGCGCTGACCTGCGACCCGGCCGGCCCGCTGGTCGCCGAGGTGGTCAAGACCTCCTCCGACCCCTACGTCGGCCGGCTCTCGCTGGTACGGGTCTTCTCCGGCACCCTGCGCCCGGACGAGACGGTGCACGTGTCCGGGCACGGCCTGACGGACCGGGGCCACGAGGACCACGACGTGGACGAGCGGATCGGCGCGCTGTCCACCCCGTTCGGCAAGACCCAGCGCTCGCTGACCAAGGCGATCGCCGGCGATCTGGCCTGTGTGGCGAAGCTGACCCGCGCGGAGACTGGCGACACCCTGTCCGACAAGAACGCGCCGCTCCTGATGGAGCCGTGGTCCATGCCGGACCCGCTGCTGCCGGTGGCCATCCAGGCGCACAGCAAGGCGGACGAGGACAAGCTCTCGCAGGGCCTGTCCCGCCTGGTCGCCGAGGACCCGACGATGCGCCTGGAGCACAACCAGGGCACCCACCAGGTCGTGCTGTGGTGTCTGGGCGAGGCCCATGTGGACGTGGCGCTGGAGCGGCTGCGGTCGCGGTACGGCGTCCAGGTCGACACCGTGCCGTACAAGGTCCCGCTCCGTGAGACCTTCGGCGACAAGGCGGCGGGCCGGGGGCGGCATGTGAAGCAGTCCGGCGGACACGGCCAGTACGCGATCTGCGAGATCGAGGTGGAGCCGCTGCCCGGCGGCAGCGGCATCGAGTTCGTGGACAAGGTGGTGGGCGGCGCGGTGCCCCGGCAGTTCATCCCGTCCGTCGAGAAGGGCGTACGGGCCCAGGCGGCGCGCGGGGTGGCGGCCGGCTATCCGCTGGTCGACGTCCGGGTCACGCTGCTGGACGGCAAGGCCCACTCGGTCGACTCCTCGGACGCCGCGTTCCAGACGGCCGGCGCCCTGGCGCTGCGCGAGGCCGCCTCGGACGCCCGTATCCACCTGCTGGAGCCGGTGGCCGAGGTGACCGTCCTGGTGGCGGACGAGTACGTCGGCGCGGCGATGAGCGATCTGTCCGGGCGGCGCGGCCGGGTGGTGGGCACCGAGCAGGCCGGGCACGGCCGCACCCTGGTGCGGGCCGAGGTACCGGAGATCGAGATCAGCCGGTACGCCGTCGACCTGCGCTCCCTCTCGCACGGCACCGGGCGCTTCCACCGGACCTACGCGCGGCACGAGCCGATGCCGCCGCAGCTCGCCGCCCGGCTCCGGGAACAGGAGGACGACGGTTCGTGAGGCCTGGCCGGCCGGCGGCCCTCGGCACTTCCCGGGCGGCCGTCGGCCGGTAGGCTGTGATCGCAGCTCAGAAGGTGTGCGGACGGCGGTAGTTGGGAAGAAGGCCGCAGCGGCGAAAGCGTGCGGGTGATGGGGGCGGCAGTGGCAGCAGACGGCTTCGACTTCAGTCCCGGGGCGCAGGTCCCGCTGTCCGGCGGTGCCGGGCAGACCGCGGCGACCCAGGCGCTGGCCTCGGCCGCGTACCGGGACAACCCGCTCTCCGACATCTCGAAGGCGGACTCCGACACCGCGAAGTCGACCATCAAGCCGCCCAAGCTCTCCCTGTTCGAGCCGAATCTGGGGGAGGCGTTCTCCCGCGCGCTCCAACTGCGCATGCTGGGCGGCGGGCGCGGCGCGCTCATCCAGTCCTTCGGCATCGAACCGCAGACGGTCGTCGAGCACTGCCTCGCGGCCAGCCGCATCCGCAAGATCCGCGACGTCAAGCTGACCGCGCTGATGCTGGTCTTCGGGCTGCTCTTCCTGCCCGGCGTGCTGCTGTGGCTGGGCGCCTTCCAGCTGAAGAAGCTGCTCGCCAGGGCGCAGGGCACCGGCACCTCGGCGCTCGGCGTGGCGCTGATGATCGCGATGGCCGGGCTGGCCGTGCTGTTCCTGGTCAAGCTGCCGTTCACCGGCTTCTGGTCGGTGTATCTGCGGGCCATGGTCGTGGCGCCGGTGATCGGCTGGTGGTGGGCGAAGCGGATCAGCGAGGCCACCGCGCGGGACCTGCGCGAGGCCTGGAAGGGCCTGCTCGAAGGCGGCGGCGTGGGCGCCAAGATCCCCGAGGCGGTGCCCCGCGACCCGAACGAGACCGCGGCCGAGCAGATGCGCCAGAACCTGGCCAAGCTCAGCGCCGAGCAGCAGAGCAACGTCGCCTTCTACGCGGGCCCCAACGGCATACTCGGCATGGGCACCCGCTGGGGCAGCTGGCAGATGGCCGAGGAGCTGCGGCCCGCCGACGAGGGCGGCGAGATCAACCCGTTCCGCAGCTACGACGTCATCCGCGTCATCCACGACCGGCTGCGCCTTCTGGAGCGCAGCCCGCTGCACACCGGCGGCTTCAAGGAGGCCCCTTCCGTACGCCACTGGATCGTGGTGCCGGTCGGCGAGAAGGCCGGTTCGGTCTCCCGCCCCTCGGGCACGGAGGTGGAGGCGTTCCAGGTCCGCGGCCACGAGATAGAGCGGATCTGCAACGAACAGCAGTTCGGCAGCGGCAGCCGGCACTACCTCGGCGTGCAGTTCGTGCTGTGGGACGGCCAACTGGTCATAACCCTGCTGATCACCGTCACCGTGCTGCACGAGACGCTGCGCGTCGAGGTCACCGGTCACGCCCTCGGCCCGGTGAACCCGCTGTTCACCTCCAAGCCCTCGCCGAAGACCAAGAGCGTCTCCAAGACGGTCAAGTTCTGGGAGACCAAGTCCGTGAACCTCCCGCTGGTCAACGCGAGCGAGGTGGTGCGCCTGGCCGCCCGCGCCCCGCTGACCTGGTTCCCCGGCTTCCTGGAGTTCCTGGGCGGGAAGCTGACCCTGCCGGAGCCGTTCGGCCTGCGGCACGCCTGGGCCGACAAGCCCTGGCGGCACCGCTTCATGGCCGACGACGCGCTGCGTGCCGCGACGCCGGTGCTGCGCGTGGTGCACTCCGCCGCGCTGAGCGTGCTCAAGGAGAACGGCGTGGACATCGCGCGCTTCGACAGCCGTTCGCTGGTGCTGAGCGGTCAGGTGCAGGCGGCGGAGCCGCGCAAGGCGGACGAGTACAACGCGTAGCCGCTGGTCGCGGCGGGCGGCCGGGAGTCCCGGCCGGGCCCGCCGCGCGGGGAGACGCCTACCGGAAGATGCCCGTGTGCCCCAGTGAGTACCGCCCGGGCTGCGGGTACACCGCCAGCCCGTGCGGCCCCTCCCCCACCGGGATCTTGGCCAGGGTCTTCCCGGTCCGGGTGTCCATCGCGTAGACCTCGGAGTTGTAGCGGCCGGAGAGCCACAGCACCTTGCCGTCGGCGGAGACCCCGCCCATGTCGGGGCTGCCGCCGCCGGGGATGTGCCACTTGTCCACGAGCTTGCCGCTCTTGAAGTCGAGCAGGGACACCGAGCCCTCGCCGCGGTTGGAGATGTACATCGTCTTGGAGTCGCGGCTGACGTAGAGCCCGTGGGCGCCCTTGCCGGTCGGCATCAGCCGGGGCTGTTCGAACTTGTCGCCGTCCAGGACCCACATGCCGTCGGCCATCATGTCCGCGACGTACCAGGTGCGTCCGTCCGGCGAGACCTTCACGTCCTGCGGCATCGCGCCCCGGAACGGCAGTTTCTGCTGCCCGATGACCTTCATCTTCTCGGTGTCGACCTTCAGCAGCTCGGCGGAGAACTCGCAGGAGACGATGAAGTACTTGCCGTCCGCGGAGAAGTCCGCGTGGTTGACGCCCGCGCAGGTCACCGGGACGGTCTTGCGCACCTCCATGGTCTTCGGGTCGCGGAAGACCAGCTCCTTGTCCATCGAGGCCATCACGACCGCGTACTTGCCGTTCGGCGTGAAGTAGAGGTTGTACGGGTCGTGTACGTCCACCGGCCGGCCGGACCGGCCGGTCGCCGGGTCGATCGGGGTCAGGTCGTGGCCGCGGTTGTTGTTCACCCACAGCGTCTTCATGTCCCACGAGGGGACGACGTGCTGTGGCTGCACCCCCACCGGAATGGTCTCGATGACCTTGTACGTCTTGGGGTCGATGACGCTCACCGTGTCGGAGCCGGTGTTCGGCACGTACACCCGCGAGGGGAAGTCCTTGACCTGCGGCGCCAGTTTGCCGGGGCGGTCCGCCGCGTACAGGTCGTGCTCGTCCAGCAGCGGCGGCATGCCCGGCAGCAGGGGCCGGGCGGCCTTGGCGGGCGAGGCCGGGGCCGAGGCGCCGGGGCTGTGGCCGGCGTCCTTCGTCCCGCCGTCGCTGCACCCCGCCGCCATCAGTGCGCAGGCGACGGCCAGCAGCGCGGCCCGGTGGCCGCCGCGTACACGCTTCGGGTCTTGGATACGGGTACGGTCAGCCATCAGGTCACAAGCTCCGTTGTCGTCACCGCGCGCAGTCCGCGCCGGTGCAGGCCGTCGAGGATCGGGGGCAGCGCGGCAACCGTGCCGGGGTGCCCGAGGTGGAGGCTCACGATGGATCCGGCGCGGGCCCGGTCCAGCACGGTGCGCCGGACGGCGGGGGCGCCCGGGTCGTCCGCGTCGAGGGAGTCGACGTCGTAGGAGAGGATGTGCGGGTATCCGGCCCGGCGGGCCAGCCGGGTCACCAGCTCGGTGGCGTACTGCGTGCGGGAGGGCCGGAACCAGCTGCCGATCGTGCCGGTCAGCTTGCGCAGCCGCTGTGCGCAGCCGGTGATCTCGGCGTACGCGGCGTCCGCCGGCAGGGCGCAGATGTCGAGGTGGCGCAGGGTGTGATTGCCCAGCTCATGGCCGCCGTCGAGGATGCGGCGGGCCATCGCCGGCTGTTCGTCGAGCCAGCTGCCGACGGCCAGCACGGTCACCCGGGCCCCGGCCCGCTCGGCCTCGCCGAGCAGCGCGGTGGCGGTCTTCGGGTCGCCCTGGCCGTGGAAGGTGAGGGCGACGGCGCTGCCGCGGGGCGGGCCGTGCTGGATCTGTACGGGCAGGCCGGGGGCGCGGGTCGGCGGGCGGGCGGCGCCCGGGCCCGAGGGGCGCGCCCCCGAGGCCGGCGGGCCGGTCCCGCCCGGCGGCGGGGGGCCGGAGGCCCGTACGGACGCGGTGTCCGTACGGGCCGTCGCGCACCCGGTCGCGAGCGCACCGGCGGCCGCGGCCGGGGCGGCACGCAGCACGGAGCGACGATGCAGGGAAGTCACCCCACCATTACAGGGCAACTTGTCCGTATTCTGGCTATTTATCCGATTAAACGGAGGACGTGTCTCGGCCGCGCTGCGGCGTCCGGGCTATGCCGTCCCGCGCGTCCGGACTACTGCGGCCAGAC
The DNA here is from genome assembly GCF_008634025.1 of Streptomyces albofaciens JCM 4342. Lineage (NCBI taxonomy): Bacteria > Bacillati > Actinomycetota > Actinomycetes > Kitasatosporales > Streptomycetaceae > Streptomyces > Streptomyces albofaciens. The sequence continues at coordinate 3,277,817 of NZ_PDCM01000001.1, read as the reverse complement.
GTCGGCCAGCATCTGCCGGGTGTCGGCGAGCAGCTGCGGAAGCACCTTCGTCTGGCCCACTACGGGCATGAAGTTGGTGTCCCCGCCCCACCGCGGCACCACGTGCTGGTGCAGGTGGGCGGCGATGCCCGCGCCGGCGACGGCGCCCTGGTTGAGGCCGATGTTGAAGCCGTGGGCACCGGAGGCGGTCCGCAGCGCGGTCATCGCCCGCTTGGTGAACTCGGCCAGCTCCAGCGTCTCGGCCCGGTCGAGGTCGGTGTAGTCGGCCACATGGCGGTAGGGGACGGACATCAGGTGGCCGCCGTTGTACGGGTAGAGGTTGAGCACCGCGTAGACGTGCTCGCCGCGGGCGATCACCAGCCCGTCCTCGTCCGACTTGGCCGGAATCGTGCAGAAGGGGCAGCCGTCCTCGGCGCCCGGTCCGGTCGGTTTGTTCTCCCCCTGGATGTACGCCATCCGGTGGGGCGTCCACAGTCGCTGGAAGGCGTCCTGTGTCCCGACTCCGATCTGCTGCTCCGGCTCACTCGTCATGCGGGCCAGCATATTCCCCGGCCCGGGCGGGAATGCGGCGAGGGGCGGCCCCCGGCCGGGACCGCCCCTCGTACACCCCGCCGACGCGGGGCCCGTCTCGGGTGCCCCGCGTGCGCGGGGCCCGTCTCACACCTGGACCCGGCGCTCCACCGCGTCCAGCATCTCCTGGATGGCCTGGGCCTTCGGGATGCCGTTCTTCTGCGACCCGTCCCGGTAGCGGAACGAGACCGCGCCGTTGGACACGTCCTCGTCACCCGCGATGATCATGAACGGGACCTTGGACTTCTGCGCGTTGCGGATCTTCTTCTGCATCCGGTCCGCGGAGGAGTCCACCTCCACCCGCAGGCCCGCCTTCTTGGCCTCGGCCGCGAACTCCTGGAGGTACGGGACGTGGTCGTCGCCGATCGGGATGCCGGTGGCCTGCACCGGGGCCAGCCACACCGGGAAGGCGCCCGCGTAGTGCTCCAGCAGCACCGCGAAGAACCGCTCGATCGAGCCGAACAGCGCCCGGTGGATCATGACCGGCTGCTGCTTGGAGCCGTCCGCCGCGGTGTACTCCAGGCCGAAGCGCTTGGGCTGCTGGAAGTCGACCTGGATGGTCGACATCTGCCAGGACCGGCCGATCGCGTCGCGCGCCTGCACGGAGATCTTGGGCCCGTAGTAGGCGGCGCCGCCCGGGTCCGGGACCAGCGGCAGGCCCTGCTTCTCGGCCGCCTGGCGCAGCGCCTCGGTGGCCTCCTCCCACTCCGCGTCCTCGCCGATGAACTTGTCGGACTCGGGGTCGCGGGTGGACAGCTCCAGCTCGAAGTCGTTCAGGCCGTAGTCGCGCAGCAGGTCCAGCACGAAGGTCAGCAGCGAGTCCAGCTCGTCCGCCATCTGCTCCTTGGTGCAGTAGATGTGCGAGTCGTCCTGGGTGAAGCCGCGGGCCCGGGTCAGGCCGTGCACCACGCCGGACTTCTCGTAGCGGTAGACCGTGCCGAACTCGAAGAGCCGCAGCGGCAGTTCACGGTACGAGCGGCCGCGCGCCTTGAAGATCAGGTTGTGCATGGGGCAGTTCATCGCCTTCAGGCGGTAGTTCTGCCCGTCGAACTCCAGCGGCGGGAACATCGCCTCGGCGTAGTTCGGCAGGTGCCCCGAGGTCTCGAAGAGGCCTTCCTTCGAAATGTGCGGGGTGTTGACGAACTCGTAGTCCGCGTCCTCGTGGCGGCGGCGGGAGTAGTTCTCCATCTCCCGGCGGATGATGCCGCCCTTCGGGTGGAAGACGGCCAGGCCCGAGCCCAGCTCCTCCGGGATGGAGAACAGGTCCAGCTCCGCGCCCAGCTTGCGGTGGTCGCGCTTCTCGGCCTCGGCGAGGAACTCCAGGTACGCCTTCAGCTCGTCCTTGGTCGGCCAGGCGGTGCCGTAGATGCGCTGGAGCTGCTTGTTCTTCTCGCTGCCGCGCCAGTAGGCGGCGGCCGAGCGCATCAGCTTGAAGGCCGGGATGACCCGGGTGCTCGGCAGGTGCGGGCCGCGGCACAGGTCCTTCCAGCACAGCTCGCCGCTCTTGGCGTCGAGGTTGTCGTAGATGGTCAGCTCACCGGCGCCGACCTCGGCGGACGCGCCCTCGGCGGCCTCCGCGGCGGAGCCCTTGAGGCCGATCAGCTCCAGCTTGTACGGCTCGCCTGCCAGCTCGGCGCGGGCGTCGTCGTCGCTCACCGGGCGCCGGGCGAACTTCTGCCCGCGCTTCTGGATCTCCTGCATCTTCTTCTCGATGCGCTTGAGGTCCTCGGGGGTGAACGGGGTCTCGACGTCGAAGTCGTAGTAGAAGCCGTCCTTGATGGGCGGGCCGATGCCCAGCTTCGCCTCCGGGAACAGCTCCTGCACGGCCTGCGCCATCACGTGGGCGGTGGAGTGCCGCAGGATGTCCAGGCCGTCCTGGCTGCTGATCTCGACGGGCTCGACCTCGTCGCCCTCGGCGACCTCGTACGCCAGGTCCTTGAGCTGCCCGGCGACGCGCGCGGCGACGACGGAACGCTCGCCCTGGAAGAGGTCGGCGGCCGTAGTGCCCGTGGTCACCACGCGTTCTTCCCGCTCGGAATCGCGTTGGATGGTCACACGGACGTCTGACACCGGTCTCTCCTGACTTCTCGGGCGCGTCAGCGTTTGCTGCGCAGCCGAATCGTACCGAGCCACCGGTCTTCCTCGCGAAACGGTTGTGCCGTGCGCTCCCCCGCGCGGACGGGCGCACCGGCCGGCGGCCCCTCCCGGCCGGTGCGCCGCGCCCGCTCAGTCGCCCGGCAGCGGCCCGCCGCACGCCTCCTCGAAGAAGTCCAGGTTCTCCTGGAGCGACTTCAGCAGCCGGTCCCGTTCGGCCTCGTCGACCTGTACGGGGGTGACGTCCGACGCGCCCGTGATGCGGCGGAAGCCACCCCGGCTCTCCAGGCGCCCGCTGACCCGGATGGGCAGGCCCACCAGGTGGGCGTGTCCGGCGATGCGGTAGTCCTCCTCGTCCAGCGCGACCCGTACCTGCATGACGTCGGCCCCGGTCAGCACCCGCAGCCGCACGGCGCCGGGACCGCCGGGCCGCTCGCGCCGCAGGCGTACCACCGCGCCGGTCACCCGCACCGGCAGCGACGGCTCGTCGCGGACGTAGCGCTGGGCCGCCGCCTGGAGCGCGGGCAGGTCGCCGGGCGAGAACTCCACCGGCTCGGGCCGGGCGGCGAACCCGGGCGGCGGGCCGGCCCCCGGCGACCACTCCACCGAGATCCGCACCCCCTCCGCCTCCCGCACCAGCGAGATCAGCGCCTCCGCCAGCTCGTGGCACACCCCCAGCTCCACGGCGGCCTCGAACGCCTCCATGCCGCCGGTCGCCCGCTGGTAGTCCGTGGCGTCGCGGGTGGCGTGCAGCGCGCGCTGGAGTCCGGCGACGGCCGCCCGGCCCGCCGCCACCGGGACGTACGCGGTCAGCCGCCGCCCGGCCGGCGCGGGCCCCACCAGCACGTCCGCCATGAACGCCTCGGCCTTGCGCTTGTGCCGCGCACCGTAATAGCCCGCCCGCCCGTACGTGCCGAGCGCGCCGGCCATCAGCATCGAGCGCGCGGCGGTCCGCAGCTGCTCCTGCGCCACCCACGGCGTGCCGCCCACCCCGTCGTCCGGCACCTCGCGCTCCCAGCGGACCTCGTCGCTGGGCACCGCGAGCGCCGCCAGCACCTCGCGCGCGGACGGCGCGGCGCTGTGCGCGAGGGCGGCCAGCGCCTCCGCGATGAGATCGGTGCTGTCCGGGAAGGTCCGGGTCTGGGGTACGAGCAGGCTGGTGCCTCCGGTGGCGCCGCCCGGCGGTGTCCAGCGGGCGTAGTGGCCGGCGGCGCCTCCCCGCCGCCGCCAGCCGTGCCGCGCCAGCAGGGCGCCGAGCACCGCCGGGTCCAGCTGAGCCGGATCCGGGAGCCGCAATTCGTATGCGTCGATCGGCCGGTGCATCAGGGTCTCCCTCCCGCCCCGACCCGCGTCATGATCTCGCAGAGCGCGCGGTCGTCGAAGATCCGCGTGGTCGGGATCCGCACGTTGGTCCTGCGCCGGCCGGTCACCCGGTGGCCGGCCAGGTTGATCCAGTAGCAGCAGTGCCGCAGTTCGAGACGGTCGTGGCCGGCCCGCAGCCAGTCCTCCTGGGTCCGCGGCACCAGCATCACGACCAGGATCTTGTGCACCGCCACGGGCGTGCGCGCCAGCTTCGCCAGGTGGTCGTTGTCCAGGGTGAAGGAGAAGCCGGCACCGGGCGGCCCGGGGGCGACCTGGTACGTGCACTTCAACTGCACCTTGATGGTCACTTCGTCGTCGACGGCGTGTCCGGGCGCGCCGTGGCTGACGTGCCAGTCGATGCCGTTGTCCGGGAAGGGCTGGGCCAGCGAGCAGCCCGACGCGGCGGCCACCGCGTGCAGATAGCCCACCTGGAGCGTCTCCATGCAGGCCGTGGTGGCGAGCGCGCCGCGCAGCGAAGCCGTGCGCGCGGGCATGGGTCCTCCCGGTTCGGGCTGCGCGAGCGTCATCGCTCAAGTGCCTTCCGGGCCGGGTCGTTCGAAGGGGCCGTCATCGTGGCGACGGCCCGTTGCTGTGTTCTTGTCCGCCTCAAGTGGTCAACAAACCAGGACGGTTCGACAACCGGAAGCCTCGGGTATCACCAGGTCGGGTGGCCGTGTCGGCCATCCGCCGCACGAGCGCGAGGAGTTGTGAGAATGCCGTGCTGGTACGACGGTCCGCTGGCCTCCTTCGACACCGAGACGACCGGGATCGACGTGGAGCGAGATCGCATCGTGTCCGCCGCCCTGGTCGTCCAGGAAACCCCGCGCAGCGTGCCCCGCGTCACCCGGTGGCTGGTCAACCCGGGCGTCCCGATCCCCGAAGCGGCCGTCGCCGTGCACGGCCTGACGGCCGAACACCTGGCGCTGCACGGCCGCTGGCCGTCGCCCGTGATGGAGGAGATAGCCCGGGCGCTGACCGACCAGTCGCTCGCCGGGCGGCCGCTGATCGTGATGAACGCGCCGTTCGACCTGACCCTGCTGGACCGCGAGTTGCGGCGGCACCGCGCCGCCTCGCTCCAGCACTACCTGGGCGCCCACCCGCTGTCCGTCCTGGACCCGCGGGTGCTGGACAAGCACCTCGACCGCTACCGCAAGGGCCGCCGCACCCTCACCGACCTGTGCGCGGAGTACGGCGTCGAGCTGACCGGCGCCCATGACGCCGCGGCCGACGCGGACGCCGCGCTCCAGGTCGTACGGGCGCTGGGGCGCCGCTTCGCGGAGCGGCTGGAGTCGCTGAGCCCGGCCCAGCTGCACACCCGGCAGGCGGTGTGGCACGCGGCGCAGGCGCGCGGCCTGGAGGCGTGGTTCGCGCGCAACGGCACGGAGGAGGCGGTGGACCCGCACTGGCCGATGCGCCCGGAGCTCCCGGCCGCGGCCTGACCGGCGTCCGCCGTACATCGCGCATCAACGCCGAGGGCCGGGCCGCCTGTTGGCAGCCCGGCCCTCGGTCCCGGTGGGCGATACTGGGTTCGAACCAGTGACCTCTTCGGTGTGAACGAAGCGCTCTCCCACTGAGCTAATCGCCCGGGTTTCGCGTCCCCGGAGTTTCCCCCGCGAACGACCTGAACAATACAGGCCGTCGCGCCTTTCCATCAAATTCCCCGCCGCCGCGTTCCCGTTCCGGCGCCGTCCGGCCCGGAAACACCGGCCCGGAGATCATTCACGGGCCAGCCAGGAGGCCAGGCCCCGGCGCCCGGCGCGCATCATCAGCGAATGGTTGACGACGAAGAACGGCCGCCCGGGCAGCGCGAGCCGGCGCATCGACGGCTTGCGCACCTCGACCTCCTGCTCGAAGACGGCCCGGGTCCCGCCGCCGGCCGCGCCGACCGTCCAGCGCGCGAAGCCCTCCAGGTCCCCGCACATCGCGATCTCCAGGATCCCGGCCTCCGGGTCGCGCCGCGCCGCGGTGGCGGTGACGGTCAGGACGTACGGCAGCAGGGACCGGAAGGACGCGGTGCCGCTGCGCTCGTCGACGGGGACCACCCGGCGCACCTGGGGCCACCAGCGCGGGTACGTCTCGGCGTCCTCCAGGACGGCGTAGACCGCCGTGGGCGGCGCGGACAGGCGCCACTCGCTGCGGAACCGGTAGCGGTGCAGGGCGTACAGCCGTTCGGGCATGACCCGAGTCTGCCGCGCCGGCGGCGCCCGCGAGGGCGGAACCGCGAGATCGCACGCAAGACGGCCCGGAGGTCGGGGACCTCCGGGCCGTCGGCCGGTGTGGGCGATACTGGGTTCGAACCAGTGACCTCTTCGGTGTGAACGAAGCGCTCTCCCGCTGAGCTAATCGCCCGGGCGCAGAGAGAACATTACCGCACGTCGGAGGGGTCTCATGACCACCTGGGGGCCGGGCCGCCGGACCGCGGTCAGCGGTCCGCGTTCCACGGCAGCACGAAGCCGAACTTCCACAGGTAGAGAGCCAGCCCGGCCACGATGATCACCGCGCCGACACTGGTCAGGATGATGTTGCGGCGCCGCACCTTGGGGTCCAGCGCCTTCTGTGTGGCCTCGGTGACCTTGCGCTTGGTCCAGCGCAGCACCAGCTGCGCCCAGACGAACTCGGTCGCCCAGATCGCCATGCCGGCGAAGATGACCAGCCAGCCGGGACCGGGGAGCGGCAGCATGATGACGCCGCCGACGACCACCGCCAGGCCGACGATGAAGATGCCGACCTGCCAGCTCAGGTGCAGCGGGCGGGAGCGCCTGATGAAGTGCGGCGCCCGCGAGCCGAGACGCTGTTCCACGCTCGCAGTCTCCCCCGCGGCGGCCGGTTCCGCAGCCGGGGCCGCCGCGTCGGCGATCCCCGCCCCCCCGTTACTCTCCGTATTCATGCGGCCAAAACTACCGGACGGAAGCCGGTCACCGGAATGGCCGTCCAGGAGGATCGGCAACTCCGCCGTAAGAGGTACCGGAAGTCACCCAAAACCCTCAGAGGGGTTTACAACGGCACCGTAGGTGGCATGTCGATTTCGCCGACGTGCGAATCCCCGAGCGCACACTGAGCGAAAGGCCCTGGCGCTTATGAACACCACGGTCAGCTGCGAGCTGCACCTGCGCCTCGTTGTGTCGAGCGAGTCGTCACTGCCTGTACCCGCGGGCCTGCGGTATGACACGGCCGATCCCTATGCCGTGCACGCGACCTTCCACACCGGAGCCGAGGAAACCGTCGAGTGGGTCTTCGCCCGCGACCTCCTCGCCGAGGGCCTGCACCGGCCCACGGGCACCGGAGACGTCCGCGTATGGCCGTCCCGGAGCCATGGACAGGGCGTCGTCTGCATCGCCCTGAGCTCCCCGGAGGGCGAGGCCCTTCTGGAGGCCCCGGCACGGGCCCTGGAGTCGTTCCTGAAGCGGACCGACGCGGCGGTGCCACCAGGCACGGAACACCGGCACTTCGATCTCGACACGGAGCTCTCCCACATCCTCGCGGAGAACTGAACGGCGGCGCAGCGGCCCCTCGCGGCCCATCACCGCACCGCACCGCGCACACCTGCACCGTCCGACTCGGGGCGACGGGACAGGCCCGACAAGTTCATACGACACGAGCCGGCGCCGTAGCCGCGGACCCACCGCGGAGACGGCGCCGAGGCTTGTTGGACGCGCTAGAGTCGGCGACCATTCGGCAAGGACCCCGGGGCGGCGCCGTCCGACCCCGCCCGGCCAGGGAGCGAACCCGTGATGATCACCCACGACACCCGGTGCGCGCTCGACGCGGTCGTCGACCTGTTGAACACCGCTCCGGACGGCGACACCCCCGGCGCCCCGGACAGCCTCACCGGCCTGCCGGCGCTCCAGGCGTTCGTCGCGCGCAACGCGATCAGCGACGTGGGCACGCTCGACGAGCGCGACCTGGCGGCCGTGCGGTCGGTGCGGACGCAGTTCGCGCAGGTCTTCGCGGCGCCGGACGACCGTACGGCCGCCGAGCGGCTCAACGAACTGGTCGCGGCGGCGGGCACCACCCCGCGGCTGACCGACCACGACGGCTACGACTGGCATGTGCACTACTTCGCGCCGGGCGCCTCGGTCGCCGAGCACCTCGCGGCGGACGGCGGGATGGCGCTGGCCTTCCTGGTCGTGGCCGGGGAACGGGAGCGGCTGCGGCACTGCGAGGCTCCGGACTGCCGGTTCGCCTTCGTCGACCTGTCCCGCAACCGCTCGCGCCGCTACTGCGACAGCCGTACGTGCGGCAACCGGCTGCACGTCGCCGCGTACCGGGCGCGCCGCCGGGAGGCCACGCGCTGACGCCGGCGCGCCGGCCCGTCCGCCTCACAGCAACAGGAGGTCGTGCAGGGCGCCGATGAGCAGGAGGACGGCGATGAAGGTGAGGAAGAGCATCAGCGGCGGCTGGGACAGCGCGTAAAGGCAGCCGCGCGGTTCGGGGGACGGGGGTTCCGCCGGTGTGACGGCGGGGTCCCGGGGGAGGGCGCACTCGTCGTTCATCTCCCGCCGATGATGGCGCAGGTGATCACGCCGCGGCGGCCGGATCACTCCCCGGCGCCGGGAGTTCACCCCTTCCCGTGCACTTGCGTGATCGCTACGGTGTCCGAGATGTCACCCGCGCGGGCCGCACGACGGCCCCGGAGGCGCCCGCACCAGCGGCAACGCCCCTCAGATGCCGTGCTTCTTCAGGATGGCCTCGATGTCGGAGAAGTCCTCCTGCGGCGCGCCGCCCTTGTCCCGGGCCGCGGGCTGCTTCGCCGGGGCGCCCGCGCCGAGCGACGGCGCGGAGGCCGCCGGCGCCACCGCGGCGGACCCCCGCTGCCGGGCCGCGGCCCGCCGCTCCTTGCGGCTGCCGCCGGCCTTGAGGGAGTGCCGCTCGGCCACCCTCGCGATCATGAACAGGACGACGGAGAGGGCCAGCACCCCGAATCCCGCCCAGACCATGGGCTTGAAGACCACATCGGTGAGCCAGTCGATCACCCCGGTCATCACCAGGCCCACGGGCACCAGGGAGAACGCCGCGATGCGCGTGGCGGCCAGGAAGCGCTTGCGGTAGGCCGTCAGCGCGGCGATGCCCAGGCCCGCCGCCGACACCGCGGCACAGACGGTCGAGGTCAGCATCCGGTCCTCCTGCCGGTCGATTCCGTACGGCGCGGCGCACACGGCGACGCCCCCGTTCCTCCTTCCATCCTGCCCTGTCGCGGACGCCCGGGGCCACGATCGGGAACGGGCTCAGGGACATCTCGGGGTCGGGCTCCTCCCCAGGTCCCGGTTCGGGCCCGGCGGCGCTTGCTGGGAGACTGGCCCCATGAACGACGCCACGACCTCCGGCCCGGCCCGCCCCGTCGTCCTCGACGTGTGGTGCGAGCTGCAGTGCCCGGACTGCACCGCCGCGCTGGACGACCTGCGGGCCCTGCGCGAGCGCCACGGGGACCGGCTGGACATCCGGCTGCGCCACTTCCCGCTGGCCAAGCACCCGCACGCGTACGCCGCGGCCCAGGCCGCCGAGGAGGCCGCGGAGCAGGGCCGGGGCTGGCCGTACGTGGAAGCCGTCCTGGCCCGTACGGAAGAGCTCGGCGGCAAGGGCGAGCGGCTGCTCGTCGAGGTGGCCGGCGAACTGGGGCTGGACGCCGAGGAGATGGACACCGCGCTCATCGACGGCCGCCACCTGCTCGCCGTCGACGCGGACCAGGCGGAGGGCAAGGCGATCGGGGTGACCGGCACGCCCACGTACGGAATCGGCGGGGAGCTGCTGGACGGCAGCAAGAGCCAGGAGGGCCTGCGCGAGCGCGTCGAGGAGATCATCGAGCGGCTGTCGGCCGGGCAGGGCTGACGCGGCCCGCCGGGGCGGGCGGGCCGCGCCCGTTCACAGCAGCAGTTTGTGCAGGCAGTGGTCGGTGGTCCGGTAGCCCAGCGATTCGTACAGGCCGCGGGCCCGCGCGTTGTCGGCGAAGACGGTCAGCCCCAGCACGTCCCGGCCCGCCGCGAGGACTTCCCGCTCGGCGACGAGCATGAGCGTACGGCCGTGGCCCCGCCCACGGTGCTCGGGCGCCACCTGGACGTCCATGACGTAGCCGCCGGGCCGGGCCGGGTCGTACGTCGTGGTCCAGACGGTGCCGACGTCCGTGCCCTCGTGGGCCAGCACGCGCAGCGACTGGTGCGGGCTGGCCGGGCCGTCCGGCAGCAGCCGCGCGTGGTCCTGCGTCGCCCGCTCCTCCGCCCGCGCGCGGGACATGCCGTGGGCGACCTGCACATCGACGTACTCGGCGTGCGCCGCGGCCAGCCAGGCCGGGTACTCCGCCGCCTCCATCGGCCGGTCGGCGCTGCCCGCGGGGAGCCCGGGCCGGGCGGCCAGCTCCTTGCGCATCCGGCGGCTGTGCTCCGTGTACCCGAGGGCGGCGGCCAGCCGCAGGGCCGCCTCCGCGTCGGCCGGCACGTCCACCGTGATCCGCCGGCAGCCCCAGCCGCGCAGCACCTCTTCGGCGGCGAGGGCCGCGACCGTGCCGCGGCCGCGGTGCCGGTCGGGGTCGTCGATGCGCAGGTCCGCGATGCGCCCGGCGGACGGCCCCAGCCGGGCGTCCGTGGTCAGGCTTATCCGGCCCACCGGACGGCTGTTGACACAGACTTCGTACGTACGGGCCCGGCCGCCGTCGGCGCGTCGCTCTTCGGGGCCGGCGGGGCGCAGCGTAGTGGTCACGCTGGCTTTCTACCCGGTTTCCCGGGCGTCCGTCATCAGCGCGGGTCGAAGTCGGCGGCGGCCCGCTCCGCGAAGACCCGCATCGCCTCGGCGGTCAACGGGCCCGGCGCGTCACCCAGTTGCCGCCCGTCCACGCGGGTGACGGCCTGGACGTCGCGCAGCGTGGAGGTCAGGAAGACCTCGTCGGCGTACTCCAGGACGTCCAGCGGCAGATCGGTCTCCTTGGCGCCGGTCCACTCGACGGTCAGGGCGCGGGTGATGCCCGCCAGGCAGCCGGAGGACAGCGGCGGGGTGTGCAGCACGCCGTCCAGGGCGACGAAGACGTTGGAGCCGGTGCCCTCGCAGAGCCGGCCGACGGTGTTGCCGAACAGCGCCTCGGAGGCGCCCTGCGCACGGGCCCGGGCCAGCGCGACGACGTTCTCCCCGTACGACGTGGTCTTCAGGCCCGCCAGCGCGCCGCGCTCGTTGCGCGTCCAGGGGACGGTGACGACCGCGGTGGTGTCCGGGTAGCGCGGGGACTCGCTGAGCGCGACGAGCAGGGTGGGGCCCGCCTCGCCCCGGTCCGAGCCGAGCGGCGCGAGGCCGCCGGTGTAGGTGATGCGCAGCCGGCCGAGCGGCACCGGGTTGGCGTCCAGGACGGCCGCGCAGGCGCGCCGCACCTCGTCGAGGTCGGGGTCGGGCAGGCCCAGGCCGCGGGCGGAGGAGGCCAGCCGGTCCAGGTGGCGGGTGAGGGCGAAGGCACGGCCGTTGATGGTCCGCAGCGTCTCGAAGACGCCGTCGCCGACCGTCAGGCCGTGGTCGAAGACCGAGACCCGGGCATCGTCCGCGTCGCGCAGCTCCCCGTCGAGCCACATCCTCATGGTCGCCTCCCTCCGCTCGGCTCGTACCGGCCCGACGCTACCTCCAGCAGCCGGCGGGCCTTCAGCTCGGTCTCGTCCCACTCCCCCTCGGGATCCGAGCCCCAGGTGATCCCGGCACCGGCGCCGAAGCGCAGCACCGGGCCCTCGGGGGCCGCGCGGTCGATCCAGAACGTACGGATGCCCACGGCCAGCTCGCCGGTGCCGCGGTCGGCGTCCACCCAGCCGATGCCGCCGCAGTAGGGGCCGCGCGGCGCGGTCTCCAGCTCCTCGATGATCCGCTGGGACGCGAGCTTGGGGGCCCCGGTGATCGAACCGGCCGGGAAGGTGGCGTCGAGGAGGTCCGCCCAGCCCGTCTTCTCGTGCTCCGCCGCCAGCTCGCCGCGCACGGTGGACACGAGGTGGACCAGGCCCGGGTGCGCCTCGACCGCACACAGCGCGGGGACGGTGACGGAGCCGGTGCGGCAGACCCGCCCGAGGTCGTTGCGGACCAGGTCCACGATCATCACGTTCTCCGCCCGGTCCTTGTCGCGCAGGTCCTCGGGGACCCGGCCGGTGCCCTTGATCGGGCCGGACTCGACCGTGCGGCCGTAGCGGCGCAGGAACAGCTCCGGCGAGGCGGTGGCGACCTCGGTGCCGTGTGCGGGGAGCCGGACCACGCCCGCGTACGGGGCCGGGTTGCCGCGGGCCAGGACGGCGGACAGCGCTTCCACGTCCGCGCGCGCGGGATCCGGCAGCGGCGCGCTCAGAATGCGGCAGAGGTTCACCTGATAGACCTCGCCGGCGGCGATGTGCTCGCGTATGCGCCGTACGCCCGCGGTGTAGGCGGCGCGGTCCAGGGAACTGCGCCAGTCCCCGGGGGCCGGGCCCCGCCAGCGGGCGGGGTCGGGCGGGGGCACGGACCCGGTGTCCCGCACATCGCCGAAGCGCGCGCAGATCACGCCCCCCTCGTAGTCGGCGACGACGGCCCACCAGCCGGCCGAATCCAGGGCCTCCGGATCACGGGTGACATCGCGCAGGTCAGTGGCTGTACGGCCGCCGAATCGGGCCAGCGGGGGGAGGTCGTTCACGCCTTCGAGTCTATGGCCGGGGCCCGCCGGCCGCCCCGATCGGGCGAGCAGCGCAGCACGCTGCACAAACGCGTTTTTGTACTGGCCCAGGAATCCGCTAGAGTTCAACACGTCGCCGGGACGCGGAAGCGAAACGGAGACGGGGTTCCTCCCCGGATCTGGTCCGGGAAAGGCACCTGCGGACGTAGCTCAGTTGGTAGAGCACCACCTTGCCAAGGTGGATGTCGCGAGTTCGAGTCTCGTCGTCCGCTCGAAGTGGGGGATCTTCCCGAGCCCCCGCACTCCTGGTGGAGTGGCCGAGAGGCGAGGCAACGGCCTGCAAAGCCGTCTACACGGGTTCAAATCCCGTCTCCACCTCCAAGGACGATTAGCTCAGCGGGAGAGCGCTTCCCTGACACGGAAGAGGTCACTGGTTCAATCCCAGTATCGTCCACTGGTCCGCAAGGACCGCTCCCCCCGCCTTCGGGCAGGGCGGATCCCGCGCGATTAGCTCAGCGGGAGAGCGCTTCCCTGACACGGAAGAGGTCACTGGTTCAATCCCAGTATCGCGCACGCAGCACCCCGCGGCCCCGGCCGCGGTCCCGAGGACGATTAGCTCAGCGGGAGAGCGCTTCCCTGACACGGAAGAGGTCACTGGTTCAATCCCAGTATCGTCCACACCTGCGGTCGAGGGCCGGAGCACACGCTCCGGCCCTTCGCCGTTGTCGGGGCGGGTCCGGAGCGGCCGGGTAGGCCTGCGGCCGGGCCGGGGGCGGTGGCGGCCGGGTGCACCTCTGGGCCTCCATACGGGACCAACCCCCTTGGTACACAAGCCGGCGGAGCGGGCAGGCGGCAGGCGGGCGGACGGTTCGCCGTGATCGAAGGCGGCAGGGCCGGGCCCCCACGGTCCGCCGCCCGGCCCCGCACGGTCCGCCGCCCGCCCGGAACAGCCCATGGCCGCCCCCGAACAGGCCGATGGCCGGGCATCTCCCCAGATGCCCGGCCATTCTGCCGTCCGCCGCACCCCCGTCCCCACGGGGTTGTCGGCCGGAAGTCCCCCGTCCCGGGCCGCTCTCCCGGGACCGGGGCGCCTCAGCGCCCCAGCATTCCGGCCACGGACGACGCCTGTGTCATGACGGCATCCCAGCCGCCGAACACGACGGCGAGCAGGACCGCCAGCGGCAGCACCATGGCCACCGCGACGAGCGGATGACGGCGCGCCCCGGAGGTCCGCCCGCCGAACGCCGAGGCGCCCCTGCGCCCTTGCGTACGGACAGCCGTGCGTCCGAAGAGGTCCGACATCGCCCCGCTCCCGTCAGTCTTGGGGCGGCGGGCGTCTGACCTCGGGGGACGAGTGCGTTCGCCCGCCGCTTGCAGACAACATTAGGCAGCCCGCGGGCCGCGGGCGTCATGCCGTCGTACCGATTGGGCGGCCTACGCCAGGATGACGGTACGCCGCGGCGCGTACTCCCCTGGGTGGAGACGTCCCCCTCAGGGCCTGGGGTCATCCCGGAGGGGACGCTCCCCGGCCGCCCCGGCCGCCTCGGACTCCTCGACCCGCGGCACGGGGTGTTCGACCAGGGCGAGGACCCGATTGGCCATGAAGCGGGCGGTACGGACCACCGAGCCGCTCCGGGTGACTTCGCTCACTTCCACCACTCCCCTGCGCACCGCCGTCTCGACCCTGCGGCCTGCCCTGCTCGCCACCACTTCATACGCCCGGGTGGTGTCCCCGGCGTCCACGACGATCTCGACCCGGTCACCCTTCACCGCGTCAATCCCCCTTCCGCGACGGATCATTGGGCACACGCGGGAGAGGCCGGACCGCGCCGCGTCCGGATTTCCCCCACTCCGTCAGCATCCCACCGGCCACCGACAATCAGGTCGCCGACGCATGCGCGGCCTATCAGCACAGCGAGCCGTCAATCCGTAAGCTGTGCCACGTCAGACGGGACCGGGCAGCGGGGATGGACATGGCGATGATGCGGCTCCGGCGCGAGGACCCGCGTGTCGTCGGTTCGTACCGGCTCCACCGGAGGCTCGGCGCGGGCGGGATGGGCGTGGTCTACCTCGGCTCCGACAAGCGCGGGCAGCGGGTGGCCCTGAAGGTCATCCGGCCCGATCTGGCCGAGGACCAGGAATTCCGCTCGCGGTTCGCCCGCGAGGTGTCGGCCGCGCGGCGCATCCGCGGCGGCTGTACGGCGCGGCTGGTGGCCGCCGATCTGGACGCGGACCGGCCGTGGTTCGCCACGCAGTACGTCCCCGGGCCCTCGCTGCACGACAAGGTCAACGACGAGGGGCCGCTGCACCCGGCGCAGGTCGCCTCGATCGGCGCCGCGCTGTCCGAGGGCCTGCTGGCGGTGCACGACGCGGGGGTGGTCCACCGGGACCTGAAGCCGTCCAACATCCTGCTCTCCCCCAAGGGCCCGCGCATCATCGACTTCGGCATCGCGTGGGCCACCGGGGCGAGCACCCTCACCCACGTCGGTACGGCGGTCGGGTCGCCCGGGTTCCTCGCGCCGGAGCAGGTGCGGGGCGCGGCCGTGACCCCGGCGACGGACATCTTCGCGCTGGGCGCGACGCTCGCGTACGCGTGCACGGCGGACTCGCCCTTCGGCCAGGGCAGTTCGGAAGTGATGCTCTACCGCGTCGTGCACGAGGAGGCGCAGCTGTCCGGTGTGCCGGACGCGCTGGCACCGCTGCTCGCGGCGTGCCTGGCGAAGGACCCGGCGGACCGGCCCAGCACACTGTCGCTGTCGCTGCGGCTGAAGGAGATCGCGGCGCGCGAGGCGCAGGGGCTGTCCATGCCGGGCGGGCCCGGCGGCGAGGCGCTGCCCGGCGGGAGGCGGATGCGGCCCGGGCGCGGCCCGTCGTCCGAGCGGGGCGCGGGGGTGCCGCCCGAGCGCGGGGCACCGCCTGAGCGGAGCACTCCGGACCGGGTCAGGTCCGTACGGCCGCAGTCGGACCGGCCGACCGGAAAGCGCGCGGAGGAGTACGCGCGGCAGCGTACGGAGCGGCGGGCGGCCAACACGCCGACACCGCGTCCTCAGGCGCCGCGCGGCAGTGGGACGGGCCGGGGAGCCGCGCCGGTCCGGCCCCAGGGAACGCCGGGGCCGAGCGTGCCGGCCGCGGGCGCCCCGGGCGCGGGGCCTGCGGGGGAAGCGGCGCCGAAGGCCCGTGTCGGCAGGCGGCCGTCGGCGCGCCCGTCCGTGCCGGGAGCACGCACCCCGGGCCGAAACGGTTCACGCCCGGCCCGGACCTCTCGTACGGGATCGCGCACGCCGCCCGGCGCGCGCAGGCCCGGACCCGACCGGCGGCTGCTGCGCCAGCGGATCATCGTGTTCATCACGGTGACGCTGCTGGTCGCGCTGGGGATCGCGGTGGCGCAGGGGTGCCAGGGACCGGCCAGGAGCCTGGGGACCGAACGGTCGGAGTACGTCGCGTCGTGGTCCGCCACGCTGCCGCCGGAGGCCGGGCAGGGCTGACGGCCCGGCGGCAGGCGGCTGGCAACTGGAGGCGGGCGGCAGGTGGCCGATTCGAACATTCCGTCCCGTCCGGTGGCGGGCGGGTGCTAATTTCGCGCCATGTCCAAGATCGAGACCGACCGTGCCGAGAAGACCGGCCAGGCGGACCAGGCCGACAGGGCCGACAGGGCCGACAAGGCCGAGATAGACGCGCTGACCGCCGAGTTCTTCGGCGTCTTCGACAACCGGGGCGGCCGGACCCCCGAGGTGGCCCGGCTCCGACGGCTGGTCCTGCCGGAGGGCGTGATCGTGGTGACCGGCCCGCGGTTCACGGTCTACACCCTGGACGCGTTCATCGAGCCGCGACAGCGGCTGCTGACCGGGGGCCGGCTGGTCGAGTTCTCCGAATGGGAGACCTCCGAGCGGACCGAGATCGCGGGCGACATCGCGTCGCGGTTCGGCACGTACCGCAAGTCCGGGTTCCTGGACGGCACCCCCTACGAGGGCGAGGGGACCAAGTCCTTCCAGTTCGTCCGCACCCCGGAGGGCTGGCGGGTCGCCTCCTTCACCTGGTACGACCAGCCGTGACCGCGTAGAACGCCACCGCCGCCGCGGCTCCCACGTTGAGGGAGTCCACGTCGTGGGCCATCGGGATGCGGACCCACGTGTCGGCGGCCCTCAGCGCCCGCGGGGACAGGCCGTCGCCTTCGGCCCCGAGCATCAGCGCCGCGCGGTCCATGCGGTGCGGGGCCGCCTCGTCCAGCGGGACGGCCCGCTCGTCGGGGGTGAGGGCGAGGAGGGGGAAGCCCGCCTCGCGGACGGTTTCCAGGTCGCGGGGCCAGTTCTCCAGGCGGGCGTACGGCACCGCGAAGACCGCGCCCATGGAGACCTTCACCGAGCGGCGGTAGAGCGGGTCGGCGCTGTCCGGGGAGAGCAGGACGGCGTCCATGCCGAGAGCGGCGGCGCTGCGGAAGATGGCGCCGATGTTGGTGTGGTCGTTGACCGCTTCCATCACCGCGATACGGCGGGTGCCGGGCCGGGCCAGGAGTTCGGCGGCCGTCGGCAGCGGCTTGCGGGCCATGGAGGCCAGGGCGCCGCGGTGGACGTGATAGCCCGTCACGCGCTCGGCGAGGGCCGGGCTGACCACGTACACCGGTGCCGTCGCCGCCTCGATGACATCGCCCATCACCTCGGCCCACTTGGCGGACAGCAGCATCGAGCGCATCGCGTAACCGGCCTGCCCGGCGCGCCGGATGACCTTCTCGCCCTCCGCGATGAACAGGCCCTCGGCCGGCTCGCGGCGGCGGCGCAGCTCCACGTCGGTCAGGCCGGTGTAGTCGCCCAGGCGGGGGTCGTCCGGGTCGTCGACGGTGATGATGTCAGCCACGGGGTGGGTGCCTTGTCGGTGGTGGGGCGGGGGGTGAGTGCTCGGGTTCGGGGGGCAGTGGGTCAGTCCGTGGGGTGCACGGCCACGACCTCGCCGATGACGATGACCGCGGGCGGCCGTACGCCTTCGGCCCGTACCGTCTCGCCGAGCGTGCCGAGGGTGGCGTCCACGCGGCGCTGGGCGGCGGTGGTGCCCTCCTGGACGACGGCCACGGGCGTGTCGGCGCCGCGCCCGTGGGCGATGAGCGTGGCGGCGATGGCGCCGCTGTTCTCGACGCCCATCAGGACGACGAGGGTGCCGCGCAGGCGGGCGAGGGCCGACCAGTCGACCGTGGAGCGCTCGTCGTCGGGTGCGACATGGCCGCTGACGACGGTGAACTCCTGGGCGACCCCGCGGTGGGTGACGGGGATGCCGGCCGCGGAGGGCACGCTGATGGAGCTGGAGATGCCGGGGACGACGGTGCAGGGGAGGCCGGCCTCGGCGAGGGCCTGGAGTTCCTCCATGCCGCGGCCGAAGACGTACGGATCGCCGCCCTTGAGGCGGACCACGGACTTTCCGGCGCGGGCGTGTTCGATCAGGGCGTTGTTGATCGCTTCCTGGGCCATGAACCGGCCGTACGGGATCTTCGCGGCGTCGATGACCTCGACGTGCGGCGGCAGTTCGGCGAGCAGGTCGCGGGGGCCGAGCCGGTCGGCGATGACCACGTCGGCCTCGGCGAGCAGCCGGCGGCCGCGCACGGTGATCAGGTCGGGGTCGCCGGGGCCGCCGCCGACCAGGGCGACCCCGGTGGCGCGGGCGCGGTGGTGCGGGGCGGCGAGGGTGCCGTCGCGCAGGCCCTCGACGATGGCGTCCCGTACGGCGGCGGAGCGGCGCGGGTCGCGGCCGGTGAGCACCGCGACGGTGACGCCCTCGCTGCGGCCGGTGGCCGGCGTCCAGGCGGTGGCGGCCTCCGCGTCGTCGGAGCGCACGCACCACACGCGGCGGTCCTCGGCCTCCTGGGAGGCGGCGGCGTTGGCCTCGGGGTCGTCGGTGGAGATCAGGGCGTACCAGGCGTCGGCGAGGTCGCCGGGCGCGTAGCGGCGGCGCTCCCAGCGGATCTCGCCGGTGTCGGCCATGGCCTCGACGGACGGCTTGGCGGACGGGGAGATCAGCAGCACGTCGGCGCCCGCGGCGACCAGGGAGGGCAGGCGGCGCTGGGCGACCTGGCCGCCGCCGAGGACGACCACGCGGCGGCCGGACAGGCGCAGTCCGACGGGGTAGGCGGCGTGTTCGGCGTGCTCGGCCATGGCGGTACGGCTCCTTGTGGGGGTGGCGCGGTGGTGCGGGCAGCGCGCGCTGGCGAAGGTGGGGACGCGTCGCCGCTGCGGCACTGGAGCGGCGGTGGGGACGGGGCGGCTGCCGCCCCGGGGGCCTGGTGAGAGGGTACGGCGACCTGGTGAGAGGGTACGGCCCCCGGCCCACAGCCTATGAGGCTGCGGGCCGGGGGTCATGCGCAGGGGCCGTGCCCGCGCGGTCAGCCCTTCTCGGTGACTCCGGCGGAGTCGAAGGTGGCGACCTCGTGCATGGCGCGGGCGGCGCTCTGGACGACGGGCAGTGCCAGCAGGGCACCGGTGCCCTCGCCGAGCCGCAGGTCCAGGTCGACCAGCGGGCGCAGTCCGAGCTTGTTGAGCGCGGCGACGTGGCCGGGCTCGGCGCTGCGGTGGCCCGCGATGCAGGCGGCCAGCGCCTCGGGGGCGATGGCGCGCGCCACCAGGGCGGCGGCCCCGGCGCTGACGCCGTCCAGGATGACCGGCGTACGCAGCGAGGCGCCGCCGAGGATCAGGCCGGCCATCGCCGCGTGCTCCAGGCCGCCGACCGCGGCGAGGACGCCGATCGGGTCGGCGGGGTCCGGTCGGTGCAGCTCCAGGGCGCGGCGCACCACGTCGATCTTGCGGGCGTGGGTCTCGTCGTTGATGCCCGTGCCGCGGCCGGTGACCTCGGCGGGGTCGGCCTCCGTGTAGACGGAGACCAGGGCGGCCGAGGTGGTGGTGTTGGCGATGCCCATCTCGCCGGTGATCAGCGCCTTGTTCCCGGCGGCCACCAGGTCGCGGGCGGTCTCGATGCCCACCTCGATGGCGCGCAGCACCTCGTCGTGGCTCATCGCGGGGCCGACGGTGAAGTCGGCGGTGCCCGGCCGGATCTTGCGCGGCAGCAGGCCGGGGGTGGCCGGCAGCTCGGCCGCCACGCCCACGTCCACGACGCAGACCTCGGCGCCCACCTGGTTGGCGAAGGCGTTGCAGACCGCGCCGCCGCCCAGGAAGTTGGCGACCATCTGCCCGGTCACCTCCTGGGGCCAGGGGGTGACGCCCTGGGCGTGCACACCGTGGTCGCCCGCGAAGATCGCGACGGCGGCCGGCTCCGGGATCGGCGGCGGGCACTTGCGGGACAGGCCGCACAGCTGCGCGGAGATGATCTCCAGCATGCCGAGGGCGCCCGCGGGCTTCGTCATCCGCTTCTGCCGCTCCCACGCCTCGCCGAGCGCCTTGGCGTCCAGCGGGCGGATGCCCTGGAGGGTCTCCTGGAGGAGGTTGGCGGGCGCCTCGCCGGGCAGGGCGCGGCGGCCGTACGTCTCCTCGTGGACCACCCAGGACAGCGGGCGGCGCTTGGCCCAGCCGGCCTGCATCAGCTCGGGCTCGTCGGGGAACTCGTCCACGTACCCGACGCAGAGGTAGGCGACGACCTCCAGGTGCTCGGGCAGCCCCAGCTCGCGGACCATCTCGCGCTCGTCGAAGAAGCTGACCCAGCCGACGCCCAGGCCCTCGGCGCGGGCCGCCAGCCACAGGTTCTCCACCGCGAGCGCGGAGCTGTAGGGGGCCATCTGGGGCTGGGTGTGGCGGCCGAGGGTGTGCCGGCCGCCGCGGGTCGAGTCGGCGGTCACCACGATGTTGACCGGCGTTTCGAGGATGGCCTCGATCTTCAGCTCGCGGAACTGCTTGGCGCGGGCCTTCGGCAGCGACTTCGCGTACGCCTCGCGCTGCGCCGCGGCGAGCTGGTGCATCCGCTCCCGGGTCTCCTGCGAGCGGATGACGACGAAGTCCCAGGGCTGGGAGTGGCCGACGCTGGGGGCGGTGTGGGCCGCCTCCAGGACGCGCAGCAGCACCTCGTTGGGGATGGGGTCGGAACGGAAGCCGTTACGGATGTCCCGGCGCTCGCGCATGACCCGGTGCACGGCGGCGCGCTCGGAGTCGTCGTAACCGGCGGCCGGGGGGCCGGCCGGCTGGGCCGGGACGGCGGGCTCCTGTGGCTCGGCCTGCAAAGCGGTTCCGTCCTGCGGAGCGGTCCCGTCCTGCGGAGCGGGGGCCGTGGCATCCGGGGCCGCGGGGGCCTCGGCGGAGGGTGCGGCATCGGCGGGCGCCGGGGCGGGCTGCGCGGGGACGGCTCCGGCCGGTGCCCCGGGGGCGTCCGGCACGTCCAGGACGACCGGGGCGTCCGGGGTGTCACCGAGCTGGACCAGCTCGGCGCCGTCCTGCTCGACGGCCGGCTGCCCGGCGTCGGAGCCGTCCTCGGCCGGGGGCCGGGGGGCGTCCGCCGGGGCGGCGGGCTGAGCGGCCGCGGGGGCCTGCTCGGTGGCCTGGGTCGGCTCGGGAGCCTGGGCGGGCTCCTCGGGGTGCTGTGCTTCCGCGGGGACGTTCCGGACTTCTCCGGGAGCGTCCTGGGTGACCTCGGCGATGTTCTGTGCCTCCTCGGGCTGCTGGGCACCTTCGGGGGCGGTGACCTGCTCCGGCTGCGGGGCGACGGCCTGCGCGGCGACGGCCTGCTCGGCGTCAGCAGGAGCGGCGTCGGCGGGAACGGCATCAGCAGGAACGGCGTCGGCGGGAACGGCCTCCGCGGCGGGAGCCTGCGCAGCCGAAGCCTGTGCGGCCGGAGCCTGTGCGGCCGAAGCCTGCGCATCGGCGGCCGGAGCGGACTCGGCGGCCCCGGACGGCTGCGCCGCCTCGCCGGAAGCCTCCGCGGCCGCCTCCACGGCGACCGCCTCAGCCTGCTGGTCCGCCTGCTGGTCCACGGCCTGCTCGGCCTGCGCCTGCTCCGTCGGACCCTGCTCGGCCTGCACCACGGCTTCCTGCACCACGGCTTCCCGCGCCTCGCCCGCCGCAGGCTCCTCGGCCGCCGCAGGCTCCTCCGCCTCAGGCGCGGCTTCCTGCTCCTGCTCGGCCACGGCGGTCTCCTCCGCCGCCGGCTCCTCCGCGCCGGGCACGGCCTCGGCCGGTGCCTCCTGGGGCGCGTCCTGCTCCTGCGCGGCGGGTACGGCTGGGTCCTGGCCCGCCGCGGGGGCCTCGGCCGGGTCCGCCGCGGGGTCTTCGGCCACGTCGGCCGGTGCCTCCTCGGCGGCCTGTATGGGCTGCGGCGCCTCCACGGGCTGCGCGCCCTCGGCCGTACCGGCGGCGACCGCTTCCTGGACCGGCTCCGCCGCCACAGCCTGCTCCGGCTGCTGGGCCTCGGCGGCCACCACCTGCGGCGCGGCTTCGGCCGCGGCCGCCTCGGTAGGCGCGCCCTCGGCCGCGGCCGCCTCGGAGGGCGCGTCCTCGGCCGCGGCAGGCGCGACCGTCCCGTCAGCCGGAGCCTCGGTGCCCTCCGGCGCGGGCACCTCACCCGCCTCAACAGTCACACCAGCCACCGCAGCCTCCTCAGCACCGCGATCGACCGTTTCTGCACCCGGAGCCGTGGGCACGGCGGCAGCGGCCGGCCCGGCGGCTGCCGCGGCGACCGGCGCCACGGGGGCGGCCTGGGCCGGGGCGCTGTCCCAGGACGGCGCCCCGGCGGGGATCCCGCCGGGCTGCTGCCCGGGCAGCGGCGCCGCGCCGGGGGCCGCGTACTCCTCGGCGGCGGCCTGCTGCGCGGCGGGGGCGCCGCCGGAGGTATCGCCCTGCGGGGCGCCCTCCTCGACGTCCAGGTACTCGGGGCCCGGCGCGGGCCGGGCGGTGGCGGCGCGCGGCGGCGCGCCGGCCGGGCCGCGGTCGGCGAGCGAGCGGACCACGCCGCCGCTCGCGTCGGGGACCGGCGGGCCCATGTGGAGCGGGCGGCGCGGCGGCGCGGGGTTCTGCTGCGGCGCGGCGGGCGGCGGGACGCGTACGCCGCTCATGTCGACCGAGCCGGTGTCGCGGCCGCCGCTCTCGTGGTCGCCGGCCTCGGGCGGCAGGGGCTCGTACGCCATGGCGCCGAGCGGCGCGGAGTCGTACGGGCCCGCCTGCTCCGGCACGGACTGCTGGGGCGGCGCCTGCGGCGGCCGGGTCTGCTGCGGCTGGGCCTGCTGGGGGAACTGCGGCGGCACCACGGGCTGGTGGTGCTGCTGCTCGCTGCCCCACGCGCCCTGTGCTCCGGGCATCAGCAGGAGGTCGTCGTCCTCGGCTCCCGGGTCGGCGGGGTCGAGGTAGGGATAGGCGTCGGGAGCCTGGGGCGCGCCCGGCGCCTGCGTCGGGCCGGCGTCGGCAGGGGAGGGAACGGCCGCCGGCTGCGGCTGTCCGGGCTGTCCGCCTGCGTTCTCCGGCAGCCCCTCGCCCGGGACCTGGCCGGTGTCGGTCATGCGTACCCCTCGCCCATTGGTAGTGCTCCTTCCAACCGCTCGTGCGACGCGCTCCACCGCGGCGCGCCGACCGCCCCGATAGCTAGAACGAGCGAGCGCGCCTCGCGGCACGTCCGCCCTTGAGCGCTTCATTTACGGCCAAAACCACGGCATGTTCCGGATATTGGCGTACGAAACCGAACGCGGGACGGCGGCGCAACGATCCGCCAGCCTACCCCGCGCCGGGGCGGCACCCGGTCACGGGTGAGGAACCCGATAGCCGCTGAGCAGGAAGACCACGGCCCGTTCCCGCTCGACCCAGGCGGAGGTGTCGAGTTCCACGGACTGCAGCAGCGCGCACTCGGCCTCGTAACCGCCGTCGGTCAGCGCCCGCCCGATCGCCTCGGCCTCGTCGCGGGTGGCCGCGTGCGCGACGATGCGCTCCGGCCGGCGGGCTGCGCAGGCGGTGACCACCGCCGCTCCCCCGCCGCCGACCCGTACGACGTCCGGTTCCGGCAGGTCCTCCAGTACCTGGGGCGCGCGGCCCTGTACGACCTGGAGCTGGACGCCGTACCGGCGGGCCACCGCGGCGGTGCGGTCGCAGGCGTCCGGGTCGGCGTCCACCGCGATGACGGCCGCCCCGAAGCGCGCGGCCTCCACGGCGGCGGCGCCGCTGCCCGCGCCGATGTCCCAGACCAGGTCGCCGGGCCGGGGCCCGAGGCAGGCCAGCTGGGCGCTGCGCAGCTGGACGGACTCCCCCTCGCCGAGGACGCCGCCGTACGCCTGTGCGGGCAGTCCCCAGCCGCGCGGCGACGACGGGTAGGCGACGTCCCGGCCCGCCATCCAGCCGCTGCCCTGGGCGGCGGCGCTGGCCCCGCCGACGACGATGACGACATTGGGGTCGCGCCAGACGTGGTCGGCGGCCTTGTCCGAGGTGAGGACCGTCACCTGCTCGCGTTCGGTGCCCAGTTCCTCGCAGATGACGAAGGTGCGGTGCACCCCGTCCAGCAGGAGGGCGAGTTCGGCGGGCCCGGCGCCGGGTGCGGTCAGGACCGCGACCTTGGTGTGCGCGCGGCAGACGTTCACGGCCCGGCGCAGGTCACGGCTGTGGGCGACGACGATCTGGGCGTCGTCCCAGGGCATGCCGGCCCGGGCGAAGGCCGTGGCCACGGACGAGACGGCGGGCACCACCTCGACCTCCAGGCCGTGCTCCGGCGCGCGCAGGGTCCGTACGACGCCGAAGAAGCCGGGGTCCCCGTCGGCGAGCACCACGGCGGTGCCGCGGTGCTGGGCGATGCGGCGGGCGGCCAGGTCCACACTGCCCAGCCGGATCTGTTCGGCGTGCGGCGGGACTTCGGGCAGGGTGAGGTGGTGGGCGGCGCCGGCCACGAGCGTCGCCGCGCCGAGGGCGGAGCGGGCGGCGGCGGTCAACGGCGAACCGTCCCACCCGATCACCGTGACCCGGTCGGCCATCGTCGTCAGTCTCCTGGGCTTGACTTGCTACGGAACAGAACTGGGGAGGTACGGAACGGCTGCGCCCGCGGAACGCGCCGGCGCGCGCGCCGGGCGGGGCGCACGGCGGCGGTCGGCCGGTCACCGGGTTCGGCGGGCAGGCCGAGACTACCCGCAGAGGTCCGGACCACAGCGCGCGGGCCGCGCCGGTCCCGGCCGAAACCGTCCGGCCGGGGTCCGGGGAGGGGGCTTCAGTTCCATTCGGGATAGGCGAAGCCGTTGGCGTCGGCCATCCGTCCCGGTACGCCGTCGAGGTCCTCGGGCAGCAGGCTCCAGACGATCAGGTCCGTACGGATGTCCGTCCAGCCCCCGTCCTCGGTGCGCGAGCGGGCTATCCAGGCGTTGCGCAGCACGCCCTCGCTGATGCAGCCGATCTTCTGGGCCACCTGCTGGGCGGCGGTGTTGTCGGCGGCGGTGCGCAGTTCGACCCGCTCGAACTTCTGGTCCCGGAAGAGCCACTGGGCGACCGCCAGGACCGACTCGGAGGCGTAGCCCTCGCCGCGGGCCCAGGGGGCGGTGACGTAGGCGGCCTCGGTGCTGAGCACCCGCCAGTCGGTGTGGTCGAGCTGGACGGTGCCGACCAGGCGCTGGGTGAGGAACTCGGTGACGGCGAAGGCGATGCCGCGGCCCTCTGTGCGCACCGCGGGGGCCCGGCGGGTGGTCCAGTCGCGGGCGAGGTCGGCCGTGTAGGGGTGCGGCAGCGCGGTCCAGGCGGTGGTCAGCTCGTCGTTCATCATCTCCGTGAGCGCGGGCACGTCGGCCTCTTCGAACGGGCGAAGCACCAACCGATCCGTGCTGATGGAGATGTCCGGAAAGGTGGATGTCATGCCGCTGCTCCAACGCCGTTGACCGTGCTGCTCCGAAGTTCGGGCCGGGTTGACCGTCTTTGAGTGCACCAGCATGCAGCATCCGACCGGCGATGTGCCACGCGCGCGGGCCCCGGTGGCGCGCAGGTGCGCGTCCGGGGCCCGTCGTCGAACGGCTCGAAAGCCGGTACGAACGTCATGTGCGGGTCGGCGGTCAGCTCTTGGGGGTGCCGAAGGCCGGAATGACCGAGCCGTCCTTGTACTTGTCCTCGATGAACTTCTTCACCTCGGGCGAGTTCAGCAACTTCGCCAGCTTCTTGACCCGCGGGTCGTCCTCGTTGCCCTTCTTGACCGCCAGGAAGTTGGCGTACGGGTTGTCCTCCGCCTTCTCCAGGGCCAGCGCGTCGGTGGACGGCTTGAGCTGGGCGCCGATGGCGAAGTTGCCGTTGATCACGGCGGCGTCCACGTCGGCCAGGCGCGGCGCGATCTGGCCGGCCTCCAGCTCGGTGAGCTTGATGCCCTTGTCGTCCTTGACGTCGGTCAGCTTCGCGTCGGAGCCGACGCCGTCCTTGAGGGTGATGACGCCGTTGTCGGCGAGCAGCTTGAGCGCGCGGCCCTCGTTGGACGGGTCGTTCGGGACGGAGACGGTGTTGCCGGCGGTCAGCTCGGAGAGCTTCTCGACCTTCTTCGAGTAGACGCCGAGCGGCTCGATCGCGACGTTGACGACCGGCACGATGTGGGTGCCGTTCTTCCGGTTGTAGGTGTCCAGGAACGGCTTGTGCTGGAAGAAGTTCGCGTCGACCTGGCCGTCCTCGGTGACCTTGTTCGGCAGGTTGTAGTCGTTGAACTCCCGGACCTCCAGCGTGAGGCCTTCCTTCGCCGCGAGCTTGTCCTTGACGAAGTTCAGGATCGCGCCGTGCGGGGTCGGGCTGGCGGCGACGGTCAGCGGTGCGCTGCTGTCCTCCTTCTTGCCGCCGGAGGAGGAGACGTCGGAGGGCGCGCTGCAGGCGCTCGCGCCGAGGGCGACGGCTGCCGCGGCCAGGGCGGCCACGGTGATGTTGCGGGTGGTACGCACGAAGAGTGCCCCTATCTCGTTTCTCGGACGCGCGGGACCGGCGGTCCCGCGCGGGTGCGCCCGGCAAAGGGTCCGGGCTCAAGAGGGTCCGGTGCGGACCCGGTCTAGGCGCCGACGCGCTCCTTGGGGGCGTCGGCGGTGGCGGCCGCGGGCTGTCCGTCTGCGGCGGGGACGGGCGCCCTGCGCAGGCCGACCCGTACGGCGGAGGACCCGCGGCTGCCGCGGGCGGCCAGGCGGCGCACGATCAGGTCGCCGAGCAACTGGACGGCGATGACCAGGACGATGAGCAGCACGATGGTGATCACCATCAGGTTGGTCTCGTACTGGAGGTAGCCGTAGGTGTACGCCAGGTTGCCCAGGCCGCCGCCGCCGACCGCGCCGGCGATGGCGGAGTAGCCGATCAGCGTGATGACGGTGGTGGTGACGGCCGCGACCAGCGCGGGCAGGGCCTGCGGCAGCAGCACCTTGAAGACGATGGTCCAGGTGCCGCCGCCCATCGACTGGACGGCCTCGACCAGGCCGTGGTCGACCTCGCGCAGCGCGGCCTCGACCAGCCGGGCGAAGAACGGGATGGCGGCGATCACCAGGGGCACGACCGCGCCGGTGGGGCCGATGGAGACGCCGACGACCAGGCGCGTGAAGGGGATCAGCGCGACCATCAGGATCAGGAAGGGGAAGGACCGGCCGATGTTCACCACCGCGCCGATGACCTTGTTGACCACGACGTTCTGCAGGACGCCGCCGCGGTCGGTCAGGATCAGCAGGACGCCGAGCGGAATGCCGATCAGCACGGCGTAGAACGTCGACCACCACACCATGAAGAGCGTGTCGAGCGTGTTGTTGTACAGCAGCGGCTGCATCTGCGACCAGGTCACTTGGCACCTTCCTTCACCAGCGCGCCGGCGGGCGCCGTCGTCGCGGGGTCGGCCGGGTCGCCGGCCACGTCCACCTGGAGGCCCTGCTCGCGCAGGAAGCCGATGGGCACGACGTTGTCCTCGAAGCGGCCGGGCAGCTCGATGCGCATCCGGCCGATCTGCTTGCCGCCGACGGTGTCCATGGCGGCGCCGAGGATGGAGATGTCCACGTTGTACGTACGGGACAGCTCGGAGATCACCGGGCGGGTGGCGGCCTCGCCGTGGAAGGTGACGTCCACCACGGTGCGGTCCGGTCCGGAGGGCTCGCCGCCGACCGGGAACAGCTCGCGGGCCAGCTCGGAGCCGGGGGTGGCGAGCAGC
Organism: Streptomyces albofaciens JCM 4342; assembly: GCF_008634025.1. Lineage (NCBI taxonomy): Bacteria > Bacillati > Actinomycetota > Actinomycetes > Kitasatosporales > Streptomycetaceae > Streptomyces > Streptomyces albofaciens. The sequence continues at coordinate 3,250,177 of NZ_PDCM01000001.1, read as the reverse complement.
TCGGCGACGGTGCCCTGCTCGACGACGCGGCCGTTCTTCATCAGCGCGGCCGAGTCGCAGATCGTCTTGACGACGTCCATCTCGTGCGTGATCAGCAGCACGGTCAGGCCGAGCTGGCGGTTGAGGTCGCGCAGCAGCTGGAGGATGGAGCGGGTGGTCTCCGGGTCGAGGGCGCTGGTGGCCTCGTCGGAGAGCAGCACCTTGGGGTCGCCGGCCAGCGCGCGGGCGATGCCGACGCGCTGCTTCTGGCCGCCGGAGAGCTGGGCGGGGTACGCCTTGGCCTTGTCGGCGAGGCCGACCAGGTCGAGCAGTTCCAGGGCCTTGCGGGAGCGCTCGCGGCGGTCGGCCTTGAGGATCTCCAGCGGCAGCTCGATGTTGTCCTGGACGGTGCGCGAGGACAGCAGGTTGAAGTGCTGGAAGACCATTCCGATGTGACTGCGGGCGGCGCGCAGCGCGGCGTTGGCGCGCTGTCCCCTGCCGGCCAGCGCGGTCAGCTCCTGCCCGGCGACGGTGACCGTGCCGGAGGTGGGGCGCTCCAGGAGGTTGACGCAGCGGATGAGGGTGGACTTGCCGGCGCCGCTCTGGCCGATGACGCCGTACACCTCGCCCTCACGGACGTGCAGATCGACGCCGTCCAGGGCGGTGACTTCGCGGTCTCCTGAGCGGTAGACCTTGGTCAGGCCCGTTGTGGTGATCACAGGGAATTCCGTCACTGTCGTGTGCCGGGCGGCTCGTCCGCCGGGCACGGGGCATTCATGGCAAAAGTGCGGCAGGGGGGACCCGGAGGGCGTGCTGGCCCGGCTTCGGGTTCCGGTGACGCGGGGCGGCCGGGAGCCGTGGCGTACGGCGGCGTACGGCGGTCACGGCGCGGGGCGGCGGGTCTCGCTTCGGGGCGCGAGGCTCGGCGGGGGCCCTCAGCGGTCACACATTCGACACATACGACGAGCACCGGGCGTCATGGTCGCCTCGGTCGCAGGGGTGCGGTTGCTCGTCGTGGTCATGTTCGCCAGTAAACCAGACAGGTGTACGGACCGATCAAGCCTGTCCGGATGGCGGACAGGCCCGACCGGTGCGTGGACGTCGGGTCAGCCCGCCGCGGTGATCTCCAGGCCGTCCGCCGTGGCCTGCACGGACACCGCCGACAGGTCCTCGACGACCAGATCGGCGGACAGCTCGTCGGCCCGGTGCGTTGTGGTCAACGCCACGGTGGTCATCCCGGCGGCACGGCCGGACGCGAGCCCGGCGGGCGCGTCCTCGAAGACCACGCAGCGGGCCGGGTCCACGCCGAGCCGCCGGGCGGCCAGCAGGAAGGGCTCCGGGTCGGGCTTGCCGCGGGTGATGTCGTCGGCGGCTATCAGGGTCTTCGGGTGGATACCAACCTCGGCCAGCCGTGCCTCGGCGAGCCGGGCCGTGGCGGAGGTGACCACCGCCCAGCGCTCCGGCGGCAGCTGGGCGAGCAGCGCGAGGGTGCCGGGCAGCGCGTGCACTCCGCCCGCGACGTCCTCGTACTCCAGCTGCTCGATCCGGGCCAGCGCCTCCGGTATACGGGCGGCGGGCAGCAGATCGCCGATGATCTCGACGGCGGGGCGCCCGTGCAGCTCGACGCGGGCGAAGTCCTCGGCCGTGATCCCGTACTCCTGCGCCCACCGGGTCCAGCACCGGTACACCGAGTCCAGGGAGGAGACGAGCGTCCCGTCGTTGTCGAAAAGCAGCGCGGCTGCGGAGATCTTCATACTGCGCCAGCGTACGTGACACGGGGTGACCGGCCGGGGCGGGCACCGGTGACCGAAGGTGACCGGCGGGGTCGCGCACCAGGGGCGGCGGCCCGCCGATTAAAGTCGCCTCATGGCCATTTCCACCAGTGTTCCCGCCCCTGCGCGCACCCGCGCCGCGCGGAGGTCCCGGTGATCGACGCGCTGACGGTCGCGATCGGTGTGACCGCCCTCGCCCTGGCCGCCTGGTGCGGCTTCGCCGCGTACCGCGACGAGCCGACGAAGGACTGGCACTTCATCGGCATGGCCGTGGTCTCGCTGCTCGCCATGGTGCAACTGGTCGTGGGCCTGGTGCAGTTGGGCCGCGGCGAGACACCGCGGGACGGTACGGCGATCTTCGTCGCCTATCTGGTCGGCGCCGCCGCCTGCGTACCGGCCACCGGCTTCCTGTCGCTCTCGGAGCGCACCCGCTGGGGCTCGGCGACCGTGGCGGCGGGCGCGGTGGTCCTGGCCGTACTGGAAGTGCGACTGTTCGACATCTGGGGAGGCGGCCATGCCTGAGACATCCGCGGGGTCCCGGACCCCCGAGGCCGCGGCGGACGGCGCGCGGCGTTCCCTGGGCACCGGCCCCGGCCGGCTGCTGGTGGCGCTGTACGGCGTCTTCACCGTGGCCGCCGCGTCGCGCGCGGCCTACCAGCTGATCGCGCAGTTCGACCGGGCGCCGCTGGCGTACATCCTGTCCGCGGTCTCCGCGGTGGTCTACGCGTTCATCCTGTTCTCGCTGGTGCGCGGCGGCGAGGGGGCCCGCAGGGCCGCGCTCGTGTGCTGCGCGCTGGAGCTGGCCGGTGTGCTCGGCGTCGGCACGTGGACGCTGGTGGACCGCTCGGCCTTCCCGGACGCCACCGTCTGGTCCGACTACGGGATGGGCTACCTCTTCATCCCGGTCTTCCTGCCGGTGACCGGACTGCTGTGGCTGCGGCGGGCCCGCCGGGCGTGACGCGTTCCCCGGCGGGCCGCCGCTGCGCGGCTCCGGCCGGTCAGGCGCTCGCCACGTAGGCCTGCGGCGTGCCGTCCGCCCCCGTGGGAGCGGCCTCCTTCTCCAGCGTGATCACGCTGAGCCGGGAGCTGACCTGCTCGGTGCCGACGGGCGCGTAGCCGTGGCTGCGGTACAGGCGCAGGTTGCCCTCGCTGCGGTGACCGGTGGACAGGCGGTAGCGCTTGGCGGAGCGTTCGGCGGCCAGCCGCTCCTCGACGGCGGTCAGCAGCCGTCCGCCGAGGCCGTGGCGCTGCATGCGCGGGTGGACGATGAGCTTGCCGATGGCGGCCGTACCGTCCGCGTCGACCGTGCCGCGTACCGCCCCGACGACCTCCGTGCCGAGCCGGGCCACCACCGCGCAGGCGTCGCCCAGTTCGGCACGCAGGTCATCCAGGGTCTGGGTGAGCGGTTCGATCGAGTAGTCGTCGTACAGCGCGGCCTCCGGCTGGTAGCAGAGGTACTGGAGTTTGAGGATCTGCTCGGCGTCCTGGTCGGTCGCCGCCGAGATGGTCACGCTCATGCCCATGCGCGTATGCCTCCCCTTTATTCGGTTCGGTGCGGCCGGGCGTGCAGAGGGTGTGAGGGTGCGCCCGGACCGTTGCCCTGACCGACGGAGCCGTGTGGTGCACGCCGCCGTCGTGGCGTGACTGACGCTGCTCCTCCCGGACTCCCCGGTTTCGGGCAGCGGCAATCTCCGCCGTGAGCATTCTGCGCAGGCGTTCCGGGCAACGGGAACGGACCGGCCTCAAGCTCCTCTGTGACATTCCCAACTCAGATGAGAAGTCATGGGGGCGGGGCCGGCCCGGTCACACGGGTCGTGCGGGGTGCCTCCGGGCGGGGAGGCGGTCAGTGCTTGCGGAACTCCGCGGCGGCCAGCAGCGCCGTGTCGCAGTTGTCGGAGAAGAGGCCGTCGATGCCGGTGGCCAGGCACTTCTTGAAGTAGCCCAGCGCGTCGCCGTACGCGGCCGGGTCGCTGCCGCGGCGGAAGTCGGCGGGCAGGAAGGTGTTCTCGTTGCGCCCGGTGTACGGGTGCAGGACCAGCCCGGCGGCGTGCGCGTCCCGGACGACGGAGGTGGGCTTGCCCAGCTTGTCATCCTTGGTGCGCGGGAGGATGACGGTCAGGTCCGGGCCGATGCCCTGCGCGAAGCCGGCGATCCACTTCAGGCCCGCGGGCTTGACCAGGTCGGCGGTGGTACGCGGGTCACCGGCCACCTCGAAGTCCCAGGGGCGGTCCTTGAGGGTGCCCAGCAGGACGACCTTCGGGCAGTCGACGAGCTTGTCGAGCCGCTGGATGCTGCTGGGCTCGAAGGACTGCAGGAAGTTCGGGGAGTTCTTCCTGTGGCGGCCGTACTTGCGCAGCAGCCGGGCGAGACGCTCCTCCAGCCCCAGGCCCAGCTTGCGGAAGTAGGTGGGGTGCTTGGTCTCGATGTGCAGCCATATACGGCGGCCCCGCTTGCGGCCCTCGCGGTCGGCCCACTTCAGGACCTCCTCGAAGGTGGGCACGTCCCACACGCCGTCATAAAGGGTGTTGTGCTGCCGGGTGCCCGGAATGCGCTCCTTCGCCCGCAGTGTCTTCAGCTCGGCGAGCGTGAAGTCCTCGGTGAACCAGCCGGTGAGCTCGACCCCGTCGACCGTCTTCGTCGTCCTGCGGTCCGCGAACTCCGGGTGCGCCGAGACGTCCGTGGTGGCCGTGATGTCGTTCTCGTGCCGGCAGACGAGATGGCCGTCCTTGGTGGGCACCACGTCCTGTTCGATGACGTCCGCGCCCATGTCCAGCGCCAGCTGGTAGGAGCCGAAGGTGTGCTCCGGGCGGTAGCCGCTGGCGCCCCGGTGGCCCACGATCAGCGGGACGGGCAGCTCGCCGTGCGTGCCGTGGCCGCGCCCCCGGGAGCTCGCGGCACTCGCCGTACCGGCGCCGCCCCAGACCGCCGCGCCCGCGCCGAGGGCCGCCGCACCCAGTACCGTCCGGCGTCCCGGCAGCTGCCGTTCCTGCATGTCGCGCTCCTTGCTCCAGGGCACCGGCGAGGGTGTCCGGCACCTGTCAATGGGTCGGAGCGATCCTAGGCACGTACACCTTTCGAACGGGAGACGTGGTCCGAAACGCCCGGAAAACCCGCGTCAACTCTGCGTATCGGTCCCATGAACCCGATGTGCGATCGTGCGCGGCCGACGAGTATCGTCCAGGGCTGCATACCCGTGCACGCCCGCGGCGACCGCCGCAGACCACCCACGACCGGAGGGCCCGTTGTCCCGCATTCTGCTGAAGGCGTTTCTCGGATTCGTCATGCGTGTCCTGTTCCGCCCGAAGGTCGAGGGCGCGGAACACATCCCGGACAGCGGAGCGGTGATCCTGGCCGGCAACCACGTCACGTTCATCGACTCGCTGTTCCTCACCCTCATCGTGAAGCGGCCGGTGTTCTTCATCGGCAAGGACGAGTACGTCAAGGGCAAGGGCCTCAAGGGCCGCCTGATGGCCTGGTTCTTCACCACCGCCGGCATGATCCCGGTGGACCGGGACGGCGGGCACGGCGGCGTCGCGGCACTGATGACCGGCCGCCGGGTGCTGGACGAGGGCCACGCGTTCGGCATCTACCCGGAGGGCACCCGCTCCCCCGACGGCCGCCTGTACCGCGGCCGCACGGGCATCGCCCGCCTCGCGCTGATGACCGGCGCGCCCGTCGTGCCGTTCGCGATGATCGGCACCGACAAGGTGCAGCCCGGCGGCAAGGGCCGTCCGCACCTGGCGCCGGTGACCTGCCGCTTCGGCGAGCCGCTGGACTTCTCGCGCTACGAGGGCATGGACCGCGACCGCTACGTGCTGCGCGCCGTCACCGACGAGGTGATGAGCGACGTGATGCGGCTCTCCGGCCAGGAGTACGTGGACATGTACGCCACCAAGGCCCGCGCGGCCTGACCCCGCACACCCACGACGCGCCGGTCCCCGTCCGAACTCCGGGCGGGGACCGGCGCTTTGACGTGTCCGCGGACGGCCGTACGGCTCAGCAGGGCACGCGGAATCCTTCCGCCGTGGGCCGGTTGGCGGCCAGCGCCGCGGCCTCGGCGCGGGGCAGCACCGCGCCGGCCGCGCTCCGCAGCCGCTCCGGTGCGTGGATCTCCCCGATGCGCGCGCCCGTGACGCCGCCGTTCTTGACCGTCACCCGGTTCAGCGGCGCGGGCTCGATCCGCTGCCGCTCCTTGACGTACGCGACGAAGCTCTCGAAGTCGCGGTTGTGCCGGAAGGGCTTGGTGAAGCCGGTGAAGGCCGGGTACCCGTCCTGGTTGAGCAGCGTGTACGAGGGCGCCGCGATCCGGTACGAACGCGACACGTCCAGCGGCCTGCCGTCGATGAGCACATCGGCCGGGTCCACCCGGTCACCCGCCGGGCCGGTCGCGTCGAAGCTGTAGCGGACGTTGGCGGAGACCGCCAGCGGCGCGTACTTCAGACCGCCGCCGGCCGGCACGGTCCACTGCTGTTCCAGCGCGTCGTGGATCTGCTGCCCGGTGACGGTCGCGGTGACGATCGGGTCGCCGAAGCCGACCGCGTTCCACGCCTTGCCGAACGCCACCGTGCCGCCCGTCGCCGCGTCGTACACCAGGTCCCCGGCGATGATGGCCTGCCCGAGGCGCGGCGCGATGGCGATGACGGCCAGGTCGGCGGGGACCGGCGGGTCGAGGTTCGCGTCGTTCATCGGGCCCTGGGGCTGCCGCCCGGCCCACAGCGCCCAGTCGGCCACCAGGTCGCCCATGGTGGACTCGCCCGCCGCGTTGCGGGTGCGGGTGAAGGAGCCGGTCTGCTTGCCGAGGGGCACGGCGGCGCGCCGGGTGCCGTACCCCGCCCAGTACTTGACGACCTCGGCCAGTTCCGGGTGCGGGGCCACGTCGCGGGTGTTGGGGTGGTTGGTGGAGGTGGTCAGCTCGCGGACGACCTTGCCGGTGGACGGGTCCAGCCGGAGGTTGATCTCGTTGATGATCTGGCCGTGGCAGCCCGCCTCGACCAGCGGGCGGCGCACCCCGTTGGGGTCCGGGACCATCAGGTTGAAGGCGGTGTGCCAGTGGCCGCAGACGATGGCGTCGATGTCCGGCGAGCAGCGCAGCGCCAGTTCGTAGGCGGGGCCCGAGGGGTTGGTGCCGCTGTTGAAGTCGCCGCCGGCCACCGCGCCGTCGTGCATGCTCAGGACGATCGCGTTGACGCCGCGGGCCTTGAGTTCGGCGGCGCAGCGGTTGGCGGTGGCCAGCTGGTCCAGGGTGCGCAGCCCCGGCTGGTAGGAGGCGGGCATGGTCTCGGTGCCGAGGACGGTCAGATGGATGAACCCGACCGGCAGCCGGCGGCCGCGCCCGGCGTCCACCCACTCGACGTTGTACGGCGGCAGCACCGTACGCCCGTCCTTGGCCCACACCATGTTGGCGCTGTAGTAGGGGAAGTCGGCGCCGTGGAAGCGCTGCCCGGCGGAGTCGAGGAAGGAGTTGTCCCAGTCGACCGTCGGGTAGGAGATGCCGTCCACCATGTGCTGCGAGAGGAAGGCGGGCGACTTGTCGAACTCGTGGTTGCCGGCCGACGCGAAGTTCATGCCCATCCGGTTCAGGGCCTCGATGGTCGGCTCGTCGGCCAGCGACTCGGCCGGGAACTCCCAGCCGGAGAAGAGGTCGCCGGGCGCGAAGAACAGGGAGTTGGCACGGCCGGCCCGCAGCCGTTCGAGGTGCGCGGCCATGTAGGCCACGCCGCCCACGGTGTACTTCTTGCCGCCGGCGCCGGTGATGACGGAGTTGCCGGCCGGCGCCGCCTGGAGGTAACCGTGGAGGTCGGTGATGTTGAGCAGTTGCACGTCCACGTACTCGTCCGCGGACCGCGCGTCGCGCGCGTGGCCGGAAGCGAAGGCGTGGGTGCCGACCGCGGTGACGGTGGCGAGGGCCCCCGCCGCGGTGAAGAACATGCGTCTGCCGAGCTCTGCCAAGGTCGTCACCCTCCTGAGAGTGCCCGAGTGCGGGGGAACGACTGGAGAGTCAAACGAGCCATGGGAGCCTCCCGGCCCACACGAGGCGACCGGCACGTGAACGGGCGGGGGACAACGGCCGTCCCCCGCCCGGTTACCGACATCATCCGCGCTCAGCCCCGTACCGCCTCCGGCGCCGTTTCCGCTTCTCCAGGACTGTCCGCCAGCCGCTGGCCGCGCAGCAGGAACCACGCGGCGCAGGCGGCGGCGAGCAGGACGGCGGCCCCCACTCCGGCGGCCGTGTCCAGGCCGTCGACGAACGAGTGCTGGGCGGCCGCGAGCAGGCTCGACCCGGCGTCGGCCGGGAGCGTGCCGGACGCCTCGACGGCTCCGCCCAGCGACTCCCGCGCCGCGTCGGCGGACGCCTCCGGTACCCCCGCCGGGGTCGTGAAGTCCCGGTAGATGCCGGTGACGATGGAGCCGAGCAGGGCGATGCCGAGGGCGGCGCCCAGTTCGTAGGCCGTCTCCGAGACCGCGGACGCGGCGCCCGCCTGCTCCTTGGGCACGCTGGAGAGGATCACGTCGGCGGTGACGGTGAACGCGAAGCCCGCGCCGATGCCGACGACGAACAGGATCGTGCCCAGCGTGAGGGTGCTGGTGTCCTGGCCCAGGCCGATGCAGCCGGCCAGGGCCAGGCCGACCACCGCCAGGCCGCCGGCGACGACGAGCCGTACGGACAGCCGCCGGGCGACGTACCCGGCCGCGAGCCCCGCGCCCACCGCGCCGACCGCCGCGGGCAGTTCGACCAGCCCCGCGTTGAGCGGCGAGCGCAGCTGCACCATCTGGAGGAACTGCGAGAGGAAGAAGACCAGCCCGGACAGGCCCAGGATGGTCAGCAGGTCGGCCAGTACGGCGCCGGAGAAGCCGCGGTTCTTGAAGAGCCGCATGTCCAGCAGCGGTGAGGCGAGCGTCTGCTGACGGCGTACGAAGGTGATGAGGGCGAACGCGCCCAGGACGGCGGCCGCCGCGATGTCCCAGCGGATGCCGTGCACCGCCGCTTCCTTGATCGCGTAGACGATCGCGACCATGCCCACCAGCGACAGTCCCACGCTGATCAGGTCCCACGGGCCGGGATCGGGATTACGGGACTCCGGCAGCACCTTGGCGCCGACGAGCACCAGCAGCGCCATCACCGGCAGGTTGATCAGGAAGACCGAGCCCCACCAGAAGTGGCCGAGCAGGAACCCGCCGAGCACCGGGCCGACGGCGGCGCCCGCCGAGGCCATGGCGCCCCAGATGCCGATGGCGAGGCTGCGCTCCCGGGGGTCGTGGAAAAGGTTGCGGATCAGGGCGAGGGTGGAGGGCATCAGCGTCGCGCCCGCCACACCCAGCAGGGCGCGCGCCACGATCATCATGGCCGGGCTGCCGGCGTACGCGGCGAGCACCGACATGGCGCCGAACACGACCGAGCCGGTCAGCAGCAGCTTCTTGCGCCCGATGCGGTCGCCGAGGCTGCCCATGGAGACCAGCAGTCCGGCGATGACGAACGAGTAGACGTCACCGATCCACAGCAGCTGCGTGCCGGAGGGCCGCAGGTCCTCGCTGAGGAAGGGGGTGGCCAGGCCCAGCACGGTGGCGTCCACGCCGACCAGCAGAACGGCGAGGACCAGGACGGCGAGCGCGAGCCAGCGTCCGGGGCGGGGCTGGTGCTCCGCGGTGGCGCCGGTGCGCTCCGCGGTCTCCTTGGCGGGCTTGCTCATTTCTCCATGCTCCGTCGGATGCCGCCGAGCAGCAGCTCGGCGATCGAATGGGTGAGGTCCTTGGACGCCACGCGCCCCTCGTGCACGGCCCACGCGCCGGCGCCGATCAGTCCGTACAGCGCCTCGGTGAGCCAGACGGGCGTGAGGTCGATCCGGAAGGCGCCTTCCTCCTGGCCGCGCCGGAACAGCGCGTGGATACGGGCGTCGAGCCGGTCCCAGCCCTCGTTGACCTGCTCGCCCTCGAAGAGCTGGTTCTCGGTGTAGAGGAAGGCGAGGAAGCCGGCGACCGGCTCGGACTCGGCGATCAGCCGGCGCAGTGCCGTGACCGCGTCGTCCTCGTCGAGCCGGGCCGCGTCCAGCGCCTCGGTGAACTGCCGGATGCCCAGTTCCTCCAGCGCTTTGATCAGGGCGTCGCGCCCCGCGAAGTGGCGGTGCAGGGTCGCCCGGCTGATCCCCGCGGCCCGGGCGATCTCGTCCATTCCGGCGGTCGCCTTACGGGTGAGCAGGCCGGCGGCCTCTCTGAGTACGTGTTCTCGGTCTACGGCCATGAGACACAGAATAGCCGAATGAGACATAGATGTCTCATTAGCGGCGCGCAAGTCTCACCCACACGGAGGGCCGCGCACGCAAAAAACAGCTCCGGCCCCTCGCCTGCCGCGAGGGGGCCGGAGCCCGGAGGTTTCCGCTCAGCCCTTGGCGTCCGCCCACGCCCGCTGCGCCGCCAGGTCCGTCTTGACCTCGGCCAGCTGGACGGCGACGGCGGACGGGGCCGTGCCGCCCCGGCCGCTGCGCGAGGCGAGCGCGCCCGGCACGTTCAGCACCGTCCGCACCTCGGGCGTCAGATGCGGCGAGATCGCGGCGAACTGCTCGTCGCTCAGCTCGTCCAGCTCGATGCCGTGCCGCTCACACTCCTTGACGCACTCCCCCGCCACCTCGTGCGCGACCCGGAACGGCACGCCCTGCCGCACCAGCCACTCGGCGATGTCCGTGGCCAGCGAGAACCCGGCCGGGGCCAGCTCCTCCATCCGCTCCCGGTTGACGGTCAGCGTGGCCATCATCCCGGTGAACGCCGGCAGCAGGATCTCCAGCTGGTCGCAGGAGTCGAAGACCGGCTCCTTGTCCTCCTGGAGGTCCCGGTTGTACGCCAGCGGCAGCGCCTTCAGCGTGGCCAGCAGGCCGGTCAGGTTGCCGATCAGCCGGCCGGACTTGCCGCGCGCCAGCTCGGCGATGTCCGGGTTCTTCTTCTGCGGCATGATCGAGGAACCGGTGGAGAAGGCGTCGTGCAGGGTCACGAAGGAGAACTCCTTCGTGTTCCAGATGATGACCTCCTCGGCGATCCGGGACAGGTCCACGCCGATCATCGCCGTGATGAAGGCGAACTCGGCGACGAAGTCCCGCGACGCCGTCCCGTCGATGGAGTTGGCCGCGCTGCCGCCCTCGAACCCGAGGTCGGCGGCGACCGCCTCCGGGTCCAGGCCCAGCGAGGACCCGGCCAGCGCCCCCGATCCGTACGGCGAGACGGCCGTCCGCGCGTCCCACTGCCGCAGCCGCTCCGCGTTCCGCGACAGCGCCTGGACGTGCGCGAGGACGTGGTGCGCGAACAGCACCGGCTGCGCGTGCTGGAGGTGCGTACGGCCCGGCATCGCCACATCCGGATGCGCCTCCGCGAGACCGACCAGTGCCTCCTGGAGATCCGCGATCAGCCCGCCGATGATCCGGGCGTGGTCCCGCAGATACATCCGGAAGAGCGTGGCGACCTGGTCGTTACGGGACCGGCCGGCCCGCAGCTTGCCCCCGAGGTCCGGGCCGAGCCGCTCCAGCAGGCCCCGCTCCAGCGCGGTGTGCACGTCCTCGTCGGCGATGGTGCCGGTGAATCCGCCGTCGGCCACATCGGCCTCCAGCCGGTCCAGCCCTTCCAGCATCCGCGTCAGCTCGTCCTCGGTGAGCAGCCCCGCCTTCTTCAGGACGCGGGCGTGCGCACGGGATCCGGCGATGTCGTACGGCGCCAGCCGCCAGTCGAAGTGCACGGACGCGGACAGCTTCGCCAGGGCCTCGGCGGGCCCGTCGGCGAACCGCCCGCCCCAGAGCCGGACGTCACCGCTGTTGCTGCTCACTTGCTAGCTCCTCGTGGATGGTGAGATGTACGGACCGGCCCCCGGCGGCCGGACGCACCGGCCCCGGGGACGGAATTCGAAACGGACGGTCCGTGGCTAGGCCAGATCCCGCTTGGCGGCGATCTTCGACGACATCCCGAAGATCTCGATGAAGCCCTTCGACAGCGACTGGTCGAAGGTGTCGCCCGTGTCATAGGTGGCCAGGTTGAAGTCGTACAGCGACTGCTCGGACCGCCGCCCGGTGACCACCGCGCGCCCGCCGTGCAGCGTCATCCGGATGTCACCGGACACCGCCTGGTTCGCTTCCTGGATGAACCCGTCCAGCGCCCGCTTCAGCGGCGAGAACCACAGACCGTCGTAGACCAGCTCGCCCCACCGCTGCTCGACCTGCCGCTTGTAGCGGGCCAGCTCGCGCTCGACGGTGACGTTCTCCAGCTCCTGGTGGGCGGTGATCAGCGCGATGGCGCCCGGGGCCTCGTAGACCTCCCGGGACTTGATGCCGACCAGCCGGTCCTCGACCATGTCGATCCGCCCGACGCCCTGCGCACCGGCCCGCTCGTTGAGCTGCTGGATGGCCTGGAGCACGGAGACGGACCTGCCGTCGATCGCGACCGGCACACCCGCCTCGAACGTGACGACGACCTCGTCGGCCTCGCGCGGCGCCGCCGGATCGGCCGTGTACTCATACACGTCCTCGATCGGCGCGTTCCAGATGTCCTCCAGGAAGCCGGTCTCCACGGCCCGCCCGAAGACGTTCTGGTCGATCGAGTACGGCGACTTCCTGGTCGTCGCGATCGGCAGGTCCTTGCTCTCGCAGAACGCGATCGCCTTGTCCCGGGTCATCGCGTAGTCCCGGACCGGAGCGATGCACTTCAGACCGGGAGCGAGCGACGAGATCCCGGCCTCGAACCGCACCTGATCATTGCCCTTGCCGGTGCAGCCGTGCGCGACGGTGGTGGCGCCGTGCTTATGGGCGGCGGCGACCAGGTGCTTGACGATCGTGGGCCGCGACAGCGCGGAGACCAGCGGGTACCGGTCCATGTACAGCGCGTTCGCCTTGATCGCCGGCAGGCAGTACTCATCGGCGAACTCGTCCTTGGCGTCCGCGACCTCCGCCTCGACGGCACCGCAGGCGAGCGCGCGCTTGCGGATGACGTCCAGGTCCTCACCGCCCTGGCCGACGTCCACCGCCACGGCGATGACCTCGGCGCCCGTCTCCTCGGCGATCCAGCCGATGGCGACGGAGGTGTCCAGACCGCCCGAGTAGGCGAGTACGACGCGCTCGGTCACGGGATTCTCCTTACGGCGGTGCATTCACTGATAGGCATAACTATGCACTCCACCGCATGATTCGTCAACGCACCTCACCCGAACGACGCGCCCTGCCCCCGCCCCGCCTGCCGACTCCCTGTCTCCTACTCCTCCACCCCCTCCAGCACCTCCGCCAACACCGTCAGATGGCTCCCCTCAATGCTCTTGGTCGCGGTCAGCAGGGTCAGCGGCCCGGCCGCCGCATACTCCCGCAGCCGCCCCAGCACCTCCCGGGCCGGCGACTCGGCCAGCTCATGCCGGTACCGCTGCGCGAACTCCGCATACCGCTCGGCCCGATGCCCGTACCAGGTACGCAGCTCACCGGAAGGCGCCACGTCCTTGCACCACTCGTCCAGGTGAGCGGCGTCCTTCGCCACCCCCCGCGGCCACAGCCGGTCGACGAGCACGCGCGTCCCGTCCGCGGCCTCCGGCTCCTCGTACACCCGGCGCTGCCGGATCTCTCCGCGCTGATCACCCATACCGCCATGCAACCACGCACCGCCCCACCCCGCCCGGCACTTCCCGGCCCGGCACGGGGCGCCGCGCAGGCCCACTCCAAGCCCCTTCCGGCCACCCCGGCACCTCCGCCGGCCAACCCCGCGAGCCACCGAAACGACCCCGCTTTGGATTCCGGGGCCCGGACAGGGTATTTTTCTTCTGCACGCCGCGACCGGGGAAACCCGGCCGAAGCGAGCACCGGGACGTGGCGCAGCTTGGTAGCGCACTTGACTGGGGGTCAAGGGGTCGCAGGTTCAAATCCTGTCGTCCCGACTCGTAAGAGTCGCAGGTCAGGGCCTTGTTTCACTTCGGTGGAGCAGGGCCCTCGATCGTTTCTGCCGCCTGCGGTGCACTTCAGCGGCAGGTTCGGCGATCATGACCGCGTACGCCGGAGAGGACGCCGTCGCAGCGCCTCCACGAGCAGGCGCCCCTCCTTCAGAACGAGGAGACCGGGGCGGCACGGCATCGTCCCGTATAACGGCATCGTCCCGTATATACGCGGCGGCCCCTTCACCCCACCCTCGTCCCATCCCGCACCACCGCCACCACCTCCCGCACCACCCCCACGTCCGCCAGCGGATCTCCGCCCACCGCGATCAGGTCCGCGTCGTACCCCGCCGCGATCCGCCCCTTCCGCCCGCCCACCCCGCACACCATCGCCGCCGTCGAGGTCGCCGCCCGCAGGGCCTGCGCCGGTGTGAAGCCGAAGTCGGTCATGGCGGTGATGCCGTACGGGTAGCTGCCGTGGGCCTTGACCGGGAAGATTCCCGAGTCGCTGCCGAGGGCCATGGTCACGCCGGCTTCGCGGAGGGTGGTGAGGCCGGCGATGAGGGACGGGATGCGGCGGGCGATGTGGGCCGGGGGCGGTGGGCCGCCGGGGAGGGCGCCGAGGGTGAGGGAGGCGGGGATGGCCCGGCGGACCATTTCCTCGATCACCCGGCGGTCGAAGTCGACGCCGGATTCCGTGAGGAAGAAGCAGTGCTCGACGGTGTCGAAGCCGGCCGCGACGGCTTCGCGGATGCCGGTGACGGCGTGGGCGTGGGCCGCGGTCGGCAGGCCGTGGCGGTGGGCCTCGTCCACGACGGCGCGCAGTTCGTCGCGGCCGTACTGCACGCTGTACGGGTCGGAGCCGGGCGTGAGGTCGCCGCCGGTCACCATGACCTTGACGACGTCCGCGCCGCGCTCGGCCCGTTCCCGTACCGCCGCGCGGACGCCCGCCACGCCCTCCGCCTGCCCGCCGAGGAACCAGCAGTGGCCGCGGGTGGTCGTCAGCGGTGGGCCGGAGGCGACGATGTGCGGGCCCGCGGCCGGGTTCCGGGCCGTTTCCGCGCGGAGGCGCAGGGTGAGGTACCCGCGGTCGCCGAGGTCCCGTACGGTCGTCACCCCGGCGGCCAGCGAGGCCCGCGCCGCGGCCCGGATACGTTCCAGGAGGGTGGCGTCGTCGGCCGCCGTCAGCCGGCCGATCACGTCGTCGCTCGCGTCGAACGCCAGGTGGGTGTGGGTGTCGATGAAGCCGGGGAGGAGGGTGGCGGTGCCGAGGTCGAGGATCTCGGTGCCGACCAGCGGTATGCCGCCGGGGCGTACGGCCGCGATCCGGCCGTTCTCGATCAGTACCGTGGGCTGCTCGACCAGACCTGGTCCCACCCCGTCGAACAACGCTCGTGCGCGTACTGCCAGCATCGCGCCTCCCGTGCCGCGTACCGCCCGGCCGCCGTAGCCGGGACACGGTCCCAGTACAGCGGCCGGACGGGGGCTCGGCCAGAACGCGGCGCCTCGGCGATTTCAGCGCAACCTCGGCGCGGGCGCCTCAGCGCGGGCGCCTCAGCACACCTCAGCGCGCCTTCTGCGCCAGGTTCAGCAGGTGATCGGCGAGCGCCTGCCCGCCGGCCGGGTCGCGGCTGATGAGCATGAGCGTGTCGTCGCCGGCGATGGTGCCGAGGATGTCGTGCAGTTCGGCCTGGTCGATGGCGGAGGCGAGGAACTGCGCGGCGCCCGGCGGGGTGCGCAGGACCACGAGGTTGGCGGAGGCCTCGGCGGAGATGAGCAGTTCGCCGGAGAGCCGGCGCATCCGCTCCTCCTTGGCGGACTCCCCCAGCGGCGCCCGCGGCTTGCGGTCGCCGCCCTCGCTCGGTACCGCGTAGATCAGCTCGCCGCCGGTGTTGCGGATCTTGACCGCGCCCAGTTCGTCCAGGTCGCGCGAGAGCGTGGCCTGGGTGACGGACAGACCGTCGTCGGCGAGCAGCTTGGCGAGCTGGCTCTGGGAGCGGACCGGCTGCCGGTTGAGGATGTCCACGATCCGGCGGTGGCGGGCGGTGCGGGTCTGCGGTACGGCGGGGCCCCCGCCCCCGTGCGGCGTCTCGTTGTCCTGCGCCTCGGTCATCGTTGTCGTCAGTCTCCGGATCGTTGTACCCCGTGTGCCCCCGCGAGGGCCGCGTCGAGGACGGCGGGGAGCTTCCGGAGGAACGTATCCGCTTGGTCGTCCGAGACGATCAGCGGCGGGGCGAGCCGGATGACGTCCGGCGCGACCGCGTTCACCAGGAGGCCCGCGTCCTGGGCCGCTCGCTGCACCTGCGGTGCGACGGGCTCGCACAAGACGATACCCAGGAGCAGGCCCGCGCCGCGGACCTGGCCGACCAGCGGGTGCGCCGACGCCTCGATCCCGCCACGCAGCCGCTCGCCCACCCGCTTGACGTGGTCGAGCAGCCCGTCGGCCTCGATGGTGTCCAGTACGGCGAGCGCGCCCGCGCACACGACCGGGTTGCCGCTGAACGTCGAGCCGTGCGAGCCGGGGGTGAGCAGACCGGCGGCCGGGCCGAAGGCGAGGGTGGCGCCGATGGGCAGGCCGCCGCCGAGGCCCTTGGCCAGCGTGATCACGTCCGCCTCGACGCCCTGGGCCTGCGACTGGAGCCAGTGGCCCGTACGGCCGATGCCGGTCTGGATCTCGTCCAGGACGAGCAGGGTGCCGGTGGCGGCGGTGATCTCGCGGGCGGCGGCGAGGTAGCCGGGCGGCGGGACGACGACGCCGTTCTCCCCCTGGAGGGGCTCGATGATCACGAGGGCCGTTTCGGTGGTGACGGCGTCGCGCAGGGCTTCGACGTCGCCGTACGGTACGAAGTCGACCTCGCCCGGGAGCGGCCGGAACGGGTCCTGCTTGGCGGGCTGGCCGGTGAGGGCCAGGGCGCCCATGGTGCGGCCGTGGAATCCGCCGGTCGTGGCGACCATGTGCGGGCGCCCGGTCAGCCGGCCGATCTTGAAGGCGGCCTCGTTGGCCTCCGCCCCGGAGTTGGAGAAGTAGACCCGGCCGGGCCGGCCGGCGATCCGCAGCAGCCGTTCGGCCAGTGCGACGGTCGGCTCGGCGACGAAGAAGTTGGAGACGTGGCCGAGGGTGGCGATCTGTTCGGAGACCGCGCGGACGACGGCGGGGTGCGCGTGGCCGAGGGCGTTGACCGCGATGCCGCCGAGGAAGTCCAGGTAGGCGTTGCCGTCGGCGTCCCAGACCCGGGCGCCCTCGCCGCGTACGAGGGGGACGCGGGGCGTGCCGAAGTTGTCCATCATGGCGCCCTGCCAGCGCTCGGTGAGCGTGGTGTTGGACGCCGCGGTGAGTGTCGTGTCCGTGGCCGTGCCGCTCATGCCGCTCCCGCCTTCTCGGTCTCGCTGCTGCCCTTGATGTCCGCGACGCCGGCGGTGTCCGTGGTACCCGCGGTGTTCGTGGCGCCCGCGCTGTCCGCGAGGCCAGTGGCGCCTGCGGTGTCCGTGGTGCCCGCGGCGTCCGTCGGCTCGTCCGGCACGACCATCGTGCCGATCCCCTCGTCCGTGAAGATCTCCAGCAGGATCGAGTGCTGGACCCGGCCGTCGATGACCCGGGCGGTGTGCACCCCGTTGCGCACGGCGTGCAGACAGCCCCGCATCTTCGGCACCATGCCGCTGGCCAGGTCGGGCAGCAGCTTCTCCAGCTCGGTGGCGGTGAGCCGGGAGATCACCTCGTCGCTGTTCGGCCAGTCCTCGTACAGGCCCTCCACGTCGGTGAGGACCATCAGCGTCTCGGCGCCGAGGGCCGCGGCCAGGGCCGCCGCCGCGGTGTCCGCGTTGACGTTGAAGACGCCGGTCCCGTCGCCCTCGTCGGCGCTGCGCGCGACGGAGGAGATGACCGGGATGCGGCCGTCGTCCAGCAGGGCCTGTACGGCGCCGGTGTCGATCGCGGTGACCTCGCCGACCCGCCCGATGTCCACCCGCTCGCCGTCCACCTCGGCGTAGTGCCGGGTGGCGGTCATCAGGTGGGCGTCCTCGCCGGTCATGCCGACGGCGAGCGGGCCGTGCTGGTTGAGCAGGCCGACCAGCTCGCGCTGCACCTGTCCGGCGAGCACCATCCGTACGACGTCCATCGCCTCGGGCGTGGTGACCCGCAGGCCCGCCTTGAACTCCGAGGCCAGGCCCAGCCGGTCCAGCTGGGCGCTGATCTGCGGGCCGCCGCCGTGCACGACGACGGGCCGCAGTCCGGCGTGCCGCAGGAAGACCACGTCCTGCGCGAAGGCGGCCTTCAGCTCCTCGTCGACCATGGCGTTGCCGCCGAACTTGATGACGACGGTCTTGCCATGGTGCCGGGTCAGCCAGGGCAGCGCCTCGATGAGGGTGCGGGCCTTGGGCAGCGCGGTGTGCTTGCGGGCGCTCATGACGAGTACGCGCTGTTCTCGTGGACGTAGTCGGCGGTGAGGTCGTTGGCCCAGATGACCGCGGACTCGGTGCCGGCGCTGAGGTCGGCGGTGATCCGTACCTCCCGGTAGCGCATGTCGACCAGGTCCCGGTCCTCGCCCACCGACCCGTTCCTGCACACCCACACGTCGTTGATGGCGACGTTCAGCCGGTCCGGGTCGAAGGCGGCGGAGGTGGTGCCGATGGCGGACAGCACCCGCCCCCAGTTCGGGTCCTCACCATGAATGGCGCACTTCAGGAGGTTGTTCCGGGCGATGGACCGGCCCACCTCGACCGCGTCGTCCTCGCTCGCCGCGTTCACGACCTCGATGCGGATGTCCTTGGTCGCGCCCTCCGCGTCGCCGATGAGCTGCCGTGCCAGATCGTCGCAGACGGTACGGACCGCGTCCGCGAACGCGTCGTACTCCGGCACCTCCCCGGACGCCCCGGAGGCCAGCAGCAGCACCGTGTCGTTCGTGGACATGCAGCCGTCGGAGTCGACCCGGTCGAACGTCGTGCGCGTCGCCTCCCGCAGCGCCCGGTCCAGGACCGGCGCCTCCAGGTCCGCGTCGGTGGTCAGCACGACCAGCATGGTGGCCAGCCCCGGCGCGAGCATCCCCGCGCCCTTGGCCATCCCGCCGACCGTCCAGCCGTCCCCGCCGGCCACCGCGGTCTTGTGCACACTGTCGGTGGTCTTGATCGCGATCGCGGCCTTCTCCCCGCCGTGCACGCTCAGCTCGACGGCGGCCTTCTCGATGCCCGGCAGCAGCTTGTCCATCGGCAGCCGCACCCCGATCAGCCCGGTCGAGGCGACGGCGATCTCCCCCGCGCTGTGCCCCTTGAGCACCTCGGCGGCCTTCTCGGCGGTGGCGTGGGTGTCCTGGAAGCCCTCGGGGCCGGTGCAGGCGTTGGCCCCGCCGGAGTTCAGCACCACGGCCGAGACCCGGCCGCCCTTGAGGACCTGCTCGGACCACAGGACCGGGGCGGCCTTGACACGGTTGCTGGTGAAGACGCCGGCGGCGGCCAGTCGCGGCCCGTTGTTCACCACCAGGGCGAGGTCCGGGTTCCCGTTCTCCTTGATCCCGGCGGCGATGCCCGCCGCCGAGAAACCCTTGGCTGCCGTGACGCTCACGGTGCGACTCCGATCGTAGAGAGCCCGGTGGCCTCGTCGAGGCCGAGGGCGATGTTCATGCTCTGCACCGCGCCTCCGGCGGTGCCCTTCGTCAGGTTGTCGATGGCGCTGACCACGACGATCCGGCCGGCCGCCGCGTCCAGGGCCACCTGCACCAGCGCGGTGTTGGCCCCGTACACGGCCGCGGTCGACGGCCACTGCCCCTCGGGCAGCAGCCGTACGAACGGCTCGTCGCCCAGCGCCTTCTCGTACGCGGCCCGCACGTCGGCCGCGTCCACGCCCGGCCGGGCCTTGGCCGAGCAGGTGGCGAGGATGCCGCGGGGCATGGGCGCGAGCGTCGGCGTGAAGGAGACGGTGACCGGCTCGCCCGCCGCGGCGCTCAGGTTCTGCGCCATCTCCGGCGTGTGCCGGTGGACGCCGCCCACGCCGTACGGGCTCATCGAGCCCATCACCTCGCTGCCCAGCAGGTGCGGCTTGGGCGCCTTGCCCGCGCCGGAGGTGCCGGAGGCGGCGACCACGACGGCCTCCGGCTCGGCCAGCCCCGCCGCGTACGCCGGGAAGAGCGCCAGCGAGACGGCCGTCGGATAGCACCCCGGCACCGCGATACGCCGCGCCCCGCGCAGCGCCTCGCGCGCCCCCGGCAGCTCGGGCAGCCCGTACGGCCAGGTGCCGGCGTGCGGCGAACCGTAGAACTTCTCCCAGTCCGCGGCGTCCGCCAGCCGGAAGTCCGCCCCGCAGTCCACCACCAGCACCTCGGGCCCCAGGGCCTCGGCCACCGCCGCGGACTGCCCGTGCGGCAGCGCGAGGAACACCACATCGTGCCCGGCCAGCGCTTCGGCCGTCGTGGCCACCAGCTCCCGCCCGGCCAGCGGCAGCAGATGCGGCTGCACCGCCCCGAGCCGCTGCCCCGCGTTCCCATGCGCGGTCACGGCCCCGATCTCCACCTCCGGATGCCCCAGAAGCAGCCGGAGAACCTCACCTCCGGCGTATCCGCTCGCTCCGGCCACTGCTGCTCGTACTGGCATGGGTCCTCCTCCTTGAGGGCATGACTATACGGATAGCAGCAGTTTTATGCAATGACGGGATGCGGGTGGTCCACCCTGTTGTGACTGCGACTTTTAGTTGGCGGATGAGAGTTTCAGTGGGCGGATCTTGGTCTCGTGACGCTCCGTTGCGACCAGTTACGAAGAACTGGCCCCTTCATCGACCGAGTAGTGCTGCTGTGGGTGAGTGAGCGAGGTAACGAGGGCGCAGATCCCGTCGGATTCGAGTCATCTGGACCAGCTTGTCACGGCATACAACGGGGACGTCGGACTTCGGGATCGACTTAGACAGCGTTTCCTTTGGTGCTGGCGAGTCGTTGAGCGGTTCATGGTGGGCTTGGTGGAACGGCTGGTTCCCGATGAGTTGTGGGAGTTGTTCCGGCGGGTGGTGCCGCCCACGGAGGTCAGGCGTCCGCAGGGCGGTGGCCGGCGGCGGTCCGGGGACCGTGAGGTGCTGGCCGCGGTCATCTTCGTGGCGACCTCGGGCTGCACCTGGCGGCAGCTGCCGCCGGTCTTCGGTCCGGCCTGGCCGACCGTCTACCGGCGCTTCGCCCACTGGAGCCGGGGCCGTGTCTGGGCCAGGCTCCACCGGGTGCTCCTCGACGAGCTGGGCGCCCGCGGTGAGCTGGACTGGTCGCGGTGTGCGATCGACTCCGTCAGCCTCAGGGCGGCAAAAGGGGGCCGTTGACCGGACCGAATCCGACCGACCGCGGCAAGAGCGGATCGAAAATCCACCTGATCACCGACCGCAACGGGCTGCCGCTGTCGCTGGGCATCTCCGCCGCCAACACGCACGACAGCCTGGGCCTGCAGCCGCTGGTGCGTGGCATTCCGCCCATCCGTTCCCGCCGCGGGCCTCGCCGCCGACGGCCGGCCAAGCTGCACGCCGACAAGGGCTACGACTACCCTCACCTGCGAAGATGGCTTCGTGAGCGGGGCATCCGTCACCGCATCGCCCGTAAGGGTGCCGAGTCTTCACAGCGGCTGGGCCGTCACCGTTGGGTGGTTGAGAGAACCGTGTCCTGGCTGGCCGGCTGCCGCCGCCTGCACCGCCGTTACGAGCGCAAGGCCGAGCACTTCCTCGCCTTCGTCGGCATCGCCGCAGCACTCATCAGCTATCGCAAGCTCACCAACTGAAACAACGTCTTAGGCTCGGGGACGACTGGGTACGTCGGTGGAGCTCGACATGGCAGGTGGGCGACGGCAAGGTCTGCTGGCCGATCCGGGATATGGCCCACGTACCGGTGCTGTCGTCCCGCCCAATGCGCGGGTTCACGTGGCAGGCGAAACAGCGGCACCGCCCCGGGCTTGAAGTGATGGCCTCTACGGGCAGGAAGCACGGCTTTGAGTCGCTGGAGGAGATGCGGCTGCTGGTCGCGCTGGACTTCTTGAGGGCATCGGAGGTGCTGTCACAGCCGTTCCGGGTGGACTTCGAGCATGTGGGCGGGCAGGCCTGGCACATCCCGGACTTTCTGGCCGTGATCGGCGGCGGAATGTGGTTGCTGGACGTGCGCCCGATGGAGCTGATCAAGGAAGAGGACGCACTGAAGTTCGCGGCGGCCAGGGAAGTGGCGGCGGCCTGCGGCTGGCGGTACTCGGTAGTCGCGGGCTGGCGCCCGCATGTCTGGAGCGTCCTCGATCACCTGTCCTCGCGCCGACGGCCGACGGCCGACCTGCTCGGCACGCGAGACCAGCTGCTCTCCGCCATCGGCGGGCAGCAGGGGCAGGTGATGACGTTCTCCGAGCTGGCGGGCGCGACCAGCGTGCCTTCTGTGGGCCGGGCGAACATTGTCCGGCTGCTCTGGCAGCGCGAGCTAGGTGTTGACCTGGGCAGTCCCCTGCGGGACAGCTCGCTGATCTGGGCGGCGTGATGGCAGCGAGAGGATTCTTGCAGATCGCGCCTGGCAGGCGGGTCACGCTCAACGGCGTCGAGTGGACGATCGAAGGCGTCCATGGCCAGTTCGGCCGGCTCCTCCTCGTGGATGACGACGGCCGCACGGAGACCCGCTCGTTCCGCTGGCTCCTCAACCATCCCGATCTGCGGCTCCTGGCGACGGCCGAAGAGGCGGGTCGCCCGTCGCCGGTCTCCCGGCAGCCGAGGACACTGGCCGACCTGACCGAGGACCAGTTGGAACGGGCCCGGCTGCGGGCTTCGCATGTGCTAGAAGCCGAGAGGGGGTTCCGGGAGGGCCATCCGGCTCGGGCCCTGCCAGGTGAGCCCCGGCCCGCCTACGATCCGGACCGCACGACGCTGACCCAGCGCCGCTACGCAAAGGCCGCAGAGATAAAGGCGATGCCTCGCCCGGAGGCGGTCCGTCTTGGTCTGCAGCACCTCAGCTACCGGACGCTGGAGCGCCTGTCGGCGCTTTCGCGCGACAGTCTTCTGCTGGCCTGCGCGGACGGGCGCTGGACACGGCGACGCAGCGGGCACCGCAGCATCACCGAGGAGGTCCGCGAGGCGATCTTCGCCGTCAAGGCCGAGTGCAACGAACGCGCCCGCCTGAGCATGTCCGCCAAGCACCGGTTGATGCACCAGTACATGAGCGAGCGGTTCCCTGCGTTTCCGATCAAGAAGATCCCTTCCCGCTCGACGCTCGACCACGTCGGGGCGGAGTGGTTCGGCCCCGGCGGAGCCCGGCCGCGTTACGCGCGGACGGCCGAGGCCGCCGCGGAGGCTGGGGTCTCCGGCCGGATGGTGGTCCACCGGCCGGGCCAAGTTCTGGTGCTGGACTCGACCCCGATGCCGGTGAAGCTGCGCGAGACCGTGTTCGGGGACGCGGTCACCGCGACGTTGACCCTCGCGCTCGATCTCTACACGCACGGGCTGCCGGCCTTCCGGCTCACGCTCCAGTCCGACACCTCGGTCGACATCGCGATGCTGCTGCGGGACGTGATGCTGCCGCTTCCGATGCGCGACGGCTGGGGCGAGGACATGGAATGGCCCTACGCAGGGGTGTCGGCCGAGGTGATCGCCGAGTTCACCGGGCACCGGGTCGCCGCTCTGCCGTTCTTTGCCCCGGAGACGGTCACCACCGACCACGGCGGCCCCTACAAGAACCACGACCTGATGGAAGCCGAACGGGAGATCGGCTGCCGGATCCTGCCCGCTCGCGTCCTGCGGCAGACCGACAAGTTCGCAGTCGAGCGCCAGTTCCTCACCATCCAGACCATGCTCTTCGAGCACCTGCTGGGCTTCACCGGCGGCGATGTCGCGGACCGCGGGGCCGACCCGGAACGCGATGCGAGCCTCACGCTCGCACAGGCCGAGCACATTATCGCGACCTGGATCGTCCAGATCTGGCAGAACCGCAAACTAGGCGAATACGCCCCGAGCTGGGCGCCGGGTGATGACCACAGCCCCAACACCCTGTTCGCTGCGGCGATGGAACAGGGCGGCTTCGACCTGGACTTCCCCGAACCAAGCTTCTACTACAAGGTCCTGCGCAAACACCACGTGAAGATCCATCCGCGACGCGGGGTGAAGATCCTCGGGCTCTGGTATCACCACCCGGTCCTCGATGAGCCGCGCTTCCTGCACCCTTCCGCTCGAGGCGGCAAACACGCGGGCAAGTGGGTAGTCCGCAGTGACCGAAGGGACCGCCGGCAGGTCTTCTTCCAGGACCCTGCCGACCACGAGACCTGGCACATCCTGCGCTGGCGAGGGCTGCCGCCCGAAGGCGAGATCCCCGCATTCTCGGACAAGACCGCCGACGCCCTGCTGACACGCGTGAGGGCGAACAAGATCAGGATTCACTCTGAGAGCCAGCTCTTGGAACATCTGCTCGGGATCCTCGGCTCGGTCACCCCAGTCGATCAATGGCCCACCCAGGCCAAGCAGAAGGCCGGAAAGAAGCAGCGCGTCGCCCAAGCCCGCGAGATCACCCGCGCACAGGCTGCGGCCGCTGACCGCCCCGCCGCACCCGCCATCGCGGATGAGCCAGCTCGGGCTGAGATGCCCGCGGCCTGGGCCGAGCACGCCCGCTCGATCGACCACGCGGTCGACGCCGACCGCCGTCGACGACGCGAAGAAGCCCTCGCCGACGTCAAGCCCGTGGCCCCGGCAACGCTGCACGAGGCCCTAAACCGGCGTCCCATGTTCCGGCTTCCGCCCCCCGACGACTCGGAAGCCGATACACCTGTCCAGGAGGACGACACGTGACCCGAGCCCTCTCTCACGATGATCCGCTGGACGGCCTGCCTTCACGAGCCAGGATCGCCGAGCTGATCCTGGGCACCCGCCCGCCCCTCGACACCTACGCCGGCTGGCAGCACTACCGCACCCGCTACGACCTACTCGTCCCCGCTCCGACGATCTCCCCGCAGCAGTGGTCGATGCTCCCTGAGAGCCGCCAGTACGACTACGACCTCTACCGGGAGCTGACTAACGCGAACCTCCCGCTGCAGGACACCCCCATGCACGACAAGGTCGGCAAGCTGATCCGGCGCCGGTTGAGCGGCAACACGAGGAAGAAGAACGACCCGACCCGCGCCGGCGTCATGATCAGCGGCTGGGGCAACTACGGCAAGACCGCGTCTGTCTGCTCAGCCGGAGCCGTCTTTGAAAAGCAGTGGCTGGAACTCCACAGCCACCTCAACCCCCAGGCTCTGCCGGGCACCCGTGATCTCCACGCACCGGTCGTCTATGTCTCGACCCCGGTGACAGCAACCCCGAAAAGCCTTTGCACGTCGATCTTAGGCTTCTTCCGGGCCCCGACCCGCAAGTCGGCCACTCTGCCGGAACTGGTACGGCAGGTCGCCGACTCCCTTTATGACCATGGCGTCAAAGCTCTGATTCTGGACGACATCAACCGGCTGCGGATGCACAGAGCCGACGACCAGGACGTCCTCGACCTGATGCGGGCATTTATGAGCCTGGACGTCACTCTGATCCTGACCGGCGTCAACATCTCGGGCATCGGGCTGCTCCGTGAGGCTAAGTGGAACAAGAAAACCCGGCAATGGGAGATGCCACCGCTGGAGTCGACCCGCATCCACGGTTTGGAGGTCACCCAGACGGAACACCGCTTCGAGCTCATCGAGATCGACCGGTTCCGCTACACCACCCCGGAACAGATCGCGGCCTTCGTCAATCACCTGAAGGGAATCGAGAAGCACCTGCGGCTGATGAACGCGACGCAGGGCATGCTCACCGACGGCAGTATGCCGGAGTACTTGATGCGTCGCACCGGCGGTGTCATCGGCCTGCTGGGACGCCTGCTCGAAGACGGCGCCCAGGAAGCCATGGAGTCCGGGAAGGAAATGATCGACGAGAGCCTGCTGGACGAGATCGTGCTCCGGCGCGACGCGCCAGAGCAGCCGCCGGATGAGCCCGTGATCCCGGCCGCGCCACAGACCGCCGCCAAGAAGGCCACGCGGGCGAAACGACCCCGAAACACCGTTTTCGATGACCCTGGCCCGGCTGCCCGCGCGGGCGCCTGACGGATGGAGCCGTGATGCATCCATTGCCCCGAAGTCTCGAACCCTTGACGGGAGAATCCCTGGTCAGCTATCTGCTTCGGCTTTCTCACCGACTCGGCCTTCCGCCTCTTCACCTGGCCCGCATGGCGGGCTTGGCCAACGGGTTTCACCGCAACCGCATCTCCCGCAAACTGCTGTTGGACCTCGCGCCGTCGCAGGTCGAGGGCTTCGCCCATCTGACAGGACTGTCCCCACAAGAAGTCACTCACTTGACCCTGTTGTCCTGGCATGACCGCTATCCATCGATCATGCGTTCCCTCGATCAGTTCCAGCGCACATGGGCAGACCCCTGGCTGTTCCTCAGCTCCCCGAGGTTCTGCACCTCTTGCCTGGCCGGCGATTCAACAACTACCCAGCGTCTGCACGGAGGCCCTTGGCACAAGTCATGGCATTTGCCCGTCGTCTTCGCTTGCATCAGACATGAGCAGTTTCTGGAGCCGTTCTGCCCGCACTGTGGTCGGCCGAGTTCCGGATCCGAGTTTCTGATCCCACGAGTCAACGACAATACGCTTCATCCCGCGCAGTGCCGGTGGACGTCCGCTGAACCGCATGCGAAGAAGCGGATGACCCGAGCCTGCGGCGGATGGCTCAACGAAGCCAGCCCGCATTGCGTCCAGCCGCGGCCCACTGCAGCCTCCCTCGGATTCCAACAGGCCATTCTTACCCGTCTGTCTTCGCCGGCGCCCGCGGCAGAGACCGCTGCATACTTCACCGATCTGCGAGTGGTTGCCACTCTGATCAGCACATCCTGGCCGCAAGCGCGAGAACTGATGGACACCGCCTCGGCCGAGAAAGTCGATGTCTATGTCCGCGGTCGGCGCGGACCGCACGAACGTCAGGCCCGCGACGCGCCTCCGCGAGATCCGGTTGTCTGCGCCGCCGTTCTGCAGGCCGCTGACCAGGTTCTTGCTGCCGAGGGCCTCTCCGGGGTTTTATCACATTTCATCCGAGCTGCCTTCCGAACCAGCCCCAGCCACACACCGTGGGTGCGGCTCCTGGCCCGACACGAGAATGCATGCTCCGAGCGGTTGCAGGCGGCCACCGAGCCCCTCACACGTGCCTTCCGCAAGGTTGGCGGCAGCCAGGGCATCCGGGCGCCGATTCGAGACGACTACCGGGCTGAGCACATCCCGGCGTTCCTGGAGCACGACTGGTATCAACGCCACCTCGCCCGCTTTTCTGGCCATGCTCCCAAGTTCCTTCGTCGGGCTGCCGCGGTCCAACTCGTTCAGTGGTCTATGGGCGGCTCCCGGAGCGACGCAGCAGCGTTCCTTGGGATCAACCCCAGTCGGGTCCAGTTCAAGGTTGCCAGCGAGCCCCGATTCTGGGCACAAGCGGGTTGCGATCCGACCGAGCTCGATACGGCACTCCGGGAACTTGCTTCGCAACTGGGGGCGCACCCGCACCTCTTCGTCGACTACCGGCGCAGACGCGAGGCGCTTCAAGACTGGGCACTCGACCGGACCACCTGGATTGTCCTGATCAACAAGATGCAGCCACTGCCGGGATCGATACGACCCGACTTTGATGACCGCAAACGCCAGGAAGCCTCAGTCTTCGTCTGGACCCAGGTGACACAGGGAGAGCATCTCTTCGCCCCACGAACCATCGCAGCTAGACAGCCATCAAGCGTGCGACGGAGGTGGGCGCAGCGTCGGAGCACCACGTGGTTCCAACTCACCCGCCCCGACCCACTCCCGCACTACGCTGACCTGCGGAGAGTTCTTGGCGATTACGCACGCCAGCTCACCAGCACCATCGACTCGGGAGCCGCTTCCGCCGGTGAATCCTAGATTTTACGGGTCAGGACGTTGGTGACAGCTCCCGCGAACGCGGGCGCCAGCGCGTCGACATCGCTTCAGAACGCCGACAGAGACCAGACACCACCGAGGGCATGCAAAGTGCCTGATGACCCTGGTTGGACCTTTTAGATCCAACCAGGGTCAACTGAGTCCCGCCGTCCACTGAGTCCGGCGCACAGTGGTGATGTGACGAGAACCACAGGAGTGGTTTTTTGACGGAACACCCTCCCCTCCGGCCTAGAGGTGAAGCTGTTGCTACGACCAAGGAGCATCACCTGTGACCGCCGCACCACCCGCTGGAGACACCCTTCCGTCCCCCTTTGCGATGAACTCCCAGGGATCGACGCGCTGTTCGCCACGCTGAACATGTTCGGCGTCCGCTATTCGGCATAGCCCTGCCCACGGATGACGCGTACGCGCCTGTGGTGCACGCGACGGCAGCGTCGCCCTGCTGTCCGCCAGGGACTTCCTCCGGCGTGGCGGTTACGCCAACTGGGGTCCCTGGCTCTGGGAGCACGCCCTGACGATCCTCGCGTCGTCAGGGTTCTGGGTCAACTGCGGCCTGAGGACCAGCTGGTCACCTTGATGTGGGCCCACTCCTCGGGCAGCACCTGGGCCGAGGCGGCGTTGCTGGCCGGAGCCACCGACCCGCTCGCCTTCGGTAGGCAGGTACGCCGCAAGCTCAAGCGGTTGGGTGCCCGACACACTTCCCGCGCACAGGCGGCTCGGCAGTCGGACCAAACCAGCAGCGAACGATCCGCAGACGCACCGCCCTCTGGTCCGCGACTGACCAGCCCACGCCGCCGGGCGTGGTGTCATTTCGGACGGCCCACGACTCCGTGGCCATCACGTGTCGGCGACGGCTGAAAAGTGGACCATGGGCGACGCTTGAAAGTTGACCCCCTGCAAGGGGCTGGCTCGCTGAGTCAGACCGGGAGGAGTGGTGATCAGCGTGGAGGACTGGGCGGAGATCCGCCGGCTTCGCCGGGCCGAGCAGATGCCGGCTCGGGCGATCGCGAGGAAGCTGGGGATCGCGAGGAACACTGTCCGCAGGGCAATCGCGGACGACGCGCCTCCGAAGTACCAGCGGGCGCCGAAGGGCTCGATCGTGGATGCGGTCGAGCCGGAAATCCGTGAACTGCTCAAGCAGTGGCCTGAGATGCCGGCGACGGTGATCGCGGAACGAATCGGCTGGGACCGAGGTCTGACCGTGCTCAAGAACCGTGTCCGGGACCTGCGGCCGGCCTATCGGCCTGCGGATCCGGCCTCGCGGCCGCGCCGGTGCCTAGCCTGACGGTCAGACAGCGCGCAGTCGAGGGGGATCTGGCAGCTCCGGCTCGGCCTCCGCAACAACCGTGAGGGGAACGGGGGTCTCGGTGTCGGTGGTCTCGTCCGCCCGGCGGCGCAGCTTCGACTTAAGGCTGATCAGCCCGCTCTTGACGTGCGGCGCGACAACGACCCCCAGCGCGAAGCACGTGCTGGCGATCGCCAAGGTCGTCTTGGTGCCGTCGAACAGCACGGCGTGCGTGTTGAGCGTGTTGTCGTCATCCCGCGCCAGCGGGCTCTTTCCGCCCGGAGTACTCGACTGCGAGAAGTGTGTGCCGGAGGGACGCTTCGTCAGCATCAGCTCCCAGATCGAGTCACCCAAGTTGAACTTCATGACGCAACTGTAGAGGCGACCGGGTACGCCGCGGCCCGGAATGCCATGTTCTCCACTTTGGTCAGCAGGGGGACGCGAAGGCCTTGGCACCCTTGTAGAAGACCTTGTCAAGGTCTTCGGGTGCCCAAGGAGTGGCCCGCCAGCTGCTATAGCGCCAGGCAATCTATGTCGGTTGGGTACCGTCGGGTCCCCGGCTCTACTCCTGAACGAGGTCGTAGACAGCCCGTTGAGGTCGGTTTTGACGATAAGGCCGTCCACGCACAGGTCGCGCAGGATCTGCCGGTCCCGCAGCCGTCACTGCGTGATATCGCGCCACCAGGCGGCCACGCGGCTGTCCATCCAGTAGAGCATCTCGGCCTTGCCCGTGGTGCTCTCGGAGCCGCCTTGACTGTTCTCGATGGGCCAGCGCTTCTCCTTGAACAGCTGCGCGGAGATGCGGCTGAGAGCTGCGTGCTCGTTGCTCTGCTGACGCTCAGGAAGTTTCGAGCGCTCGAGAATCTCCGTGAATGTCACCTTCTCGTCGGGGCGTTCGGCGGTGGCCTCGAAGAGCGCCCGAACCCCAGCGAGGTGGTTCACCTTGTGCCAGAGCAGCTCTACCTGAGCCTTTGTCCACAGGCCCTGGCGTCCGAGGTCGACAGCGGTGTCGGTTCCATCGATCTCCGCGAGCAGGCCGTTGAGCTTGGCGCTGAGAGATTCGGTGTCGGCGAGCGCGGCAACGACAGCGGCGCGCAGCGTAGCGTGGTCCATCACAGGACCCCCTGCTCGGTTTCGTAGGCGAAGCCCTACGACTGAGACTGTAGGACTTCGTCCACGAAACCACAGTGGCCTGATGGTTGGTCGCGGTTGCCGCTGCGCAAGTTGGCGAACCGCGGCTTGCCATGTAGGCGGATGAACACGTCGATCAGGTCCGCTTCGGCTTGCGCCGGATCCACCTCACGGGTCGTGCGCCAGGCAACCAAGAGCGATGAAGAATCATGGAGCTGCCAGATGTAGCGGCCGCCCCAGTGGCCGGACGATCCGGCGCCCGACCGGCTGTACTGCCGCAGCCGGCGCCTCAGCCCGTGCTTCACCTCTGCCTCCGGCATCGGCCTTGCCGATATAGACGAGCTGAGCGCCTTCGACCCACTTGGTGGCCAGCTGATCGATCGAGACTGTCGGGTCGCGGTCGCCACGCCGCCCAGTAGGGCTGGTTGCCAGGAAGCGCGGAGAAGCGGAAAAAGACCGCAACACCACATAAATGCCGCTCTCCGGCGGAACGTCGGTGCTGGGCAGCTCGTCGAACCGGACGAATCCGCGAAAGCCGCGATCCTCCAGGTCGCGCCAGGTCAACGCCGTGGCACTGTCCATCGCTGTATCCCCCTCGAGGCATAGCAATGAGACATTGTGCCCCGACAGAAGACACGCCTGCCCAGGAGTGAGCGCCTGACATTCGGCGGCAGACGGCGGTTTCACCATCTCAGGGCAGACCAGTGTCGTTGAGGGCCTTTGTCGGTGCGGCGGGTGCAGTAGGCGATCAGTGCTCCAAGGGCACGTTGCTCGTCCGGGGTAGTGGCGTGTTCGGCTGCGGTACGGATCTCGGTGACGCAGTCGTCTGTGATCGTTCCGGTGCTGGACAAGGCGTAGAGCGGGCTGGATTGGCTGTCGTAGAACTGCGTGGCGATGATCCGTGCCGTGAGGTCCGAGATCACCCGTTGTTCGTGTTCGGCCGTGTCCAGCTCGGACCGAATGATGTCCCAATCGCCCATGTCGCCCTCATCGCAGACTGGAGCGCCGCCCGGCCGAGGTGTTCGCGCCCCTTCGCCGATGTTGCTGCCGTGACCAGTGCTCGTGTCGTGCGGGGTCTGACTCTTACGCGCGGCTGAACGGCCAGCCCCTTGTTGGGCGGGATCCTGGCAGGTTGATGGACTGGCAGGGGACATGAATGGCCGAAGGCTCCCGAAAGAGACCTGAAAGGGTGACGTCGCGTTGTGCGCCGGGCCTGATCGATCTCGCCGGTACCTGACTGCGGCCTTGGCCGTCCGGGTTACAGCCTCTGCAGGACGCCGTGCTGGTCGTTCATGAGAGTGCGGAAGTGGGCGACCAGGCGTCCCACCACGTCGGGGTTGTGGAGGACGACTCCGATCTCGAGGTTGTGGGTGAGGGCTTGTCCGGTGAGGTTCGCGCTGCCGAGGAGAGCGGTGTGCTCGTCGGCAGCGACGAGCTTGGCGTGCAGGGAGGCCTGGCCGGAGCCGTTGCGTCGTTGCTTCGCGGGCCAGTGCCAGAAGTGGGCGGTGAGGGCGCCGAAAGCAGTACGGGCGTCTTGGCGCAGCGGGCCTCCGGCTTCTCGGGAGGATTCCAGGATCACGTCGAGGTGAACTCCCCGAGCTGCAGCGGCGTGCAGTGCGGTGACGACTTCGGGGATCCGGTAGGCCGCGAAACTAACGACAAGCAGGCGCTGATGGGCGGCGCGGATGACCTCGGCGATGACCTGGGCGGTGTACCGGACGGGCACAGCCGGTGTCGCCGGGCCGCTGACGACGAGGTCGACGCGGCGTGACTCGGCGGCAGCGGTGTGAGCGAGGGCAGCGGTCTGCAGGGCGAGAGCGAGCGCGGGCCCGTCCGGGACGGGTTGGGCGGTGTTCCAGGCGCGTATCAGGGTTCGGGCCAGTTCGGTGCGGGGGCCGCCGGGACTGGCGGTGAGCAGCCACGCTTCCGCGTCCGGGGTTGGCGCGGATGTGGTGTTCAGTACGCGGATCCAAGCCCGACGGTGGGCGGTGGGAAGTTCGGCTGCCAGGTGGGCGAGTACCGCGGGAAGGCTGCTGTCGGGCGTCCGCTTCGATTCCGGGCCAGGCGGGGGCAGGGTGGTCATGGGGTGAAGAAGCCGATGGCGGGGCCGGTGAGGGTATCGACTACGAGGGTGCGGTCGAGGTACTGGTTGCCGCGTTCGCAGGTGGTTTCGGCGGCGAAGAGGCAGGCGTGGCAGGCGGCTCCGTACAGGTGGCCGTGGACGCGGGGGTCGTGTTCGGCGCACAGGGGGTCGGAGCTGCACAGGCCGGCGGCGTCGAGGGCCTGGTCGAGGAGGGGGCCGAGTCGTTCGGGGCGGCCGAGGTCGACGAGGCCGCCGAGGGTGCCTTCGCTGTCGGGTGCGGCGGTGTACAGCAGGACGCCGGCCATGGGGTCGGTGCCGCCGCGTGCGTAGATGCGTTCGCTGATGCCGGCGGCGCTGTAGCCGGCTTCCAGTGCGAGCTGGCGGATCAGTACGTGGGAGATGGTGTGCAGCAGCAGGTAGCGCATGCCGGGCCAGCCGTCGTCCGGGTCGAGGTTGCGCTGGGCGCGCCATTTGCGGTGGGCGGCGACCAGGACCTTCTGGCGGGCTGCGACGTCGGGCAGTGCCTCCCAGGCGGCGATGCGGTCTTCCTGGAAGCGCAGGAAGACGCCCTCGCCGCGCATCTCGGCACAGGGCAGCCAGGTGGGGGCATGGGTGGAGAGCGGGGCGAGGCGGTGTTCGTCGGTGCCCAGGACACCCCACTCGGGGGCGTCGATGCGGGTGAAGCCGTACAGGGCAGCGACCTCGCGCAGGCGAGGTACGAGGACGACCTCGTCCAGCCATTCGGTGGCGGTTGCCGGCACGGTGGTGCGGCGGGTTTTGAAGTCAGGCAGGTCGGTGGCGCGGGGGTCGGTGAAGGCCCGCCATTCGGGTGTGGCGAGGTCCAGAGCGTCGTCTTCGCCGGTATCGCCGTTCTTGGCGATGGCGGTGTGGCGGCGGATGGCCTCGAGGACCGCTTGTGTTCCGAAGGGCTCGAGTTCGGGCCAGCACTGCAGGTGCTGCAGCACTTCCCCGGCGTCCTGGTCGTCCAGCACGGTGAGCACTTTCAGTTGCTTGAAGTACTGGCTGACGGCGTGGTCGAGGGGTTCGGTGGCCTTGGGGAGGCTGAAGACGCTCATCTGCATGGCGAACCAGCTGTTGGTGGCGCCCAGGGCCACGGTGCGGGCGGGGGCATCACAGGGCGCGAAGGTACCCAGGTGCGGGTGGCGGCCGCGGCAGGCGGGCAGGCTCCGTGCGGCGGCTTCGCCGTAGGCCTCGGACATGGCGCGTCGGGCGCCGCAGGAGCACTCGACGTAGACGCTGGTGACCTCACCGGTGGTGCCGTGGCCGATCAACTTGAGAGTGCCGCCCGGGCAGGCGTCGGCGCCGCGGTGGACGAAGTAGATCCAGGGAAAGTCGTCCATGTGGCCGTCGGAGCAGGCGAGGACGAAGCGGGCCGGCACGGCGGTGGGCCTGTTGCGGCCCTGGCCGCGGCAGCTGTGCACGTAGCGGGTTCGGTCGGGCGCGTAGGGGCTGGTGATGAGGTCGAACAGGCCGGTGGTCACCGGAGCGAGTCGGTTGCACTGCGGATTGGAGCAGCGCAGCCACCGGGGGAAGAGCCCGACAGGGACGCCGACGCGGGTCCAGTCGCCGAAGGGGTCGGTTTCCTCGGGAGTGTAGGGCGGGGTGCGCAGGGTGGCGACCTGCGGCCCGAGGATCTTGCGGACGGCGGCCAGCAGGCGTTCTTCCGGAATGATCTGTGCGCGATCCAGCTGCCAGTCCTCCAGGCCGAGGAGCATGACGGACAGGTGCGGCAGGTCGGCGATGGCGCCGACGCCGAAAGTGTGGAGCAGCTGGTTGGGGCGCAGTTCCCCGACCCGGGCGGGGGCGGTGCTGGTCACGGGTTTCCTCCGGTGGCGCCGGGCGGGGTGAGCGGGGGCAGGAAGGGCGGCGCGCCGTCGTCACCGAGGTCGTCGGCGGTCAGCAGCAGCCGGACGCTGGGCTCGACGTCCCGCAGCGAGGTGGGGCAGGTCGCGATCCGCCAGGGGCCCTGGTCAGGCTCGTGCAGCAGGCCAGCGATGTCGTCCGCCTTGCTCCATGGGCGGCGGTAGGCCAGACGGCGAGCGGGTACGGCCTGCTCGTTGCCCCAGTGGTCCAGCCGCTGGTCCAGGGCCTTTTCGATCTCGGCGCCGATGGCGGTGGAGCCGGTCGTCTCGGCGGCACGCTGCGCCAGGTGGGCCACCACTTCCTTGGCCAGGGTGCCGTGGCGGTCGACGTCCTGGGCTCGCAGGTTGCCGTTCCAGTCGGCCTCCAGGTTGCGGATCAGGCCTGTGAGCACTCCCGTCAGGCCGCGGTCCACGGCACGTTCGGCGAACGGGGTCACCGACAGTGCCTCGACGCTGCGGTAGATGGTGGCGTGGTAGTGCTCGAACCGCTCGTAGTGGGACAGGTCCCGCGGCCGTGCCCAGTTGAGCACGGTCAGTACCAGGCCCGGGGCGGCACGGCCGACCCGGCTGGTGGCCTGGATGTACTCGGCGGCCGACTTGGGCTGGTTGGCCACCACCATCACCCCCAGCCGCGACACGTCCACACCGACGGCGATCATGTTGGTCGCCAGCAGCACATCGATCGGCCGCTTGCTCCCCCTGCCGCCGCCCTTGCCCTTCTTGACCCCGGGGGCAGAGAAGTCGATCGCGAGCTGGTCGAGGATCTCCGGGATGTCGCTGCTGGACAGCCGGGAGGTCAGCTCCCGCAGCACCAGGTCATAGCGACGGGCCAGCACACCAGCGTCCGCCCGGGCGAGACGAGTAGTGACGTCATCCTCGACAAGGCGGCGCATACCACCCAGCTCGCGCAGGCTGTTGAAGTAGCCGACGAGTGTCATGTAGGGGTCGGTGACCGGGTTGTGGCCGTACTTCTCGTGCAATCGCTGCGCGGCGCCGAGCACGGCAACGTAAACACGGATCAGCGTGGACTTGATGCGCACGCCGTGGGCGCAGATGCCCAGGTAGCGCCGTCCGGGCGTGTCGGGGACAGGCCGCTGCCGGGCGAAGAAGCTGTCGCTCACGTCCAGGCCCTGTGGCGGAAAGATCCGTGTGTGCCGCAGGAACAGGGCACCGATCTGCCGCTGGGCGCGCCGCACGGTCGCGGTGGAGGCGATCACCTTGGGGCGCACTTCCTGGCCGCTGCGGGTCCTCCAGGTGCACAGCCGGTCCACCCCGGCCTCGTACAGTCCGACCAAGGAGCCGAGGGGGCCGGATATCAGGTGCAGCTCGTCCTGGATGATCAGATCCGGCGGGCGCAGCGGGCTCACCGCTACGGTGCGGGCCGCTCGTGCGTTCCCCTTGGCCGGGTGGGATCCGCTCTCCCAGTCGGCGTCCTTCAGGTCAGCGGTCAGGTAGCCGTGGCGCTCGCATCGCTGCGTGACGTTTCCGAACAGGGCTTGTGTCTCGCCCTTCCACGGCAGTTGGGCAAACTTGTCCACGGTGGCGATGACCAGGGCCGGCAGCAGCCGGTAGATCTCCTCGTCCACGACCACCACCGGCAAGCCCTCGCTGCGGTCCTCGCCGCTGCTCGCCCACTCGGTGAACGGGCACGCGAAGTGCGGGTCCGGGCACATCACCAGGGTGCGGCGGCGCACCATGTCGACCTGGATGTCCCGGCCGGCGTTGATCGGGGTGCCGCACCACGGGCAATTGGTCAGCTGGTGCGGGGAGGAGCGGTGCGACTCGCCCTTGTCGTTCTTCAGCCGGGTCAACCAGTCGTCCGCGTGGTCAGTGCGGTTCGGGGTGACCTTGCCACCCACCCACAGCCCGATCCGGAACGGCTCGTCCCCCCACGTGGTCCGATCGGCTTGCCGCAGCACCTCGCAGGCGCAGATCAGCGTCGCGGCCCGCTGGAACTGCTGGATCGTCAGCAGCCGAAGGGTGTAGCGCATCAGCACCGCCAGCCCGGCGTGCGGGTCCCGCCCGCCCCACGCCGGCTGCAGACGCCGCATCGCCAGAGTGAACGCGGTCAGCCCTAGATAGGCCTCTGTCTTGCCGCCACCGGTGGGGAACCACAGCAAGTCCGCGATCCCGCTCTCCCGTCCCCGCTCGGCATGGGTGGGGTCGGCCAGCGAGGGCAGGTTCAACAACACGAACGCCAACTGGAACGGCCGCCAGCTGTGGAATCGCGGGTCCTTGTAGGCGTCCAGTGCCGCATCGAGCGTGATGCCCTGCGGGTCGGTGCGCCGCTTTTCCGCCGCGAGGGAGTGCACGCGCTGCAAGTGCATGGCACGGTTGGCGAAGGCGAACGCCTGACGGGCGGTGGCGTCCCTGACGACCAGCCGGATGCCGGCCTCGATCCGGTCCGCCGCCTCCCGCGCCTGCGACAGATTCGCGTTCGCCTCATGCGCGAAACCGTCCAAGTGCGCGCGTGCGGAACCGATCTCGGCGCCGCGTTCCTCGATCCACCGCCGATAGCCGGTCACCAGCGGCATCAAAGCGGCCTGCAGCTCGGCCGGGCCCATCGCACCCAGCCGCTCCATGTCCGTCACCAGCTCGGCAAGCTCGGGCAGGTCCACGTCGTCCTTGGCGTTGGGCAGGCCGGTCTGCGGCACCTCGTACCAGGGGGCAGCCGTGGTACTAATGCGGCACGCGGCCATCGGATCGGCCGGGTCCGGCTCGACATGGACGGCCACGCCGTGGCCGACGGCGAACTCCGGATGGAACCGGTACGTCATCGCCAGCCGGTTCTGCTCGTTCCGGTCCTCGGCGTCCCCTCCCGAAGCCCGATCCGTCACGCGCCGCAGGAACACGGGGCCATCGTCCAGGGCGGCGGCGGACAGTTCGGCCTGGAACAGCCACGCCTGCTGCTTGTGCGAACTGCCAGGCTGGTCGTTGACGAGAAACAGGGAGACTAGCCAGTTGCCGTCGAAGCGCCGCGCCCGGCCGCGTATACGCACGTGCGGCGCGTCGGGGTGCAGGGGCGCGGGACCAGGGCGCAGGTCGCCCTCGGCGAGCGGCACCGTGATCGAGCCGGACATCGGCACCCTGCGCCACACGGTGGAGCGGTAACTGCCCTCCGGCGCCGGAGCCTGCTCGTACCGCGCCCACGACGCGGACACCGTCAGCTCGCGGACAGCACCGTCCACGCAAGCGGTGAACCCGAACGTCGACGGGAACAAGCTCGGCACATTCGGGGCGTCTGGCTCGGGGTCCCCTTCCTCCCCACCGCTGGGCTCCGCCTCCGCCAGACTGTCCTGCTCGTCCGGTGAGATCACCGCGCCGCTCGGCGCCAGCCGGCCGAGCAAGTACCGGTCGGTGGGGCGCTCCCCGATCTCCTCCTGATCGCCGCCGACCGGGCCGAGCAGGTCCGCCACCACGGCGTCTACCAGCTCATCCCGGATCACAGCTGCCGTCGGCGCCTGCAGCACACCCTCGTCACTCATACAGGCCACCCTAGAGACCGGCACTGACACATCGACAGATCATTCTCAGAACAGGGCATCCGGCGGTGGCATCAGCGCGCCGTCGTCGAAGACGGCGGCGTCATCGCCTTTTCCGCGGCTGCCACCGCCCTTGCCCTTCCCCTTGCCGGAGTGCGCACCACGGCGGACCTCCTCGTCGTAGCGAGCGTGGTTCAGCTCCAGCAACCGGTCCAGCACCTCAACCTGCGCCTCTAGCACGATGGTGAACCGGACGCCCTGGTGCGTCTCATGGAAGCCATGGCCCAGATCCAGATCGGACCAGCCATAGGCCTCGTTGACCGCATCATCGATCTCTACGTGGATCTGCCGCAACCGCTCAATGGCCGGATCGAACACCTTTGGGTCGTGTACCTGGTTGTAGAGCTTTGTCAGCCCCAACTGTCGCTCCAGCATGAGCGTACGGCGGTAAGCGTCCAACTCCTTACCAGCCTTGTCCATGCGGTCAGTGAGGCCAGGCTTGGGGAAGGTCTCGTAGACGTCGGAGGGGGTGTAGCGCAGATCCCCCTTCAAGCTGGATGCCCTTGTGATCGCCCACCAATAGTGATGGGCGCTGGAGAGCAGAGACAAATCGGCATCGCGATCCGTGGCAAAGATGACTGTCTGTTCGCTAGTGACCTGGCCAGAAGGAACAAAAACCGGCAAGGCTGTCTTGCTCACGCGTGCGATCGCCAATATCCGGCCGATACCAGAGATGGCTTGTTGGAGGCCAGGGCGAGGATTCCAAAATTTCCACCACTCATGGACCATTCGCGGGTACTTCTTCGAATCCTTTTTGATTCGCTCTGGCTTGACGTTATTTTCGACGCGTGTCCAACATGTCGGGTATCGACGGGCTTCTTCCTTGGTCATCTCGCCAAAATTGATTACCCAGCGCCTTGCCGAACAATCCGGTCGGGAGTTTAGGTCCTCGCCGTTGAGGTAGGGGAATACGACATCGGCGTTCCGCGGATCCTTCTCTATGTATGCCCGCGCTTCTTCCGGATCAAGCACGAATCCCATGCCGAGGACAATCGAGCCTTGAAATGACTGGCCTGCGTTGACGGTCAGTCGATATGGGTTTCCGCTCACTCGACTGACTACGTCGAGCGCAGGTGTGATGCCACGTACGCGTCTGTCATCGAGCACTGCTGGCTCGTTCTCATGGCATCGTCCCAACCATAGGAGCGATATTTCCAGCGCAGCGGTACCCGGCCACGGCTGGGATTTCACTGCACGATATATCGTTCGACCGCGTTCGACTATTTGATCCAATCCAACTTCACGGGTGTCCCCCTGGGCGATCGTATTAGTGGTTATGATTCCCATTCGACCGGTCGGCGTCAGGGAAGTGTCACGAAGCAGGAAGTATGCGCATAGGTCGGCATTGCCTCGCCTACCTCTGGCAATGCGCTCAACCATATAAGCTCTGTAGTCTTCACCCATGGTCGGTGAAATTTTTTTACCGCCAACAAATGGGGGGTTCCCTACGATGGCGTCGAACCCGCTCCCTGCTGGCCCAAACAGCTCAGGGAACTCCAACGGCCAGTGAAGAGGGCGTATAGGTTCCATCCGATGGCCCCTCAGCCATCGGTCGATTCGCTCTCGCGTCGTCTCTTCCGCCTTGTCGTCGCCGCGCAGTGCGGCCTGGACTTCCTCGGAGAGGCTGGTCAGCCGGTCGTCGTATGAACTCGCCTTCTCCCCGGCGGTGGACAGCGCCGCGCCCACCACTGCGTCGGCGGCGAGCCGGAGCTTGTCGGTTAGATCGTCGGCGTACATCAGCTTCTGGGCCTTGAGCTGGGCCTGGCGGATGTCCACCACCGGCATGGCCGCGATGTCCTGGCGGACTTCGGTGGCGCGGGCGACGATGCGGGCGGTGTCCTCCTCGATGTCGCCGTGCAGGCGAGCGTTGATCTTCCGCCCAACCTCGGGCTTCAAGTGGAAGGCGGTGATTTGATCGATAGAAGTGACGCCGATAAGAGAGTCCCCGTGGCGCAGGGCGTGGTCGAGGAAGCTGAAGGGCTTGTCCTTGGCCAGGGTGACCAGCCATAGCGACAGCTTCGCCAGTTCGACGGCCATGGGGTCGCGGTCCACCCCGTACAGGCAGCGGTCGGCGACCAGGCGGCGGGCAGTGCGGGCCAGTTCGTCCCGGTCGGCGTCCTCACCGACCAGCGAGGAGACATCGGCGGGCAGGCCGTCACGCTTCCACGCTTTGACGAGGCGGTCGGCCAGGTAGCGGCAGGCGGAGACGAGGAAGGCGCCGGAGCCCATGGCGATGTCGGCGACGCGCAGGGCGAGCAGCTGCTCGGCGGGCTTGACCTGCCAGGCATCCGACTCGGCACCTTCCGCGGGTCCGGGGGCGTGGCAGAGCGGGGCGAGGGTGTGTTCGACGACTTCTTCGGCGAGGGTGCGCGGGGTGTAGTGGGTGCCGGTGGCGCGGCGGTCGCCGACCTGGGTGAGGACGACCGAGCCGGCGGGGCCGACGACGGGCCAGCCGCGCAGGTCGCGGCGGAGCAGGCCGAGGTAGGGGCGGATGCGTTCGGCGAGGGTCGCGTTGTTGTCGCAGGCGCTGTGCAGGTTGGACAGGTCGTCCGCGGCCGGTTGGGCGGTGAGTGCCTTTTTCACGGTCGCCGTGGTGAAGCCGGCTCGGGCTTTGAGCCATTCCGCGAACGCCTCGTCCCCTTCCCCATGGGCCTGTTCCAACTCGGCGAGGGGCAGTTCGGGGGCGAGCTTGCCGCCGAGGCCGACGTAGGGCTCGGTGACGCGCAGGCAGGAGAACTCGAGCAGGCCCTCGTAGACGTGGCCGATTTGTTCGACGTCCAGGCCGGCGTATGAGAGCTGCTCGGCGCCGTGCTTGCCGCGCAGGACCAGGAGGGCGTCGAGGATTTCGCGTACGACGCGGTCGCTGACGCGGGTGCTGGTGAGCCAGGGGAAGCGTTCGGGATCGAAGAGGGAGCCGCCGTAGGCGGGGATGCGCAGGTCGGGGTGTTCGCTGCCGCCATGTAGAGCGGTGCAGGTGGCGAGCAGGCGGGGCCAGGCGGCGGAGCGGCGGTCGCCGATCTCGTCGCCGTACAGGCTGCGCTCGTCTTCCAGACGGCGATGGAGAGTGGAGACGGCGTAGGCGTCGGCGTAGAGCTCGGATTCGATGGGCAACAGGCGCTGTTCTTCGGCGTAGAACAGGAAGACCAGGCGCATCATCATGGTCAGTGCGGCCCGGTAGACGTCCCGCGGCGCGACCTGCTCCAGCAACTCTCCACCGGATTCGCGGTCCAGGCGGGAGAGCTCGCCGATGAGGAGGTCAACGGCGGCGCGGACCTGCCGCCCGAGAGTGTCGGTGACCTGAGCATGGGCATCGGCGCTGCGCTGGAAGAGGGCGGCCAGGCTGGTGGTGGGCGTCCCGTCCGGGCCGGCGGCGGGCGGCAGGACTCGCTGGGCGCCGAGCAGGGTGGCGAAGGCACGCAGCAGCAGCCGCTCCTCCAGCCACATGTCGGCGTCGAAGGTAGCCTGGGTGGTGGGTTCGCCGCGGCGGGCGTGGACCAGGACCCACAGGCGACCGTTGGTGACCAGGGCGAGGGGGACGTCGGTGCGGCGGCATGTCTCGGCGGCATGCTCGAGAGCGGACGGCTCGCCCTGAGATGCGCGGGTGAGGCGCTCCTGCCAGGGGCGACGATAGAGGAGCATGCGGGCGGCCCGCCCGCCCTTACCGTCGGGTCCGAGTGCGACGGCGTCCTGGCGCAGGCTGCCGGCACCGGCCGGTGCGGTTGTGAACTCTGTGGGGACGGCAGCGCCTTCGGCCAGGAGGGGGCCGCTGTAGGAGAGCACTTCGCGCAGGATCAGCTCGGACCAGGCAGGGGCGAGGAGGTCGGGGGCCGCGTTGACCTCGGCCCATCCCTGCCTGAGGCGGTCCACGGTCTCGTCCGGGACGAGGTCCAGCCCGTGCTGGAAGACGTCGGTGAGTACGGGCAGCGCGAGGAACGGGCCGTCGGCGGGGAGCAGGCGCAGCCAGTCGGCGTGCTGATGTGCCGGAGTGGAACCGGTGGGCTTCTTGGGGCGTGGCATCAGCGTGCACCTCGGGACAGCGCGGAGGGGACCAGGAAGGTGACGGCGGCGGGGAAGTAGCGAGCGGTGGGGTCGGCGTAGCGGCGGCGCAGCGCCGCGGTCTCCTGCTCCCGCATGCCGGGGATGGCCTCGAGCCGTTCGGCGAGGGCGGCGCGGTCCTTGCGGAGCTGGTTGGCCTCCGCTACGACCTCGAAGAGGCTGGCCTGCTCCCAGTGGGCGTGATCGTTCAGGGCACCTCGGATGGAGTGCTCCAGGTCCGCCAGGATCGTTTCGATGCCGGCGACTTCCTCGTCGCAGCGGCGCTCGAGCAGGCCACCCAGGCTGCGGGCCCGCTGGTCGGCGCGCACCTTGAGGGCCCGGCTCAAGGACTCTTGCAGATCAGGCCACAGAGTGGTGAGGCGGTCGAGGAAGGCGGTGGCGGGCAGTTCCTCGGTGGCGGCGGCGAGCCAGGCGGCCAGGTCCGTCTCCTTGGCGCGGGTCAGCTTGCCGCCTTCGATCAGTCCGCCTGCGGTGACGATCTCCTCGTGCAGGCGGGTGCCTTCGGCCCCGGTGACGACGACGCGACCGTGGGCGATGACGGCAGGGGCGCGCAGGACGTCGCCGGGAACCAGGCGGGCGGTGACGCGGGAGAGCTTCGCTGCGGCACCGCCGGCCCATATCTCGGCGCGCAGCAGGCGCAGGCACATCTGCACCAGCCGGTGGCCAAGGTGGAGCAGTACCACGTCGGTGCGGTCGGCGGCGGCGTCGCCGTCGAAGGTGACGAGCCGCTCGACGCCGGTGACCGGATGGTACAGACCGTCGTTGCGGGCCTCGGCCCAGGCGCCGGGCAACTGCGGAAGGCGGAAGCACG
The DNA here is from genome assembly GCF_008634025.1 of Streptomyces albofaciens JCM 4342. Classification (NCBI taxonomy): domain Bacteria; kingdom Bacillati; phylum Actinomycetota; class Actinomycetes; order Kitasatosporales; family Streptomycetaceae; genus Streptomyces; species Streptomyces albofaciens. Next base: position 3,207,871 of record NZ_PDCM01000001.1, on the reverse strand, counting down.
CGGCCCGCATCCCCTGGGGCGGCTCGGCGGTGAGGAGATCCTTGCCGTGGGCCAGGGCCAGGCCGGTGCGCACCACCCGCTCGAGCGTGGCCGGTGAGAGGTTGAGGTCGGTGCGGCTGCTGGAGAGGGTTTCGGTGAGTCGCTCGAGATCTCGGGCAAGGTCGCGTTCAATCTTCAGTACGGCCCGGCCGGAGCGGCGGGTGATCTCCGCGTCCGCGGTCTGCCAGTCGGTGCGCTTGCCCAGCATCTTCTGCTCTACCTGGGCGGCGATCACCTCGCCGGCGCTGCCGAGGTCCTCACGGATCTGGTCGACCTTGTGCGCCGCGTGGTGCAGGAAGTAGAGCTCGTTCTCCAGGGTGCCCTCGGCGAAGGCGTCGGGGTCCGCCTCGGCCTTCTCCCAGCCGGCGGGCACGAAGTGGTAGACCTCCACCCGGGCGGCGTGCTGGCCGTGCCGGTCGATGCGGCCGTTGCGCTGCTCGAGCCGGTTGGGGTTCCACGGGATCTCCCAGTGCAGCAGCCGGTGGCAGTAGCGCTGCAGGTTGATGCCCTCGCTGGCCGCGTCCGTGGCTAGCAGGATGCGCGGCTCGCCGCCGGGCAGGTCGGGGGACTCCTGGAAGACGTTCTTGACGTGCTCCCGCTCTTTTTCGTCCTGGCCGCCGTGCAGCTGGGCGATCCGCTCGGTCGGCACGCCGGCGGCGATCAGCCGCTCGTACAGCCAGCGCTGAGTGTCGCGGTACTCGGTGAAGACGATGACGCGCTGGTCGGACCACTGGCCATTGGGGCGGACGATCGGGTCGAGCCAGTCGGTGAACGCGCGGAACTTGCCGTCCGCCCGATCCTGCGCATCTCGAGCCCAGGAACGCAGCTGCTGCAACAACCGGCGTTCCTCGTCCGACAACGGCGGCGCGACTTCGCGGACGGCGGTGAGCGCCTGAGTGGCGGCCGGGGCGAAGGCCTCATCGTCGCCCGCGGTCTCCTCAAGCCGGTCGATCAGTGGCCGCAGCACACGACTGCCCGCCTCTCCGACCGCCCCCGCCTTCGCGTCCGGCTCGAAGGGGCCCGTGGCGCGGGCCTCCATCGTCGCCAGGTGCGTGTCCACCGTTTCGGCGAACGCCTTCGGTGAGGAGAACAGGCGCTTTTTCAGCAGCGTGGTGACGAAGTCCGCCGCGGTGCGCTGCGCTGTCTGGCCGGCCGCCCGGCGGCGGCTGGCCGCATAGACGGAGAGCATGCGGTGCGCCTCACGCTCGGCCTCGTCGTAGTGGACCGGCAGTTCCTGCAGTACGCGCTTGGGAAAACGTGGGGTGCCGTCCCAGCGGGGCGGCAGGTCCCGCTTGAGGCGGCGCACCATCACCCGCGCGAGCTGCTCCGGGTTCGGCTTGACTCCACGGGCGAAGCGCTGATCGTCCAGCAGCTCCAGCAGCGCAGTAAAGGACTCCAGGTAGCCGTTGTGAGGGGTGGCCGACAAGAACAGACGGTGCTCGCAGTGCGGGGCCAGCGCGCGGATGGCCTGAGTGCGCTGGGAGTCCACCGCGTAGCGGCCGTTGCCCGAGGGCGCACAGGTGTGCACCTCGTCCACGATCAGCAGATCGAAGGCGCGCGGATAGCTCGGCACAGTGGGCAGGACCTCGCGCAGCAGGCGCATCGGCCGCTCCCGCTTGAGCCAGTCCACACTGACGATCAGCCGCGGATAGTGCGTCCATGGGTTCGCGTACAAGCCCCGGGAGCGGCGCAGTTCCTTCAGCAGCTTCGTATCGACTATGCGGAAGTCCAGGCCGAACTTGTCACGCATCTCATCGCGCCACTGCACCGTCAGGCCGGCCGGGCACACCACCAGCATCGTCCGAGCCCGGTGGCGCAACATCAGCTCCTGCGCCACCAGTCCGGCTTCGATCGTCTTGCCCAAGCCGACGTCGTCGGCGACCAGCAGGTTGGTACGCGGCATCGACAGTGCCCGCACCACTGGATCCAGCTGGTATTCCTCGATCTGGACACCCGAACGGAACGGTGCCTGCAGCGCGGTGCGGTCCGCCGAGGCGACCGCTCCCCAGCGCACTGCGTCCAAAAAGGCATCCAGCCGCTGCGGCTCGTCAAAGCCACGCTCAGGGGTCGGCAGGGAGTGCTGGTCGTGCGCGACAGCGCCGTACTCCAGCTCCCACACGACCCGCAACTCCTCGTCGCGAGCGTCGTCCTCTATGGACACCAGGCTCACCACATGCTGGGGCGGTGTCGTGAACGACCCGGTCGGATCGCTGGAGGCGACTGTGCCCGCCAGCACACCCGACACGATCCACTGCCGGTTCCGAACTGTCACCAACTGGCCCGGCGCCGGAGCCCCCACCCTGTCGGACACAGCAAGATCAGGCATATCTGCCCCCTACCCCTCGAATCCCCCTCCCCCACAGCTGTGACGGACCATCACAGTGCCCATTCCGAGAGGATGCAGTGGAGATCTTATGCAAAGTTGGCGCTTTGTCGATGCCCCGTGCACCTTTTCGACGAGCAGAATCGATACAGCGCCGGCAGACCGGCGCTCCGCCTTCTTCGACGAGCCGGTGAACCACGCGCCCAGATATCGACCTCGCCGTTGGTCTGCGGCCGGTAGGTCGGGGTGTGCTTGCGGGGTGATCCAGGCCGCGTTGGCAGGGCGTTGCGCCAGTCGCCTGAGCGGTAACAAGCGCGCCGTTGTCGGTCAGTACCCGCTCGCCGGTGATCCCGGCCTGAGCGAAGAGGGTGTGGGACCGCTGCCGGAAGTCGGTGGCGGCTTCCTTCGTTTCGTCGGTGGCGATCTTCCTGTAGGTGAGACAGAAGTGGTCGTCGACGGCAGTGTGCGCATAGTTATAGCTGGCGCTCCTGCGGTTCTTGAGCCTCGCTGCCCGGCCGAGGACCCTGTGTCCGCCGCCATCGGGTACGTTGCCGGACTTCTCGATGTTGACATACGCCTACTCGCCGGGCTTCTCACGTTCGTAGCGGCGTATGACCCGGCTGGTCGCCCGGTGCGGAAGCGCCAGGCGGAACAGCCGACCTGTGCTTGCGGCACGGCTCCGCTGGCGTCGTCGAGCAGCATCTTCTCTTCGCCAGGCTCACGGTGATGGCGCTGTCATCCTGGCGAGAGGACGAACTGTGGGTGGTAGTGCTGTCCCAGGACCCTGCACCCGTATGGACTCCGGCGGCAGTTGCTCGCTCTCCGCCCTTCGGCTGGACGGAAACAACAGGGCACAGGGCACGGGCAGCCTGGGGCCGTCAGTCGGTCACAGCTCGGTCAGAGGCACGCGGCAGCGTGTCCAGTGGACGCTCCAGTCGCCGTCGAGCGGGTAGGGGCCGGCCTCCCGCACCCGTTCCGTCACCGGCTCCAGGTGGCTCCGCAGTTCTTCGAGACCGCCTCTGCCCAGCTCCTTGGTGTCAGCATCCAACTCCAGCTGGAGGTACATGACGTGGTCCTCTCAGCGGTGCTTCACACTGAACTCGACGGTGTAATAGCCGTCGGTGCCCTGGCTGTAGATGGACGACACATAGTGCTGCGTGATCGCCGAGCGGCTGCCCGAAGCCTGACGACCCCGTTCGTCACACGGCAGCCAATCCGGACTGGAGCGGGCTCGGACTGGTGCTCGGGACCTTGGCGCTGATCGCGACTCTCTCGCTAGTGATCACAGCAGCGCCGAACGGGTGGTTGTTCGTCGGCGGGGTGATCGTGGGGAGCGCCGCAGCATCGACAATCCCCAGCTCCGCCTGCCGCACGGACGCGGCGCACAGACCCTGCGAGAACCGCAGGCCCTTCACCTGGACCAAGACCGCGGACGAGATCCTGAAATCCCTCGCCGACTATCCCACCAAGGTCGCTCCGCCAGCCACCGAGAATCAGCGAGAGACTTAAGTCCGCGATTTGAGGCGCATCACACTAGACCAGGTCATGGTTCTCGATCCATGCAAGCCCTCCGAGGTCGAGGTGACGACGGGCCCGCGTTACAGCTACATAAGCGAGGCGGGCATCGGTTGCACTCACGGGTTCCGGAGCCGGACAGCCCCGGTCGTCGAGTCGGTTGGCGTCCGGGGGTGGCGGGAAGTCATCGGCGATCTTGACCTTGGCCCATTCCCGGCCTTTGGCCTTGTGAGCGGTCGAAACGGTGACGTCGGCCCGTTTCTCGTCGGTCAGCGCATCGATCGCAGCGATGATGGCCTGTGGACCGTAGGTGTCGACGAGTTCCACGAACGGTTGCAGGTCACGACCTGCGGGATCGTGCTCGGCGTAGTCCTGCAACTCACCCCACGAGGCGAACAGCACGAGTTCCGGGTGGGAGGTGCGCCTTCCGTCCTTGAGGTCTCGGGCTGCAAGAGCCAGCGCAACCAGCGTTTTCCCGCCCCGGGCCAGAGCGACGCGGTGGCCGCTCGAGAGCAGCCTCATGACCTCCGCCATGGCCCCGATGTTGGTACGACACAGAACAGCGTCCGGAGAGCTGACCAGGCCAACTTCTGTGGTGATCGAGTCGGTGCCCGTCAGCCGGATGGGCACCTCGGTGAGCGCGAGCCACAGGTTGGCCTGTTCTGCAAGGAGCGGGCCGAAGCGAAACGAGCGGGTCAGGGTCAGGTGGGTGGCGTCGAAGCCTGTCATCACGTCTCGGGCTCCGCGCCAGCCGTAGATGGCCTGGGCGGAGTCACCGACCATGACCAACTGGGCGTGTGCACGCTGTGCGGTGAAGACCTGTTCCAGGACTGGATTGGTGTCTTGTGCCTCGTCGAGGAAGAGGAAGTCTGCGTCGATCTTCGGTTCTGTCAGGGCCCACATCTTCAGGTAGTGGTCGTGATCGAAGCGAACCACGCCCTGCTCGGCATCCTGCAGATCGCCCCAGGCCTTCTGGGCGAAGGGCATAACCGCCTCGGCGAGCTGGGCGTGCTCAACGTGTGTTCCGAGGCCGCGCAGTGTCGGAACGTGGTGAGGCGCCAGAGATCGATCGGCTGATTGGCAGAAGCGGGTCACGGTGCGCAGGACGCTGTGCGACAGGGCTCGGTGGCTGATTTCGTGGCCCCCGATGCGGACCGGAGCGGTGATCCCGAGGGCTTGCCCGATCCTCCATGCTGGTTGACGCGGGCTGTTGAGGCGGCGGGCGTAGCGGTGACCGAAGGCGGCGTAGGCAGTGGCATGGGCGGTCTTGCACACAACGGACCGAGGGAATCGGGTCGAGGCGTCGTGTGCGATGTCCTTGTTGAAAGCGAGATAGCGGCCGCGGCGTTCGGTGCTCGCAGCGAGCAGGCCCAGTGTGCTGGTCTTACCTGTTCCAGCGCCGGCCTGCAGCACGAGGTGGCGGCCGTCGCGGAGGACCTCGATGGCGCGTTCCTGTTCATCGGTGGGCGTGTGCAACAAGGGCTCCGAGGAGTGATGGGCTAAGCGGTCGGAAGTGAGCAGCTCAGATGAATGCCAAGACGTGGACAGGCCTCCGGGCTGACGCATGGGTCGCGGTGAAACAAGGTGCGGGCTGCGCAGGCCAGCACCTCTTCCGGACGGTGGTGAGCGAGAAGCCCCTCAACCTGCGCTGCCAATGCTCGCAAGCGATCGTCTTCTCTCCGGCACAAGGCGTCGTCACGCTGTGGCCGACGTACTCGGCAGGCCGCTCTCCCCTGGCGGCCGCGGCTTGGCCGATCAGCGCTCTCACGGCCGGGCCGAGCTCGACGTTGAGGATGACCTGACCAGAGGGGCTGGGGTAGTGGGTGGTCAGGACATCGAGAGGCGAAACGTGTTGAAGTCGGCGGCGAACCGACTTTAAGGCGCGGCCTGGCGTTTTGGCCGGGTGGACGGTCATCAGCCGGGTGCGGTCGCTGTTCGTCCCGAGTGGCAAGGTGCGGCAGGCTGGGCGCAGTTCGCGGTGCGTGACCGGTTTGGTCAGCAGGAGTTCAACCACGTGATGGGTCATGGTCGGGCTCCGTGCCGAGCAGGGCCTCCCGGACGGGGTCGGCGGCTCCCGACCGGCAGGCGACTCTGGATGTGTGCGTGGTGGACGAGAGGGTCGAAGGGCTCCCACTCGGCCATCGCCAGGTCTGCGGCCGAGGGGACGGCGGCGTGGACGGAGCAGCGCTGCATACGCCAGCGCAATTGTTCCTTGTAGGGCAGAGCAGCCAGGTCGTACAAGGCCATGACCTGTGCCGGGAAGGCTAGTTGGCCGCGAACGGCCGTCGTGGGAACCAGCTTCCAAATGCCGGCCGGGCTGTCTGAGGTGAGCAGCGTCTGGGTACAGCGGTCGCGGTGGCGCGTCTGGGCGACGCATTGGATCTTGTCCACGGGATGTGCTGCTAGGTAGTGAACGTAGAGAAGTTGGACGATGGGCCGCGCCGGTCGGCATGCATCTTGGGATGGCGCTGCACTGTCCGTTGTCACCGAAGGTGCGAAGGCGCCGGCATCGATCAGGCGACGGGTGCGAAGAGCCAGCTCCCGTCGCAGGCCAACCAGCCCGGAGGCCGACGGGAGGGCCACTGCTTCGCGTGCGGGACAGATGACGGCATGGGCCAGACGGCACCATGCCGTGCCGTCCCCGGCAGGGTGAGCGATGCCCGAGCTGACGTGCCAGCGGAGGTCGACAGGCACACCCGCTGCTGGTAGTTCCCCAGGGTGCAATCGAATAGATCGGTCGTCACCGCGGGAGTACCGCTCGACCGAATTGCCGCATTCACGGCAGCGATCGCGCTGAGCGCAGCGCAGAAGCCGACTGGGCTGTCAAGAGCCACACGCAGCGATCGGGCACGACAGGCGGCGAGGGGGCTACCGTCCCAGTGGCGACGGGGTCGTGGTGAGGGGCGCATGCCCGTGAAGGTGCCAGGCAACACGCCGCATGGCCCGCGCCTAGGCCGCCTTCGTCCCCCAGACGGCCGCAATCGCTACACGCGCGTTCGATCACTCGCTCACGCTTTCGCGCGGCGTCGCCGGTTTGGGTGGTTGCCTCAGGTCGCCTCAGTGGGCCGTGAACCCGGACATCGCCCGGGAGGCTCGTGGTGGCCGCACAAGGCGCCGAAGAGCTGATCGAGTGGAGTGCTCAGTGCGTGAGCGAGGGCGTGCCACGTCTTCAGAGTGCCGATGGTGCGCCCTTGCTCAATCTCGATCAGAGTCCGCCTGGCCAGTCCGCTCCGGGCGGCCAGCTCGTCATAGGTCCACCCGCGCACTGCCCGCAGCCGAGCGAGTTCCAGGCGCAAGGCCTCGAAGTCGGGGTCGGGCGGGAAGATCGTCACCAGACCATCCGACGGTGCAGACACCTGCCCTGTCAGTGCAGACCTCTGCCCTAATTTGGGACAGGTGGCCACAACCGAAGGGCAGATGCCTGCACTAGCGTGTGCGCCCGATTCCGGCCCGCAGAGGCCGGTGCGAGCGAAGGCGGGAGGAAGGCACACGCCATGAGGCTCTGCTTCACACGTCCAGGAGTCAGGCGCACCTGGACGGTGGAACTGCGCCCGCAACCTGGCGGGCCAGTCCTCGTTTGCCAGCAGTGCACCCACGGCGAGCGGCGACTCATCGGCTCCACGGCCCGGGCAGAGGTTCTTGCCCACCTGGGCTGGCACGCATCTCGAAATCTGCTGCCGTCACATCTACGGACATGTCAATGCCACGAGCGAGGATGCAGCTGGCACTCCCGTCACCGCGGATGTCAGGGTCCGATCCGGCTTCTCCTGAGTCGCGAGGGCGGCGGGCGCCTCTGGCGTCTTACGGACGCATGCGCCGCCTGTGCGGCCGCAACCTCCCAAGCCGCTATCGTTCCGGACACGATCCTGGCCACTGCGGATTCGCCTCGACGGCAAGCAAATCCACGCCGCAGGCGCCACCCCAGAGGACCCGACAGTCAAACCCGTGTGCGGGAAATGCTGAACTACCTTGCCGCCACCCTGCCGACCGGGACAGGGGCCGAGGCAAGATTGATGGCCCTGCAGTTTGCGCTGCGCATGAACAACAAGGCCCAAGCCAAGATCCCCCGCGGGGTGCTGCGCAGCCTTCGCCTCGGCGCGGCACCGCAGGGCTGGGACGAACTGTTGCAAGCAGGGTGGCTGCTCCGCCTTCCGCCCAAAGGCCCTGCACTCGAGGTCCAGCTACTCGACACGACCCTGCTCACGCAACATCCCGCCCGCCCAGATCGGCTCCGCGCAGCCGACTGGGCTCTGCGCACCGCCTGCCGCCCCCGGGACGGCTTGGCGCCTCTCCCTCTGCTCGCCACTCTGTGCCTCGCGGCTCATTCCGCCCCTGGCGAGGACAACGGCACTGCCAAAGCAGAATTGCTGGCGCGAGAGTGCGGGACCTCTCTTCGTGGGCTCACCGTCACCCTCGACCACCTGACGACCAAGCAGGTCCTGAGGTCCTGGCACACCGGCGCGACGCCAGAGGATCTGTGCTGGACGCTGACGGAATCAGTCCGCGATCAGTAAGCACCCCACACTTGATCAACTCACCAGGCCGAGATTGATCAAACGGAAGCCCATCGCCGAATCGCTGACCTCAAAGCGTGCTGCCAGCGCGGCAGCGCTGCGATCCGGGTCCTGGCGGACTACTGCGGGCAGTCGCTGAAGCTCCGACCGGACAAGGTCAGCCGGCATCAGCAAACTCGCAGCAAAGGCGTTCGCTTCGATCTCCTCACGGTCCGTCGCCGTGCTTGAGGTCTTGTCCCGAAGATTGACCCGCACGGGCCGGTCCAGCACCACTTCGCGTCCGGGATGCAGAAGCAGATGGCCGAATTCATGGGCGATCGTGAACCGCTGACGGTGAGCGGAGTGGGCGTCGTTGACGCCCACAACAGGGGATCGGCCGTCCTGACGCACGAGCATCCCGGAAACATCCCCGTCCTTGAACGTGCTTCGGGAGAGCACAACCCCGAGATGGGCAGCCAGACGTTCCACATCGACGGGAGCGACCACCTCACCCGCCTCCGCCAGAAGGCGACCGGCAGCCTGCTCTGCCCGCCTAGCCACGGCCTTCCTCCTTCTGTGCGTTGGCCAGCACGTCCTGCGCCCAGCCGCGTGCATCCTCGGGTAGCTCGTCCAGGACGTCCGAGCGCCCGTCCGGTGACGGCAACAACGACTCCGGCTCCACCCGCAGCGCGGCGGCGAACTCGAAAAGCATGTGCAGCGCGATCCTCTGGCGCCCCTTCTCAATGTTGCTGATCGACGTGCGATTGAGACCCACGGCGTTGCCCAACTCCTGCTGGTTCACCCCAAGGGCGGCACGCGCTCGTCGGACCCGATCGCCGAACACCTCATAGAACTCGTCCATACGTTCGTATCCTCTCGCACCCCCGGGCAGAGTTCCAGTCTCACAAACGCTGTTGCTAAAACTGGAATCACTATGGTTTGCTGGACCGGAAACACTGGGGGCCACGAGTACAGAGAGGTACCGATGGTTCGAAAAGAGTCCCTTGCGTCGCTCCTTGATGAAGGACGTCGCAAGATCCAGGTGACCGATCACGAACTCGCAGAGGCCAAGCGCCGACGCCGGCTCCTGGCAGCGTCAGTACGCCGGGCCTTCCCCGGCTCCACCACCTATTTCAACGGGAGCGTCGCGCACGGCGACGCCAACACCCCCCTGACCGACGTCGACCTCGGCGTCGTCCTCACCAAGAAGGACGCCGAACCATACGGCCCGGGCAAGAAGAGTGCCCTCCCCCTCATGGAGATCGCCCGCGACGCGATCCACAACGACCTCGACGACGAATTCGACAAACTCACCATCGAGATCGTCGGCCGCCGCCGCGCCGTGCTCGTACGCTTCGGCGACCCGGTCACACAAGGGCAGACCGATTTCACCGCGGACGTCATGACCGCGATCCCTCACCCCTCAGGCTGCGGGCTGTACATCCCCAACACGAAGATCGCGGCCCAGTGGGACCGCGCCGACCCGATCACACACACCCAGATGGTGCTTGAGGCCATCACGGACACCAAGGTCGTGTTCGCCCGCACTGTACGACTGCTGAAGCACTGGAACGGCACCCACAGCAAGCCCATGTGCTCCTGGAACATCAAAGCCCTATGCCTTGAGTGCCTCAACGAGCCCATGCCACTGATCAATGCGCTGCAGGATTTCTTCACCTACGCGGCGGACGAGATTGGCAGAGGGCCCACAGCGGACCCTGCTGGCGTGGCCGACCCCATCCCCCTGAACATGCCGCGCCGTGAGGTGCACAAGCGACTGTGTACCGCCAGGGACTACGTCGATCTCGCAATCGAGCACGAGAAGGCCGGACGTCCCCTCAGCGCGCAACACGCCCTCCACCAAGTCCTCCCGGAACTCGTGCCGGACGCGGACTGTACGGAGGAGGAAGCGGACCGCCTCGCGAGGACCGTCCGCTCGGGCGGTACGGCCGCATCCGGCCTGGGCCTCTCCACCGGGCTCGTCACGCCCACCCGAGCCTGGGGAATCTGACGCCATGCCAGTCTGGTACGGGGCCCAACCAGCCTGGTGGGCCCCACTGGAACGGGACGCCCGGCGGCGCTTTGGCGACTCCCTTCGGCACACCTACCACCGCAGCTCGCTAGCGTACGACCTCACGGGCCTTGACGTCATAGGCGAGCCCGACCCGATCGACATCCGGATCCGCTTCTACGAGCAACCGCCGTACTCGACGTACGGCCAGCGCCCCCAGGACTTCCCACGCGTTCACGCCAAGCCTGGGGCCCCTTCGAAACACCGTTACTCGAGCGACGACGCCCTCTGCCTCTGGCATCCGCTCGACCCGGACGAAAGACGATGGACAAGTTCCAAGGGCCTTCTGGACCTTATCGAGGTAGTCCGCACACACTTGTTCCTCGAACACTACTGGCGGCTCACCGGCGGTGAGCCGAACGGCCGGTGGTTGGTTGAGGATGCGCCTCACGGCTTGCCGAGGAGTGCTGTGTGGAACTCGTCGCGGCGGCGGAGGCGACAGGCGGTAGCTGGACCTGGGCCCAGACTGCCGCGCTGATCGTCCCGTGCATCGCTCTCGTCGGCGCCTTCCTTACGTACGTCCTCAACCAGGGTGCCGCGCGAAGGGAACGACGGGCGCGGACCTTCGCCGAAGCTCTGACGGCGGTCGAGGAGTACCTGGAAATGCCGTACCGCATACGGCGTCGGCCCGATTCCTCGGCCGGCGTACGGCAACAGCTCACCGACGAGGTCAGCGGCCTTCTGGCGCGTATGGCCTTCCACCAGGCGTGGCTCCAGATCGAGGCATCGGCCGTCGCAGGCCCCTACTCGACCCTCGTGGCCGCCGCGCGAGCGGAATCCGGCGCACAGATGAGCCTCGCCTGGCAGCAGCAGCCAATCACCACCGACAGCGGCATGAACCTCGGGACCGCCTACTCACGTGAGCGTTCCAATGCCGCCCGAGCTGTCTGCATCGAAGTGATGCGCCGTCGCCTTTGAAGACCGAAGAGCGAGACGACCCAGCACAGTTGGCAAATCAGCATGCTTATTGGCAAACGGCCCCGATGTCGCTCCGCAGTAACTCTGCGAAGCGATCAGTTGTGATCAACTGCTGCGGGAAGCCGTACGAGCTGATGATCTGGTGCGGTGAACTCCAAGGCCGCCGCCCAGGTCCGTTCCGACGTATGCGTCCTGGATGAGCTGATATCGCCGTACGGGAGCCCGGATGAGGCACGTACGCCCGTCAAGCGCCGCTCCCGCAGCGGCAACACCGTCTTCGACGACCACGGGCCCCGCATCCACCAGGCCCCAGGCTGATCCGTGCGGCGCCCGCTCGCACAACTGCCCCGGAGCCTGTCGCCGCTGCCCGACGAAGACCTTCACGGCTTCATCCTGCGGCTCGCCCACCGCCTGGACCTGAAACCTGTCGTCCTTCTGCAGCACACCGGGCTGATCGGCCCGCGCAGCAACTCCGCGCCCGCGCGCCGGATGTTCATGCTGGAGAGAGACGTACTCGCCGCATTCTGCGCTACCACTGGCATGTCGACGCAGGAGGCGGACGCGCTCACCTTCAAGCCCCACGTCAACAGCTACCCGCCCGTGGCCGAAGCCCTCCTGGGCATGCGCGGCCTGTCGCCCGCTCCCCGAGGCGTCTTCCCCGTCTGGCTCCTGACGACATCGACACGCTACTGCCCCTCCTGCCTCGCCGGCGACGGCTCGGCCATCCAGCAACGCCACGGAGGATCCTGGAAACTGGCATGGCGGATGGCTGCCAACTTCGCCTGCCTGGAGCACCGCTCCTTTCTTTTGACCACCTGCCCCGCCTGCGAGCTGCCGGCACTGATGATCCGAGGCAACTCACGCCGTCTGATCGTCGAGCCGCATCTCGACCCACTCCATCCAGCCCAATGCCGCAACGTCGTCGACCCCGGACAGGGCCCCTGCGGCGCCCGGCTCGACACCATCGATCTCACCGACAGCGACATCCCGTCGGACAACCTGCTCGACTTGCAGCAACGCCTTCTGCAAGCCCGCCCCTACGGCGCCCACCGCTCACTGGACCCTCTGGCCGGCCACAACCGCATGACGGACCTCCTCGTTCTGGCCGCGCTCATCCGCGCCACCTGGCCCCTGACGGCCAACCTGGCACCGAGCGGCCCGCTCACGCAGGCCCTCGATCACGACCTCAGCCGATCCGGGCCAGCTCCGTCTCTGAGACTCTCCACCACCGCCCAGACACGATGGGACAGCGACGTCTTCTCGGCCCGGGGCACAGCCGCCCTCCTGGCCATCTCGGCGCGGATCCTGAACCTGCCCCTGCCGGAACTCCGCCTGGAACTCGGTCGGCTCATCGCCGAACTGCCTCCCCGCGAGATCCCCGCCTGGGGCCACACATGGCTGACTCTGCGGCGCGACAGCTCTCCGTTGTTCCAACACGAAGTCTTCCAACTTCTCGATCAGCGGTTCCCCCGGCCGCTGCCCACCCAGGTCGCTCTACCGGGGTTCCTGCACATCCGCCGACGTAGCTACTCCCCGCAAGCCATCCCCCAACGCCTTCCCGAGGAATGGACGGAGATCATCGCGGCACCGCTCGGACTCTTGGGCCGCTCGCCCGCGAACGTCGCGACCCGCAGGGGCCTCGCAGCCCATCTCGTCCAGGCAGCGATGGGTATGTCACTGCAAGAGGCAGGGGCCTACCTCGGCATCCCTCCGGATTGGATGGGCTCCTGGGGGAGATTCCGGCCGTTGGAGGAGCGCCTGCACGGACGCCGAGCAGACCTACCCACCCTGTTCCAGCGCTTCACCGACCATGTCGCCGATCAGCCGCCGGTGGACTACCACGATCGGCGAAAGCGCTTCGCGAACTGGACACTCCCGGTCTCGGAGATGCAGAAGATCACGGAGAACTACCCCGGCAGGCGTCGAACCATCGCCGCCGGCTCCAAGAAGGCATCCCGCATCCGCGTCGGCTTCTCCGCCCTGATCTGGTCCCGCCTCACCGGTAGCGAGTGGCGTTTGGCGCCGGACTTGCAGCCACTGCCCGTAGGGGGAGTCGCTGTGATCGACGCCGCGGTCATCTCGTCACTCCTGCACCAACGTCCGGACCACCCCTTCTACGCATACCTCCACGACCTCCTGCCGGACTACGCCAGCGCAATCCTCGGAGGGGGAGATCACCAATGATCAATGTTGGTCAATGCTGCGGGGCCGTCGTCCGGAGCGGCGGCGTATGACGCTGCTGCCTGTCCACGGTGCGATAAGCGCGGCGGCCACCGAGACGGTGGCGAGAAGGAAGAAGAGTAGTCCGTAGCTGCCGAGAGGCACGACCAGGGCGTCGCCGGCGAACGGCGCGAGGGCTGCTGCTGTGTGCGGAGAGGCGGCCGTATCGCCCGTCGAGACTCGGCGCAGCTCATCAACGCACCGGCGCTCACTCACAGTCAACCTCCGCGCTCATGATCCGCCAACTATCCCTCTCAAGATCTGCCAACAAGAATTCTCCAAGCCCATGTGACCTGCACGGCTCAGACCAAGATCCGCCAACTAAAATTCTCGGTCACAGCGGAATCCCGGCAGCCGGCCGGACCGTCACATCGGGAGCGAGAACAAGCGCACCGTCCCTGTGGGCCAGCGCGCTCCGTCGCGCAGGGGCGTCACCATGGTGTGCAGCGGCATGGGGACGAGGCGGGCTTCGGGCTGTTCCACGAGGACGTCCGCCTCCAGCAGGTGCCAGCCGAGGCGCTGGTACAGCGGCACGAGGGGCGGCCGGCAGAACAGGAGGGCGTGCTGCGGGCCCATGGTGCGGGCGTGTTCCAGTGCGGCCGCGACGACGCGTCGCGCCAGGCCCTGGCCCTGCATATCGGGCGCGACGGCCACCCCGCCGACACCCACCGCCTCGGTCGCGACGTCCCCGATCAGCACGGGCAGCCGCAGCAACCCCGCGTGGGCCACGAGCCGGCCGCCGCTTCGGATGCCGAAGTGCTCCTCCTTGGGCAGAAAGGCCAGCCCGGTCCCGGCGACGCCGAAGGGGTCGTCGCCTTCGCCGAGGATCTCCTGCTGGTCCGTCTTCGTGTACCGAGGGAGGCGTATGACGGGTGATGGGTTCTCAGCCATCCCCACATGATCGCCAACTCAGCCGAGCGTGCCGCGGCTCAGCCCGTGGGCGCGGCGTGCGGGTCGACACCGTCGGCCGTATCGACAGCCGCAGGGGCACCCGTATCGGCGTCGGTGCCGGCGCCGGTAGCAGCGCCGGCACCGTCAGCCGAGGGCCACACCGCATCAGGGAAAAGCGCGGCGTCCGAGTCGCTGTCGGGCAGGAGCGTCGCGAGCAGCTGCTGTGCCGTCCTCGCGTGGTCGAGGGCGCGGGGCAGCATGACGCTTTCGTATACGTCGAGGGCCCGGTCGATGGTGGGGTGATCGATGACGGAGCGGGCCAGTTCGGCGCCGTCGAGCAGGGCGAGGTTCACGCCGACGCCGATGGGCGGCATCAGATGGGCGGCGTCGCCGAGCAGGGTGACGCCGGGGACGCGCCGCCACGCATGGGGAACGGGCAGGACGAACATGGGCCGGTTGACGAATGCGCCGTCGTTGGCGCGCAGGATGTCCAGCAGGCTCTCGTCCCAGCCCCGGTACCGGGCGAGGAGGCGGGCGCGTACGGCTTCGGTGTCGGCGAGGTCGAGACCGGCGTGCCAGTCCAGCGGCCCGCGGAAGGTGATGTAGCCGCGGACGTGCCCGTCGCTGTTGCGTTGCAGCACCAGGCTGCGGTGGCCCGCCTTGGCCGACATGGTGCCGCTGCCGACCAGGCGGGCGATGCCGGGGCGCCGGCGGTCGACGTCTTCGAAGCGGACTTCCACCATCGTGACACCGGTGTAGGCGGGGCGGGCGCCGGAGAGCGCGGGGCGCACCCGGGACCAGGCGCCGTCGGCGCCGACGACCAGGTCGAAGTCCTCGGCGGTGCGGTCCTGGAAGTGGAGGCGGGCCAGGCCGCCGGTCAGCGGAGTGACGGCGGTCGCACCGCGCCCCCAGCGGACCGTGCCGGGGGCGAGGGAATCGAGGAGAAGCGCGCGCAGCAGGCCACGGTCGATCTCCGGCCGGCTCACATCGCCCTCACCGGCCCGGTCATGACGTATCAGGTGCGCGTGACGGTCGTACAAGCGCCACTCCTGGCCTTCGGGCCGGGACAGCGCGAGGAACCGGTCGAACACTCCGGCCGCACGCAGGGCGGCCTGACCCGTTTCCTCATGGATGTCGAGCGTGCCGCCCTGCGCGCGGGAGCCGGCGTCGTCCTCCCGCTCGAAGACCGTGACCGGCACGCCGTGCCGCTGCAGGACGCAAGCGCAGGCGAGGCCGCCGGGACCGGCGCCGACGATCGCGATGCGAGGGGTGGTGGGCATGAGGACGTGCTCCGTTCTGTGGAGGCATTGCGGTACGGGGACGCGCCCCGGGCCCCGGGAGCGAGGCCCCGGCGAGGGGAGACCAAGGTCCCGGCAAGGCGAAGCCAGGTCCCGGCGAGACGACACCAGTACCCGGCGAGGCGAGGCCCCGGCGAGGCGACTCACAGAAACACATCCGCTTCAAAAGTACAACTGATCCGACTTTTGATCCGCTTGCTTTGACGTGTCGATCGCCTTTACGTGCCGATCTCTTTTACGCGCTGCTCGCCTTTACGATCGGATCACCCGTCGTGGGCTAAGGTGGCACCATGGCCGACACGACCACAGGGCGCCGCGAGCGCAAGAAGGCGCAGACCAGGCAGGCCCTGGCGGACGCCGCGGTGCGGCTGTTCACCGAGCGTGGGTTCGACGACGTCGGCGTCAGGGAAGTGGCGGAGGCGGCCGACGTCTCACTGAGCACGCTGTTCAAGCACTTCCCCAGCAAGGAAGCGCTCGTCTTCGACCTCGACACGGACATCGAGAGCGCGCTGGTCGCCGCCATCCGCGACCGAGACCCGGGCAAGCCCGTCCTGCACGCCCTGCGCGACCACCTGATGCGGACCCGCACCGCCGCGCGGCCCGACGACCCCACCTTCGTCCTCGTCGAATCCACCCCCGCCTTGCGGGACTACGCCCGGCGCATGTGGCTGCGCCACGAAAAGACGCTGGCCGGCGCCCTCGCAGAGGCGACGGGACTCCCCCCGGACGACCTCGCCCTCACCGGCCTGGCCCGCTTCGCCCTGGAAATCCCCAGTCTCGCCCGCGCGAGCGACGACCCGGCGAGGGCGATACGGGAGCTGTTCGCGCTGCTGGAGGACGGGTGGGTCACCACCCCGCTGATGCGGCGTGCGGAGCGCTCCGGTGAGGACGCATAACCGCGACCGGGCGCACGTATCGCGGTCGGGGGCGTACCGGAACGTCAAGAAATCCTGATCGTTCTCCTGGCGGACATGGCAGGCTGACGCGGTGCTACCCGAACTGACCCCGCTCTTTCTGGCCTGGGACGAGGTGGACCCCGCCCGTCATCCCTTCGACAGCGCGTCGGCCGCGCACGTCGTGCACTCGCTGGGGCCGGCCCGGTGCGTGCCGCGCCGCCCGGACCTCCCGCTCAGCGATATGACACTGATCCGTTGGAGTCGCGGCGAGGGCACGTCCTGGGCCGACGCCATGTCGTATGCCCTCGTGCGGCACTACGGACCCTGGGCCATCGGCTGGCGCTGGTCGCACGACGAAGGGGACTTCGACGGGGGGCCGGTCGGTAGCTGGTGCTGCCCTCGGGATTCGATCAGCACTCCGAAGGAGACGCTCGCCCGGGTCGTCGCGGCGCTGTGCGAGTGGCGCGGGTGGGTGGAGACTCTGGTCGGGTGGTTCGAGGCGTACCCGTTGGAGCCGGCCGCGATCGAGGAGCAGCGGATCCTGTGGGAGCGCGCGGCCCGCAACCTGATCCTCCAGGTGAGCGACCGCACCGGTGCCGGCAGTGGCTGGCACGGGCACTGCAAGCAGGTGCTCACCTGGTTCCTCGGCTACTGGGGGTTCGCGCCCGACGTGGCGGAGGAACTGGTCGAGCAGGCGATCGGCGGGCGGTTCGAGAGCTGGACCGCGCCCGGCACGGTGCTGGTCGACGATGTCGCGGAGCGGGTGGCGCTGTCGCTGCGGCCACAGTACGAGGCATGGTCCGCCGGGCCCGCGCCGGACCACCTGGAACGCTGGCTGGCGGTACGCGAGATCGTGCCGTGGCACGAGGACCCGGACGGCGGTGTGGACGGGCCGGTGCTCCCGTCGAGTGACGGCGCGGCCGAGGACATCCGTTCCTTCGACGGCGCCGTGGACCCCGCCCGCGCCGAAGGTCTGCTCGCCGCCCTGGAGATGCTGCGGGCCGACGCGGCGCGCGGCGCCCCGCTCGACTTCGAACTGCTCCGTGGCTGGCAGAAGCACGTACTGGGTACGCCGCACCCGCCGCCGTTCCGCAGCGCTCCCGCTTTCGCCAAGAGGGGGCGGGAACGTTACGGCATAGGCCCGGACACCCGTGCCAGGCTCGACGCCTGCTTGGCCGAGAGCGGACCGGGCAGCAGCAGCGGGCCGGGCGGCGGAGGCGCACCGGACGGCGGAGGCGCACCGGACGGCGGGCAGCCCCTCTCCCTGATCGCCCGTGCCGCACGTGCCTACCTGGACGTCTGCTTCTTCCACCCCTTCGACGACGGCAACGCCCGGTCCGCCTTCCTCACCCTCGTCTACGTCCTGGCCCGCGAGGGCGTCGCGCTGGACTCGGTGTTCCTGGTGCGTCGCGTCGCCTTCCGCGCCGACGACCCGGAGGACGCGCTGACCCTCGTCCGGTACGTGGACAGCCATGTCGTGGGAACCCGGGAACGCGCGCGGAGCGCCCACTGAGCGAACCGCGCGCAGCGCCTGGTTTGCGGTTTCCGCAAAGAACTTTGCGGGCTCGTGGCGGGGAGCGGCACATTGACCGCGGAGGTGGTCATGATGACCCAGCAGTTTCGGCCCGCCACCGGGCCTGTCGGCATACAGGAGAGCGCCGAATCCTGGGACGCGATGTACCGCAGCCGCGAGCAGGTCTTCAGCGGCGCGCCCAATCCCGTACTCGTCGGCGAGGTCACCGGCCTGCCGCCCGGGCAGGCGCTCGATGTGGGGTGCGGTGAAGGCGCCGACGCGCTGTGGCTGGCCCGGCGCGGTTGGCAGGTCACCGCGGTCGACGTTTCCCAGGTCGCTCTGCGACGCGCCGCCGCGACGGCGGCGGACCTCGCCACGGACTTCGCCGACCGGGTGGCGTGGGCCCGGGCCGACCTGACCGCGACTCCACCCCCGGCCGAGGCGTTCGATCTGGTGTCCGTCCAGTACTTTCCGCTCCGGCGCGAGCCGGACCACACCGCGCTGCGCGGTCTGCTGAGGGCCGTCGCGCCCGGCGGCACCCTGCTCTTCGTCAGCCACGACCTCAGCGGCCTGGCCCCGCGCCCGGAAGACGGCTTCGACCCCGCCGACTACTACGAGCCCGACGGCATCGCCCGGCTCCTGGACCCCGCTGACTGGAGTGTCGAATCCAACGAGACCCGCCCCCGGACCACCCCGCCCCCCGCCGGCACCCACCACACCCACGACACGGTGCTACGGGCGCGACGGGTGCGGTGAGAGGCGCGTCCCGAGAGGCGCGCCGAAGGGGGCCGGGACAATCCGGCCCCGGAAGCGCGAGCGGCCCTGCCCGCCCCCGCGCCTCTCCTGCTCCCCGCGCCTCTGCTACTCCCCGCCCGTCTCCCGCTCCGCCCGCTTCTCGCGCTCCTGCTTCTGCTTTTCCCTGATCCGCACGGCTTCCTTGCGGACCTCGGCCTGGGTGGCGCGCTCCTTCTGCAGCCACTCGGGGGACTCGGCCTTCAGGGCCTCGATCTGTTCCGTGGTGAGGGGCTCGGTGACCCCGCCGCGGGCGAGGCCCGAGATGGAGACGCCCAGCTTCGCGGCGACGACGGGGCGCGGGTGGGGGCCGTTGCGTCGCAGCTCCCGGAGCCACTCGGGCGGGTCGGTCTGCAGCGCGTTCAGCTCGGCGCGCGAGACGACACCCTCCTGGAACTCGGCGGGGGTGGCTTCGAGGTACACACCCAGCTTCTTCGCCGCGGTCGCGGGCTTCATCGTCTGGGTGTTCTGGTGCGACGTCATGATGTCAAGGGTATCGATCGTGTGCGCCACCTCTGACCACGACCGGTAACCTGGCGGAGTGACAGGCTCGGAAGAAACCCCTTCGTTCCGGCTCGCGTACGTCCCGGGGGTGACGCCCACCAAGTGGGTGCGGATCTGGAACGAGCGGCTGCCCGGCATTCCCCTCACGCTCGTCGCGACGCCCGCCGCCGAGGCGTACGACGTGCTGCGGGACGGCGGCGCCGACGCGGGTTTCGTACGGCTGCCGGTCGACCGTACGTACTTCAGCGCGATCCCCCTCTACACGGAGACGACCGTGGTCGTCGTCCCGAAGGACCACCTGTTCACGGCGGCCGACGAGATCACCGTCGAGGAACTGGCCGACGAGATCGTGCTGCACCCCCTCGACGACACCCTCGGCTGGGAGCGCCCGCCGGGGCAGCCCGCGTTCGAGCGGCCCGCCACGACGGCGGACGCGATCGAGCTGGTGGCGGCGGGCATCGGCCTGCTGGTCGTCCCGCAGTCGCTGGCCCGGCTGTACCACCGCAAGGACCTCAAATACCGGACGCTGACGGACGCGCCCCAGTCGCAGGTCGCGCTGGCCTGGCCGGAGGAGCGGACCACCGACCAGGTCGAGGACTTCATCGGCATCGTCCGCGGCCGTACGGTCAACAGCACCCGCGGCCGTGCGCGTCCCGAGGCCACGGACCGGCCGAAGGCCCGGCAGTCCGGCAAGGGCGGCGCGCGCCAGAAGGCCGCCGGCGGCAAGCCGGCCGGCAAGTCCCCCCGAGGTCCTCGGGGCGGCTCCGCCACGTCGAAGTCCGCGAAGGGCCGCAAGCCCCGCCGCCGGTCGTAAGCGACATCACGGGGGCGGTGGCGCGGGGCCTGCCGCCCGGCACCGGAGGCGCGGGGCCTGCCGCACGGCATGAGTGACGTGCGCGGCTCACGTCCCGGGCCGCACCGCCGCCCACCCCCGTTCCAGCAGCGCGAAGATCTCCTCGGCGGCGCGCTTGCGATCGGTGTACCGCTGGGCGAGTTCGCGGGATTCCAGGGCGAAGTGGGCCAGTGCGGCGCAGGCGGGGTCGTCTTCCGGGGCGCCGGCCTCCTGGGCGATGGCCCGCGCCAGGGCCGTTTCATGGCGCATCCACATGCGGTGGGCGTAGTCGCGCAGCGCCGGGGTGTCGGCCACCAGGCGGGCGAAGGGGGCGAAGTCGTGCTGGGCGGCTTGGTCCTCGGTCAGCAGGACGTAGTCGCACAAGGCCTGCGGGACCGACCGGCCGGGCGCCCGGTCGCGTACGGCGGCGACGAGGGCGGCCTCGATGTCGTCGTCCAGGTCGAAGACGAGCGCTTCCTTGCCGGCGAAGTGCTTGAACAGGGTGGTCACCGAGACATCCGCGGCGTCGGCGATCTCCTTCACGCTGACCTGCTCGAAGCCGCGTTCGAGGAAGAGTTCCAGCGCGGCGTCGGCCAGGGCCTTGCGGGTCCGGGCCTTCTTGCGTTCGCGGCGGCCGACCGGGGCGTCGCTGTCGGCGGGGGCGGGGGGCTCGATGTGCGGGGCGGGTCCGGTCATGAGGGGAGGATAGCCCGCCGCTTAGCCAGTTCGAAAGTTTAGTGATTGCGCTTTTTTAGTGGCTGTGCTTTTTTGGAGAGGCGTCGGACGAGCGGTCCGGCGTCCTGATCACCCCTGGAGGGGAATCCATGAAGCTCACCCGTGACGCCCGCGTCGCGATCGTCGGGGGCGGCCTCGGCGGCCTCGTCTGTGCACGCGTCCTCCAGCTGCACGGCCGGTCCGTCACCGTCTTCGAACGCGAGACGGCCTTCGACGCCCGTCCGCAGGGCGGCACACTCGACCTGCACCCGGACACGGGCCAGGCGGCCCTCCGCGTGGCGGGCCTGCTGGACCGGTTCCACGCCCTGTCCCGTCCCGAGGGCCAGGAGTGGCGGAAGGTGGACCACGTCACCGCGGCCGCCCAGGAACAGGAGTGGCCCCCCGGGGACGAGGGCGCGGGTGTGGAGGACCGTCCGGAGATCGACCGAGGGCACCTGCGCGGGCTGCTGCTGGACTCGCTCGCGCCGGGGACGGTCCGCTGGGGAAGCGCCGTCAACAGCGCGCTGCCCCTCGGTGACGGCACCTGCCGCCTGGAGTTCGCGGACGGTGCCACCGAGGACTTCGACCTGGTCGTCGGCGCCGACGGCGCGTGGTCGCGGGTCCGCCCGGCCGTCTCGGAGGCGCTGCCCGCGTACACGGGCGTCGCCTTCATCGAGACCGGCTTCGACGACTGCGATGTGCGCCATCCCGAACTGGCGCGGCTGGTCGGCCCGGGCACGCTGGTGGCGGGGTCCGACTCGTCGATCCTGTTCGCCCAGCGGAACAGCAACGGCCACATCCGCGCGTATGTGGCCTTCCGGGCCCCGCAGGACTGGCACACGGCCGCCGGGGTGGACCTGGAGGACAGGGCGGCGACCCGCGCGTACCTCTCGGAGCGGCTCGACGGATGGGCCGAAGGGCTGCGTTACGCCCTGCTCGACGGCGACCACGACTTCGTCAACCGCCCCCTGTTCGCGCTGCCGGTACCGCACGTCTGGGAGCACGTGCCGGGTGTGACGCTGCTGGGCGACGCCGCGCACCTGATGCCGCCCCTCGGCGTGGGCGCCAACCACGCGCTGCTCGACGGCGCCGACCTGGCTCAGGCGCTGGTCACCGAGGAGCGGGTGGACGACGCCGTGCGGGCGTACGAGGAACTGATGCTGCCCCGCTCCTCGGAGCTGGCCAAGCAGTGCGCGGAGGGACTGCGGCATCTGGTGCCGTAGGCGGGGGGCGCCGCAGACGGGGGGCGCCGCAGACAGGGGGCGCCGCAGACAGCGGGTGGCCGGTCGGCCGGCGGGGCCTCAGTAGCCGGTCGGCCGTACCAGCCCGGTCTCGTACGCGAAGACCGCCGCCTGGGTCCGGTCACGTACGCCCAGCTTGACCAGGATGCGGCTCACGTGGGACTTCACGGTCTGCTCGGCCACCACCAGGCGGTCGGCGATCTCCGCGTTCGACAGGCCCTGGGCGATCAGGCACAGGACCTCGGTCTCGCGTTCCGTCAGATCACCGGCACGGTCCTTGAGGGGTGGCCGTGGCGCGGCGGTCATCCGGGAGAACTCGGCGATCAGGCGTTTGGTGATGTTCGGCGCGAGCAGCGCGTCGCCCGCCGCCACCACCCGTACGGCCTGCGCGAGTTCGGCCGCCGAGGCGTCCTTGAGCAGGAAGCCGGACGCGCCGGCGCGCAGCGCCTCGTACACGTACTCGTCCAGGTCGAAGGTGGTCAGTACGAGGACCTTGACGGTCGATCCGGCGGCCTCCGTGAGGCGGCGGGTGGCCTCGATGCCGTTGAGGCCGGGCATGCGGATGTCCATCAGGACGACGTCGGGGGCGAGTTCGGCGGCCTTGCCGAGGGCGTCGAGTCCGTCCACGGCCTGCCCGGCCACCTCGATGCCGGGTTCGGCGTCGAGCAGCACCGTGAAGCCCTGCCGGACCATGACCTGGTCGTCGGCGATCAGCACGCGGATGGGGGTCGTCATGGGGTGGCGTCCTCGGTGGGGTCGGCGGGCGGGTGGGGAGATGGCGTGGGGGTCGGAATGGGAGCCGGAGTGGGGGACGGATCGGGTGCCTCGGCGGGGGCTCCGGTGGGGGTTCCGGTGGGCAGGACCGCGGTCACTTCGTAGCCGCCGTCGGGCGTCGGGCCGGTGGCCAGTTCGCCGCCCAGCATGGCGGTGCGTTCGCGCATCCCGAGCAGCCCGTGGCCGGCGCCCGGGGAGGCGGTGACGGGCCGGTCCGGCGCGGTGTTGGTGACGCGGAGGGTGAGGGCGGCCGGGCGGTACGCGACCGCCACCGCGACGCGCGCGCCCGGCGCGTGCCGCATGGCGTTGCTGAGCGCTTCCTGCACGATGCGGAACGCGGACAGTTCGACGCCCGGCGACAGCGGGCGCCGCGTTCCGGTGACGTCGGTGGTGACCGTCACCCCGGCGGCGCGGACGTTGCCGACCAGTTCGTCCAGCCGGTCGAGCGTGGGCTGCGGGGCGTGCGGCGCGGTGCCGTCCCCTGCGTACTCGGGAGTACCGTACGCGGGGGCCTCCTCCGACCGCAGCACGCCCAGCACACGGCGCAGTTCGGTCAGCGCTTCCACTGCGTTGGCGCGGATGCCCGCGAGGTTCTCCTTCAGCGCGTCGGACGGGTTCTCGGCCAGGTACGGGGCGACCTGCGCCTGGATGGAGATCACCGACATGTGGTGGGCGACCACGTCGTGCAGTTCGCGGGCGATCCGGTTGCGCTCCTCCAGGAGTGTGCGGCGGGCCCGTTCCTCCGTGGTCATCCCTTCCTGGGCGACCAGTTCGGTACGGGCCACCTGGCGGCCGCGGAGGGCGGCGCCGACGATGGTGGCGGCGACGAGGACGGCCACGACGAGACCGATGGAGGAAGCCCGGAGCGGAGCGCCGAGCCGTACCGCTGCGACCCCGCACACCAGGCCGGCGAGAAGGGTGACCCCCAACGCCCCGGCCGCCGCGCGGAAGCGCAGCCGCAGCGCCAGCAGCAGGAGCACGACGGCCTGAGCGGCAAGCCCCGCAGCCGTCCAGGGGTAGAGCCCGCCCCGGTCGACAGGGAACTCCCTGATCGCCGCGGGGCCTGCGCCCGGCCACGGGTGCAACCCGTGCCGCGCGGCCCCGTATTCCACGCCCACCACGACGACCACCATCGCCGCCGTCACTATCCACCAGGCCACCACCGGCCGAAACGCCGCCACGATGAGCGCCAGCCCCTGCACGACACCGAGCAGCAACGCCGACCGCTGGCCGAACCCGTCCATCCCTTGATAGAGGAGGTCGTTGACGCTCAACGCACAGAGGAACGGCGCACCCAACGCCAACAGCAGCACGATCACCGGCTGCCAGATCAACCACCCCGGCCGCTCCCCCGGCGGCGGCCCCACCGCCCCCGCCACCAGGTCCTCGCGTAGCGCGCGCGGCAGCCCCTTCACGGCTGTGACCAGCCGCTTCCTCGCCCACGTACGGGCGCTCGCCCCGTTCTCCCCCACAAGCTGCACCTTATGCACCGTGCACCGTCTCCTTCCGGGCGGGCCGCCCTTCGTGTACCGACGTCGTTCCGGACGGCTTCCGTCGCTCGTGCGTCTCGTACGCCTCGTGTGTGCGGAAGGCCGCCCAGCAGATCAGAAGCGCCACCGCGAACACCGGCAGCCAGGCGATCCGGGCCGCCACCCAGACGGCGCCGTCGGGCGCGGTGTGCAGGCCGGGCAGCGGGTGGCCCGCGAGCAGGCCGGTCGCGGTGACCGCCATCAGGGCGGTCTGGTGCCAGAGGAAGACGGTCATCGCGGAGAGGTTGAGCAGCGCGACCGCCGCCCAGGCCGCGGGCCGCGTGAGGAGCCGCCGCAGCGGGTCGCGCAGCAGCAGGGCCGCTCCGCACTGGGCGAGGCCGAACGTGACGGCGGCCAGGGTCGGTGGGTCGAGGTTCGAGACCGCGGCGCCCGGTACGCCGACCATCGAGGCCGGGTATCCGGCGTACTCGACGAGGAGCGCGGTGGCGGCCGCTCCCCCGGCCAGCAGCGCCCAGCCGGTCGTACGGCCCCGAAGCCCTTTCCGCGCCCACAGCGCGCCCAGGCAGTACGGGACCAGCCAGCCCGCCGCCACATTGACCCAGCCGAGCGCGTCCGGCCCGCCGAGCCCGAACCGTATGACGTCGATGTGCAGGACGACCGCCAGTGGCCACAGCGGGTGCACCTTCGCGACCAGCGGAGTGGCCGCCGTGAGCGCCGTGAGGACGAGCAGGAACCACAGTGGCGACCAGACCAGCTTGAGCAGGGTCCGTACGGTCGCCAGGTCCGTCCCCGAGGCCAGCAGCGCGCCCGCCACCACGGCCCACAGCGCGAGCAGGGCGACGACGGGCCGGTAGAACCGGGCGATACGGGTGCCGAGCCACCGCCCGTACGAAACGCCCCGGGCGCGGGCCGCCGCGTGACTCCGCGCCGCCACGTGCCCGCCGACGAGGAAGAACACCGCCAGGGTCTGGAACAGCCAGGAGACCGGCGCGAGTTGGGGCAGGTGCTGGAGCGGACTGGCACCGCGTACGGTTCCGCTGTCGGCGACCAGCGCGGTCACCAGCCAGTGCCCGAGCACGACGCCGAGGATGGCGGCGGCCCGGAGCGCGTCGACGGCGCGGTCCCGGCCGGGCGGTGTGGCGGTGTCGATCCGCCGGGCGAGGCGCCGCAGGCCGACCCGCCGGAGGGCCGAGGCACTACGCACCGTCGCTCACCGCCGCGTACTCCCCCGCCACAATGCGCGCGATGTTGCGCAGCGGCACCGAGCCGGGCTTCAGATAGTCGCCGTGTCCACCGGAACCGGCGTCGAAGAGCCGGGCGCCGAACGCGCCCGATACCGGGTCCGTCCCGAACCCGAGGGTCGCGAACGGAAGGTGGAGCCGTATGTGCGGCACGTGGGCGACCCAGTCCCCGGTGCTCCGGCCCGCCCACACGGTGGCCTTCGTGTGCAGGTCGCGGACGGTGTCGGCACCGGTGCCGGGGCTGCCGTACAGGACGATGTCGGCGACCGGGAGGCCCGCGGCGGCACGGGCGCAGGTGACCGAACCGTACGAGTGGCAGAGCAGCGAGACGCGGGCGGCAGGCTTGGCGTCCCTCAACTCGTCCAGGAAGCGCACCAGTTGTGGGGCCGATGCCTCGGCGAGCGCCGGGGTCAGGATGTCCGGGCTCGTCAGGCTCGGCGTCGCGTGGCCGAGCCAGGCGACGACGGCCGACCGGCCGCCCAGTTCCCGTTGCAGCGCCACGGCTTCGGAGCGGAAGCGCTCGTACGTGTCGAGGTTGGTGTCCGAGCCCGGCACGAGGACGGCGATGCGCTCGGCCCGCGCCAGGTCGCCGACGACTTCGGCGGTCCGGCCGCCGTCCCGGCCGTCGAAGGAGAGGAACTGCCGCGACGGCGCCGCCAACGCGCGCAGCGTGGCGGCACGCGCCCGGTCGCCGTGGTGCGCCGCCGCCCGCTCGGCCGCCAGGATGCCGTCGCGGCCGGCGGCGTAGCGCTCGGCGAGGGCGGCGGGGGTCGCGGCGGTGAGCGGCGCGAGGGCGGCGGGTTCGGGTGCCGGTACGGCCGCTGGGCGGGCCGCGCCGGACACCGGTACCGCCACCGAGGCGGTGACGAGCGCGGCGATCAGGGCGCGGTGCAGGCGGCGGGCGCGTGGGCGGGTCGCCATGTCGGGGTCCTTCCGTACCGGGTGAAGTGCGGGCTGCGGTACGGAATGTAGGGATCACGCCACGTGGTCGGCGTCCCGCCGGGGAGCGCACCCGGCGTCTGGCTCCTGAGTACTACGGGTAGGGGGCGGCCACGGAGAGCGGAACGGGTCCGCCCCGGCCGGGCGAAGGTGCCGGCCGGGGCGGACCCGTGCGGGTGGCGCGGCGGACGGTGCGTCCCGTCCGCCGGTGCCGGAATCAGCTGCCGAGGGTCGCCAGCGCGTCGTTGAACGTCTGCGACGGGCGCATGACGGCCGCGGCCTTGGCCACCGAGGGCTGGTAGTAGCCGCCGATGTCGGCCGGCTTGCCCTGGACGGCGATCAGCTCGTCGACGATCTTCTGCTCCTGCTCGGCCAGCGTCGCCGCGAGGGCCGCGAAGGACTGGGCCAGCTGCGTGTCCTCGGTCTGCTTGGCCAGCTCCTGGGCCCAGTACAGGGCCAGGTAGAAGTGGCTGCCGCGGTTGTCGATGCCGCCGAGCTTGCGGCTGGGCGACTTGTTCTCGGCCAGGAACGTGCCGGTCGCGCGGTCGAGGGTGTCCGCGAGGATCTGGGCACGCGCGTTGCCCGTCTTCTGCGCGAGGTGCTCGAAGCTCACCGCGAGCGCGAGGAACTCGCCCAGGCTGTCCCAGCGCAGGTAGTTCTCCTTGACCAGCTGCTGGACGTGCTTGGGCGCGGAGCCGCCGGCGCCGGTCTCGAAGAGGCCGCCGCCGTTGATGAGCGGCACCACCGAGAGCATCTTGGCGCTGGTGCCCAGCTCCAGGATCGGGAACAGGTCGGTGAGGTAGTCGCGCAGCACGTTGCCGGTGACGGAGATGGTGTTCTCGCCGCGGCGGATGCGCTCGACCGAGAACTTGGTCGCCTCGACCGGCGACATGATCTCGATCTGCAGGCCCTCGGTGTCGTGCTCCGGGAGGTACTGCTTGACCTTGGCGATGAGGTTCGCGTCGTGCGCGCGGTCCTCGTCCAGCCAGAACACCGCCGGGTCGCCGGTCGCGCGGGCGCGGGTGACGGCCAGCTTGACCCAGTCGCGGATCGGGATGTCCTTGGTCTGGCACATGCGGAAGATGTCGCCGGCGGCGACCGTCTGCTCCAGTACGGCGTTGCCGTCCTTGTCGAGGACCCGCACCGTGCCGGTGGTGGGGATCTCGAAGGTCTTGTCGTGGCTGCCGTACTCCTCTGCCTTCTGCGCCATCAGGCCGACGTTGGGCACCGAGCCCATGGTCGACGGGTCGTAGGCGCCGTTGGCCTTGCAGTCCTCGATGACGGCCTGGTAGACGCCGGCGTACGAGCTGTCCGGGATGACGGCGAGGGCGTCCTGCTCCTGGTCGTCCTTGTTCCACATGTGGCCGGAGGTGCGGATCATGGCCGGCATGGAGGCGTCCACGATGACGTCGCTGGGGACGTGCAGGTTGGTGATGCCCCGGTGCGAGTCGACCATGGCCAGGTCCGGGCCCTCGGCCAGCTCCGCGTCGAAGGACTTCTTGATCTCCTCGCCCTGCGGCAGCGACTCCAGGCCCTTCCAGATGCCGCCCAGACCGTCGTTCGGGGTCAGGCCGGCCTCGGCGAGCACGTCACCGTACTGGGCGAAGGTCTTCGGGAAGAAGGCGCGCACCACGTGGCCGAAGATGATCGGGTCGGAGACCTTCATCATCGTGGCCTTGAGGTGCACCGAGAACAGGATGCCCTCGGCCTTGGCACGGGCGACCTGCTCCTTGAGGAACTCGCGCAGCACGGCAACGCGCATCACGGACGCGTCCACGACCTCGCCCGCGAGGACCGGTACCGACTCGCGCAGGACGGTGGTGGAGCCGTCGTCACCGGCCAGTTCGATGCGCAGCGCGCCGTCCTCGGCGATGACCACGGACTTCTCGGTGGAGCGGAAGTCGTCGCCGGTCATGTGCGCGACGTTGGTCTTCGAGTCGGCGGACCAGGCGCCCATCCGGTGCGGGTTGGCCTTGGCGTAGTTCTTCACCGACGCGGGGGCGCGGCGGTCGGAGTTGCCCTCGCGCAGCACCGGGTTGACGGCGCTGCCCTTGACCTTGTCGTAGCGGGCGCGGATGTCGCGCTCCTGGTCGGTCTTCGGGTCGTCCGGGTAGTCCGGCAGCGCGTAGCCCTGCTCCTGGAGCTCGGCGATGGCCGCCTTCAGCTGCGGGATCGAGGCCGAGATGTTCGGCAGCTTGATGATGTTGGCCTCGGGCGTCTTCGCCAGCTCGCCGAGCTCGGCGAGGGCGTCGTCGATGCGCTGGTCCTCCTGGAGCCACTCCGGGAAACCGGCGATGATGCGGCCCGCCAGGGAGATGTCACGGCTCTCCACCGTGACCCCGGCCGTCGAGGCGTAGGCCTCGATCACCGGCAGGAACGAATACGTCGCCAGGGCCGGGGCCTCGTCAGTGTGGGTGTAGATGATGGTCGAGTCAGTCACCGGTGCTCCGCTCCACGTCTGCAACATTGCTCGACATCAAGATATCTCGTGATCGGGCCCTTACAGGAAGGGCCCTGCCCGTATGAGGTGGACGAGGCGGGGCGGGCGGGCCGGCGGCCTGCGTGAAGCCGCCGCCCCAAGCCGCCCGGCCGCCTCCCCAGCGCGTTCTCCCGGGCCGCCGTCCCGGGCGTCCCACTCTGCCCCACTCCCCCCGCGCTTCCCGTTCCGACGCCCTCTTCCTGCTGCCACCTGCTGGAGGAAACTTACAAAATCCAGCGGCCGGACTCCGTTGAGGTCGCCACCTGAATTCACGGCAACCGCCTGGAAGAGTCGCCCCTAAGTTGATCTCTCCCCGGCTGCGGACGGCTCGGGGAGTTGTATCCGTACGACAAAGGGGGAACACCCATGTCCACTGCCACCGACGCCGTACTGGTCACCGGGCTCGGCGCCACGACTCCGCTGGGCGGGGACGCCGCCTCGACCTGGGACGGCATGCTGGCCGGGCGGTCCGGCATCAGCGTTATAGAGGAGGAGTGGGCGGCCGCGCTGCCCGTACGGATCGCGGGCCGCCTCGCGGTCGAACCGACCGAGGTCCTGGACCGCGTGCAGGCCCGGCGCATGGACCGCTGCGAGCAGGTCGCGCTCGTCGCGGCGCGCGAGGCGTGGGCCGACGCGGGCGCGCCGGAGGTCGAGCCGGAGCGGCTTGCCGTGGTGATCGGTACGGGTACGGGCGGCGCGCTCACCCTGCTCGGCCAGGACGACGTACTGGAAACCTCCGGCGTACGGCGGGTGTCCCCGCACACCGTGCCGATGCTGATGGCGAACGGCCCCGCCGCCTGGGTCAGCATCGAGCTGGGCGCGCGCGGCGGCGCCCACACCCCGGTCAGCGCCTGTGCCTCCGGGGCCGAGGCGATCGCGATGGGCCTGGACCTGATACGTCTCGGCCGCGCCGACGTGGTGGTCGCGGGTGGCGCCGAGGCCTGTGTCCATCCGCTGCCGCTGGCCGGGTTCGCCCAGGCCAAGGCGCACTCGACGCGGAACGACGAGCCGCAGCGGGCGTCCCGCCCGTTCGACGCCGACCGGGACGGCTTCGTGATCGGTGAGGGCGCGGCCGTGGTCGTCCTGGAGCGCGCCGGATTCCGCGCGGCCCGCGCGCACGCCACCCTCGCGGGGGCGGGCGTCACCGCGGACGCGCACCACATCACGGCCGCCCACCCCGAGGGGCAGGCCCGCGCGATGCGGCTGGCGCTGGCCGCCGCCGGCCTGGCCCCGCGCGAGGTGGCGCACGTCCACGCCCACGCCACCTCCACGCCCATGGGCGACCTGGTGGAGGCCCGGTCGGTGACGGACGCCATCGGCACCCACCCGTCCGTCACCGCGACCAAGTCGATGACCGGGCACCTCTTCGGGGCGGCCGGAGCGGTCGGCGCACTCGCCGCGATCCTGACCGTACGGGACGGCATCGTGCCCGCGACGCGGAACGTGGACACGCTCGACCCGGAGATCGGACTCGACGTCGTCACGGGCGAGCCGCGCAAGGGCGCGGTGTCCGCCGCCCTGACGAACTCCTTCGGCTTCGGCGGGCACAACGCTTCGCTGATCTTCACGCCCGCGCCCTGACGGGCGTGCGGGACGGGCGGGGCGCGGCCGGGCGCGGGCGCGCCGTGTTCATCCCCGCGCCCGCCGGTACGCCGCCACGCGCTCCCGGGTCGCGCAGCGCCGCGAGCAGTAGCGGCGCGGCGGGCCGCTGCCGAGGGTGAGATAGACGTTGCGGCAGGCGGGCGAGGCGCAGACGCCGCCGGGCGGGCGCTGGTGGTTCCACAGGAGGACCAGCAGGCTCAGGCACGACGAGGCGAGGAACCATTCGCCCCACGGCGCGTCGTCGGCGCTGTCCAGGTGCGGGTGCCAGGGGGCGGTGCCGTGGTGCGAGGTGAGGCGCAGCGTACCGGCGGTGTCCCGGAGGAGGCGGTTGAGCGTCTCGGCGGCGCGGTCGGTGCATTCGGCCGCGAACACCTCGCGGAGCCGTAGGGCGGCGGACCGCAGCTCCGCGAGATCGCCCGCGGACAGTTCGATCGGACCGTCCTCACCGTGTTCGCGCAGGACCCCGGCGACCGTGTCCGCCGACGGCACCTCGTCCACCAGGGCGTTCACGAGGGCGGCGGTACGCCGGGCGGTGGTCTGCACCGAATGCCGGGTGGTCCATTCACGGCGTGCGGCGGGTGTCCGTGTCTCGCCGTGGTGTCCGGCGGGTGGGGGTGTGGGCTGCGCGGCGGGCTGGGGGCTGGGCTGCATGGCCGGTGGGGACGTGGACTGCTTAGCGGGCGGGGGCGTGGACTGCCTGGCCGGTGGGGACGTGGACTGCCTGGCCGGTGGGGACGTGGACTGCCTGGCCGGTGGGGACGTGGACTGCCTGGCCGGTGGGGACGTGGACTGCCTGGCCGGTGGGGACGTGGACTGCCTGGCCGGTGGGGACGTGGACTGCCTGGCCGGTGGGGACGTGGACTGCCTGGCCGGTGGGGACGTGGACTGCCTGGCCGGTGGGGACGTGGGCTGCATGGCGGGCTGGGGCGTGGACTCCATACGAGCCGACGGTAGTGCGGCATCCGGCGGCGTGTAACGCATCTGGTCAGAGTTTCCGTTACGTACCTACCGTGGCGCGCATGCGAAAGCATTACGCGGTGGGATCCGCCCTCACCGGCGCGGCACTGGCGCGCGCGGGCGACGAGATGTCGGGCCCCGCCCTCTTGGTGGCCGGGCCCGTGTTCACCGGATCGGCGTCCACGGGCCCGGCGCTGCTGGCCGGCATCACGGCCGCCGCGGCGGTCGGCGGCCCGCTCTTCGGCGTCCTGCTCGACCGGTCCGCCAGGCCGGGACGCCTGCTGGCCGGCGCGCTCGCCGGTTACGCGGCGGCGCTGACCGTCGTCCTGGGGAGCCTGGGGCACGTACCGGTCGTCGTCACGCTGCTCGTCGCGGTGGGGGCCGGGCTGCTGGGACCGGCCCTGTCCGGCGGCTGGACCGCGCAGATGCCGCGCGTCGCGCCGCGCGGACTGCTGCCCCGGGTGACCGCCCTCGACGCGATGACGTTCAACGCCGCTTCGCTGGCGGGCCCCGTGCTGGCCGGGCTGGTCGCCGGGGCGGCCGGGGCGGCGGCCGGGGTGCTGGTGGCGGCCGCTCTGATCGTGGTGGCCGTGCCGTGTGCGTATGCGCTGCCCGGGGGGCCGCGCCGCGCCAACCCGCGCCGGTCGCCGACGGCCCCCTCCGTCCTGGCCGGGCTCGCGGCCGGGTTCCGGGCCGTCCGCCACACCCCGCCGCTGGCCCGCGCGACCGTGACCTCGGTGGTCTCCTGTACGGGCCAGGGCGTACTGACCGCTTGCAGCCCGCTGCTCGGGGCGCGGATCTTCGGTGACGCGCGGCACGGCGTGCTCCTGCTGTCCGTCGTCGCCGCCTCCGCCCTCCTCGCCAACGCGGGGCTCGCCCGCCGGCCCGGACTGCTGCGCCCGGACACCGTCCTCGCGTGCAGCACCGCCGTACTCGCCGTCGCGCTCCTGATGACGGCGGCGGCCGGGCCGCCCGCGCTGCTCCTCGGCGCGGCGGTGCTCGTGGGCCTGGGCGAGGGGCCGCAGCTGACGGCGCTGTTCGCGGTGCGCCACCGGGAGGCGCCGGAGCACCTGCGCGGCCAGGTCTTCACCACCGGCGCGAGCCTGAAGATCACCGGCTTCGCCCTCGGGGCGGGCCTCGCCGGACCGCTCGCCGCCCGGTCGCTGTCCGGCGCCCTGCTGACCGCCGCCGCGCTCCAGCTCCTCGCCGGGCTGCTCTTCCTCGGCTGCACGCTGCTGATCCGCCGCCGTACCGGTACGCGGACCGCATACGCCGAGGAGGACCACATACGCCGATGAAGCGCGTACCCCCTCGCCCCACCGGACACCGGGCTCGTAGGGTGCTGCCCATGCTCCTGTGGATCAACGGCCCTTTCGGCGGCGGCAAGACGCAGACCGCGCACGAGATCCGGCGCCGTCTTCCCGGCAGCGTCGTCTGCGACCCCGAACGCGTCGGCTTCGGCCTGCACCGGATGACGCCCCCGGCGCTGCGCGGCGACTTCCAGGACTTCCCGGCATGGCGGCAGGGCGTCTACGAGGTGCTCGACCTGGTGCTGACCAAGCACCCCGGCACGGTGATCGCGCCGATGACGCTCGTGGAACCGGTGTACTTCCAGGAGACCGTCGGCCGGTTGCGCGAACGCGGTCACGACGTACGGCACTTCGCGCTGCTCGCCGAACGGCGGACGGTGCTGCGGCGGCTGCGGGAGCGCAACTTCGGGCATGTCGTGGGGTTCCTCGCCGGGAAGGACACCCCGCTGCGGCGGGAGAGCTTCGCCGTGGCGAAGCTGGACCGCTGCCTGGAGCGGCTCAGCGGCCCGGAGTTCGCCGACCACGTGTGGACCGACCGGCTCACGGTGCCGCAGGTCGCCGACCACATCGCCGCCACGACCGGGCTCGACCTGGCGCCCAACACCGACAGCGCGCTCCAGGGGCGGATGCGCCGTACGTGGACGAGCCTCAAGCACATCCGCTTTTGAGGCGGTGGGGTGTGGGGAGCACCGGGCGTGGGGTGTAGGGCGTGGAGTGGGTGTGGAGTGGGTGTGCGTGGGTTGTGTGTGCGTGGGGTGTGCGGGTGCGGGCTGTGGGCGGGCGCGGGGTGGGCGGGCAGCCGGTCACATTGCACGGAAACGGTTCGTCATAGAGGTGACGGAACCCGACGGGAGAATGTGACCGGTGGACGAGAACGATTTTCTGGCGGAGCGCTTCGAGGAGCACCGAGCGCATCTGCGGGCGGTGGCGTACCGCATGCTCGGTTCGCTGAGCGAGGCGGACGACGCCGTGCAGGAGGCCTGGCTGCGGCTGAGCCGGTCCGACGTGAGCGGTGTCGGCAACCTCGGCGGGTGGCTGACGACCGTGGTCGGCCGGGTGTGCCTGGACATGCTGCGTGCGCGGACGGCGCGCGGTGAGGAGTCCCTCGACGTACGCGTGCCCGACCCGGTCATCGGCGGAGCCGCGGACGGGATCGACCCCGAGCACCAGGCGCTGCTGGCCGACTCGGTGGGACTGGCCCTGCTGGTGGTGCTCCAGACACTGGCGCCTGCGGAGCGGCTGGCGTTCGTGCTGCACGACATGTTCGCCGTGCCCTTCGAGGAGATCGGACCGGTGGTCGGGCGCACCCCGGCCGCGGCGCGGCAGTTGGCCAGCCGGGCGCGCCGCCGGGTGCGGGGAACGGCCACGCCGGACACCGACCTGGCCCGGCAGCGGGAGGTCGTGGACGCTTTCATGGCCGCGTCGCGCGCCGGTGACTTCGAGGCGCTGGTCGCGGTCCTCGATCCGGACGTGGTGCTCCGCGCCGACACGGGCGCCGGGTTCCCGGGCCTGGCCGCGACGGCCCGTGGGGCGCGGGAAGTGGCCGGGCGGGCCTTCATGTTCCGGCGCTTCGCGCACTTCGCCCGGCCCGCGCTGGTGAACGGGGCCATGGGCATCGTGACGGTCGCGGACGGGGAGCCGGTGTCCGTGATGGGGCTGACGATCACGGGCGGCAAGGTCGTCGCGATCGACATCCTCGCGGATCCGGAGCGGTTGCGGGGGCTCGGGCTGGGGCCGGATGTGGCGGAGAGGGAGGGGCGGGGGTAGCGGGGCCGTCTTCCGGGCGGGGCGGCGCGGGGGCGGCATTCCGGGCGGGGCGGCACGGGGGCATTCCGGGCGGGCGGCGCGGGGGGCATTCCGGGCGGGGCGGAGCTCTGGGCGGGCCTGCGGAGTTCCGCAGGTGGAACCGGGGGTTTTCCTCATGGTCGCGGGCCCGGCGCTCCGCATAGCCTGGGAATCGCCGCAGCGGGAGGGCGGCAATCCGCGAGGCGCACCCGACCCGTGTGCCGCGTCCGTGCACGACTTGGGGGGAATCCGTGCGTCGTCATCTCCGCGTTCTCGGGGCCGTCGCCGTGGCCGCTGTCGGTATGAGCGGACTCGGCGCATGCGGCTTGGTGAAACAGTCCACGTACGAGGACGACGCCCGGCTCCCGGCCCGCGTCACCTCCGTCCGGCTGGACAGTGGTTCCGGCGGTCTCACCCTCCGCGGGAAGACGTCGCTCGACACGGTCTCGGTCCACCGCAAGCTCCGGTACAGAGGCGACCGGCCGCAAAAGGCGTCCCACCGCGTGGAGAACGGCGTGCTGGTGCTCGGTGGTTGCGGGAACGGCTGCTCGGTGCATTACACGGTCGAGGTGCCGGCCGGCCTTCCGGTGACCGGTGAGACCTCGTCCGGCGCGGTCGGTCTGTCGAACGTCGGCGAGGTACGGGTGCGCACCTCCTCCGGCGCGGTGAATCTGGACGGCGTGACCGGCGCGGTGGACGTCCGCACCACCAACGGCCGTATCCACGGGCGCGGTCTGAAGGGCAACGGCGTACGCGCGCAGACGTCCAACGGCGCCGTCGACCTCACCACCGAAACACCGCAGAGCGTCCGCGCCAAAACGACGAACGGCGCCGTCACCCTCACCGTGCCCGGCGGCAAGCGCGACCACTACCGAATATCGGCGAAGACGGACAACGGGGACAAGAACATCGGCGTGCCCCACGATCCGGCCGCCGCGTACCGGCTCGACCTCACGACGACGAACGGAGATGTGACGGTCAAGGAGAGCTGAGCGCCGCGGGCGCGGTAGCCCGGGGTGGCCGGACGGCGGCACCGCGGCTTCCCTGGCGTATCGGGGTCCTGCCGGTCGGGTGTCGGCGGCTTGTCGGCGGGGTCCGGCACCTTTGCGCAGGAACTGCCGGGTGCCCTCCCGACAGGTATGCGAGACGCAAGGAGCCCCCATGACCACCTCCGACGAGATGACCACCTCGGCCACCTCGGCCACTTCCGACGAGACCTTGGTCCTCATCCACGGCGCGCAGCACGGCGGCTGGTGCTGGCGCAAGGTCCTCGGCCCGCTGCGCGGCCTGGGCCACGACGTGCACGCGATCACGCTCACCGGCCTCGGTGAGCGGGCCCATCTGCTGACCCCGGACGTCGATCTGAACACGCACATAGCCGATGTGCTGGCGATGATCGAGGCGGAGGAGCTGAGCGGTGTGACGCTGGTCGGCCACAGCTACGGCGGTATGGTCGCGGCCGGCGTCACCGCCCGGCTGCGGCATCCGGCCGTACGCCGTCTGGTCTATCTGGACAGCCCGGTACCGGTCGACGGCGACAGCGTCAGCGCGGTGCACCCGCAGGTCCACCGCCTCGCCCGGGCACACACGGTGGTCGACGGGGTGGCTGTGCTTCCGGTCGGCGAAGCGACCGCGATGGGGGTCCGGGGCGGCGACGCGGCCTGGGTGCAACGCCGGTTGACCCCGCATCCGTACGGCACGGTCCGCACGCCCCTGCGCCTGCCCGACGGCTGGAACGACGGCGTCGAGCAGGTCTACATCCGCTGCGTCTCCGGAGCGGACGGCCGGGCCCGGTCCCACCTGGACACGTCCCGGGTCGACGAGGCGGCCGGCTGGCGCTACTTCGAGTTGGAGAGCGGCCACGACGCGATGATCGACGCGCCCGACGGGCTGGTCGCGCTGCTGAAGGAGGTGTGCGCCACCGGGCAGACCACCGTATGACCGCGATGTCGCGGGCGGCCGTTCACCACGCCGGCGCACCCCCGCGTCGAGAGGGCAGAGGGCGATGAGGCCGTGCGGGCGCCCGTGGACCGATGCCACGGGCGCCCGCCCCCGTCACGTGGTCAGGTGGCGAAGCGGAGGCCGCTGCTGCTGCCGGGGCGTCCGGCGTTCCGGCAGGAGGGCCACGGCCGGAACTCTCAGGTGGCGGAGTCCTCTTCCACGGCGCCGCCCCCGTACGGCCGGGTGATGAGTTCCATTCCGTGGCCGGCCGGGTCGAGGAAGTAGACGCCGCGCCCGCCGTCGTTGTGGTTGATCTCGCCCGGCTGCTTTCCGTGCGGGTCCGCGTAATAGGTGAGGCCCGCCTGCTGGATGCGGGCGAAGGCCGTGTCGAATTCCGCTTCGCTGATGAGGAACGCGTAATGCTGCATGACGATCGACTCCGCCGGGATGGTGGCGAAGTCCAGGGTGACGCCGTTGCTGGTCTCCAGCGGGACGAACGGGCCCCATTCCTCGCCGACTTCGAGCCCGAGGATGTGCGCCAGGAATTCCGCGGATTCCCGGTTGTCCCGGGAGTGGATGATGGTGTGGTTCAACTGCACTGACACTGTGGAATGCCTCCGTAAGGCAATCTCACGGGCACCTCCATGCCTCACCCGGCCGGTGACCGACACGCGATGCCGTCGCGGCCGATGGTAGGCGGCGATGCCCGTTCCGTCGAGCGGCTCAGCGGCCCGGGCGCTTGACCGCGTGACCGACGAGGACCGTTTCGACGCCGCTGATGCCCAGGCCGGTCAGATCGTGGGTGATCAGCCGGTAGAGGGCGGCGAGGTCCCGCACCCAGACGGCGGCGTGCAGGTTGGCGGCGCCGGTGGTGGCGAACGCGCCGTGCACGGCCGGGTGTCGGGCCAGGGCGCGGCCGACGGTGTTCAGGTGGTCCGGGGGCACCTGCATCATCACGTTCGCGTCGATGTGCAGTCCGAGGCGCTTGGGATCCACGACCACCTGGGTGCTCAGCCGGCCGTCGGCCATCAGGCGGGCGAGACGGCGCCGGACGGTGGAGGCGGGGTGCCCGGTGCGGGCGGCGATCGCCGCGGCGGGGGTACGGGCGTCGTCCTGAAGGGCGGCCATGATGTCGCGGTCCACCGGGTCGGGGACGGAACCGCCCCCTGGTGGTCCGAAGTCGCCCGGCGGCAGGGTCAGGGCGGCGCGTTCCTCGGGAGTGAGGACGTCGTGGCGCCAGTCGGACGCCTCGGCGAAGACGTGCAGCACCGTGGCGGCGGACACGGACGCCACCGCGGGCGTGGCGGGCAGCTGCCGGAACACGAGGTGGTCGCGGGAACCCGGTTCGGTCAGCGATACGGCGGTGATCTCGTCGCCCGAGGCGGACAGGTCGATGAACGGGACGTCCGGGCGGGCGGCCAGGGCCGCGGTGAGGGCGTCCAGCTTGCCCTTGAGGACCTTGATGCGCAGGAACAGCGCGCCGACCGAGTCGGGCCGTACGGGCACGGCGACGACCTTGACCGTGCCGTCGCCCGTCAGTGCCCGCCAGCGGCGGTGCACCGTGCGGGGGTTCTCCCCCAGCACCTCGGCGGCCCGTTCGGCGCTCAGCCGCCCGTCGCACTGCAACGCGGCGATCAGCCGCTGATCACGGAGGCCAAGAGGGGAGGTGTCACGCACACATTCGCTCGTTTCTTGCGCCATGCAGGACAGTTTCGCTCACTCTCCCGGGCTGGATCGACCGATCCGAGCCCCCACAGCGCAGGATCAGCACATCGTCCGCCCCGAAATGCGAACTCAGCGGGCTCCAGCGGGCCCGACAACCCCACCAGCCCAACAGCTCAGCAGCCCAACAGCCCAACAGCGCAGCCGGAGAAGCCCCGGAACGCGGACATCCCGCAGAACACGAGAAGAAATTATGACGACGACGGAAAAGAACATGACGACGTACGCCTCCCTGCTCGCCCCCATGGCCGCCGCCGCCCACGAAGTCGGTGCCCTTCTGGTCAACTCCCCGCAGCCCGCCGCCGCTCCGCCCGCCGACACCATGGACGAACTGGCCACGGCCTACCTCGCCGTCGAGGGCCCGGCCACCGCCGTCATGCGCCGGCATCTGGACGCGCTGCTCCCCGGCGTGCCCTGGGCCGAGGAACTTCACGGCGAGCACAGCCTCGGCAGCGGCGCGGACGCCGGGCTGCCGGCGGCCGGTGACGCGTGGATGGTGGACGTGATCGACGGTGCCGTGCAATACATGCAGGGCCTGCCGCAGTTCTGCGTCAGCCTCGCCCTGGTACGGGACGGCGAGCCGGTGGCCGCCGCCCTGCACGCGCCGCTGCTCGGCGAGACGTACCTGGCCGCGGCCGGGCACGGCGCCACCCGCAACGGGGAACCGATCGCCCCGTCGTCCCGGTCCCGGCTGGAGGCGGCCCTCGTGGCCACCAGCGCTCCGCCCTTCATCGCGGAGCAGCCCACGGCCGCGGCGTCGGCCGGGCGGTCGCTCGCCGCGGTCCTGCCCGCCGTGAGCGCCGTCCGCAACCTGGGCCCCACCTCGTGGCAGATAGCCGACACGGCGGCGGGGCGGCTGGACGCGTTCTGGGAGTACGGCCGGGACGACGCCAACCTGCTGCCCGGCGCGCTGGTCGCGCGCGAGGCGGGTGCCGTCGTCACCGACCTGGAGGGCCGCCCGTGGCAGGCCGGGGCGGCCGGATTCCTCGCGGCACCGCACGGGTTGCACGCGTCGCTGCTGGAACTGCTGAAGCCGTGACCGGTGGTGCCGCTCCATCGTCCCCGACGACCCGCCCGCCTGAACGGCGGCCTGAGGTGGCCTGGGACAGCCTGAAGCGGTGAAGCGGCCAGAAGCAGGCAAAAGCGGCCAGTTGAGCCTACGGCCGGATTACCCCTGTCCGGCCGCAGGCGTGACGGAAGGGGCGTAACGGGAACAGCCGTACGGGCGATGACGGGGAGCATGACGACTCGATTAGCAGCGGCCTGGTGGGCCCTCGTCCTCGCCGTGACCGCCCTGTTCGCGGCGGGCCCCGCCCTCGCCGCGGACGCCGCCACCACCGCACACACCACCGCCACCACCACGCACGCCACCACCACCACCGCCACCGCCACCGCCACCGCCACCGGCCCGGACATGGCCGTCTCCCAGGCGGGGAACTACCCGACGCGGCCCAACAGTTACGGGAACTTCTCCGTCCAGTGGACCTCGGTCGGCACGGCCGACGTCACCGGGATCACTCATCTGACCGTGGACCTGCCGCCCGGCCTGAAGACCAGTGGCGCGCTGATGTACTCGACGCCGTACGACTACACGTTCAGCGAGCGCGTGTCGCCGGACGGGCGGCATCTGGAGGCGACCTTCCGGGGGACGCGGGTGCCCGGTCGCGGTGACTTCATGAAGGTGCAGGTGACCTCGGGTGCGGATCGGCCGGCCGGGGTGATCAGGGCCACCGTCGCCCACCGCGACGACGTGAACCCCGCCAACAACGTCAGTACGTATACGGTCAACGGCCCGCAGCAGCCCGCCGGGACGCCGGACCGGCCGGTGGTGACCGCGATCGACACGGTCACCGGGCCGGGCGTCGGCGGCACCGCCGTCACCCTCACCGGGACCGGCCTGGACACCGGATTCGTCCTCTTCGGCAACGACCAGGCCAAGAACGTCAGCTGCACCGCCACCCAGTGCACCGCCACCTCGCCGGGCGGCTCCGGCAGCGTCCCGGTCACCGTCGTGACGCCGGGCGGAGCGGCCGGAGCGCCGGGCGGCTTCGCGTACACCGGGCCGCCGCCCACGCCGCCCGCCGCCCCGGTGGTGACCGGGCTGAGCGTGCGCGGCGGCCCGTCGCGGGGCGGGACTTCGGTGTATGTGCTGGGCTCGAACCTGGCGGGCGGCACGATCGCGTTCGGGGACGCGGCGGCGGCGCACGTGTCCTGCGGGGATTCGTTCTGCAGCAGCACCTCGCCCGCCGGATCGGGCACCGTGCACGTCACCGTGACGACGGCGGGCGGCACGAGCGCGACGGTGGACGCGGACCGGTTCACGTACACGGACACGGACACGGACGCGGACACGGACGCGACACCGTAGCGCGAGGGACGGTGCCCCGCGGCGCCTCACCCGTCGCGGCAGCACCATTGCACCGATCGGTGCCTGCTGGTTAGCTCTTGAGGGCTCCCGACCGTCCGGCTCGGGGGCCCGGGAGCGGCCGCACACGGTTCTTCGGAACCTCGGACCGGTTCTTCGAGGGGGTGGCCGGTGATGGGCGACGCACCGGGCGGGGGCACGGGCAAGAGACGCACGGCTGCGGGGCGCAGCGGCACAACACGCGCGGATACGGGAAGCGCGAGTACGGATACGGGAAGCGCGAGTACGGATACGGCAGGGCTCACGGCAGGGTTACGGGTGCGGGACCCCCGTGTCCCGGCCCCCACCCCACCGCCCCGGCCAAGCGCCCCCGCACGCCGCCACCTCCTCCGCACCGGCGCCGCCCTCGCCGTGGGCGCCGCGAGCGCGCCGCTGCTCGCCGGCTGCGCGCCTTCGGAGGCGGACAGCGTCGGTGCCGACGGCAGGATCACCGTCGAGATGTGGCACGGCCAGGCCGACACCGGCCGCAAGGCCATCCAGTCCCTGGTCGACGACTTCAACCGCCGGCAGTCCCGTATCCGGGTGGACGCCGGGGGCGGCGGCGTGGTGGCCGACGCGATGCTCCAGAAGGTGACGGCGGCGCTGGCCGCCGGCTCGTACCCGGACATCGCGCTGATCTTCGGGGCCGATCTGGCGCGGGTCGCGCGCAGTCCGCGCGTGGTCGACCTCACCGACACGCTGCGGGACACCCCGTACTGGCCCCGGTTCTGGGGCTCGGTCCGCGAGGCGGTCACCCTCAACGGCAAGGTGCGGGCCGCGCCCGCCGTCCTGGACACCCTGTGCGTCGTCTACAACCGGAAGCTGTTCCGGCAGGCCGGGGTGCCCTACCCCAGACCGGGCTGGACCTGGGACGACTTCATCCGTACCGCGCGCCTGCTGACCGACCCGGGCCGCGGCACCTTCGGTACGGGCTGGCCCGGCACCGGCGACGAGGACACCGTCTGGCGGCTGTGGCCGCTGGTGTGGGACCTCGGCGGCGAGGTCATCGCGCCGGACGGGCACAGCATCGGCTTCCGGGACGTCGGGGAGCGGGCGCTCGGCACACTGGCGCGGCTCGCCGCCGACAAGAGCGTCTACGTGGACCCGAAGCCGGGCAGCGAGCAGATGCACCAGGTCTTCATCGGCGGCCGGATGGGGATGATGGCCACCGGCCCGTGGGAGCTGCCGGACATCGTGGCGGGCGAGGTCGACTACGACGTGGTGGCACCGCCGACATACAGCGGCCGGCCGTGCACGATCTCCGGGCCGGACACCTGGACCGTGTTCGACAACGGTCCGGCCCGCTCGCGGGCGGCGGTCGAGTTCCTGCGCTGGCTGGGCGACCCGGCGCAGGACGTGCGGTGGGCGGTGAACGGCGGCAGCCTGCCGCTGAGCACGGCGTCCGCCCGGCGGCCCGAGTGGCGGCGCTACGAGGGGCGGACCACCGGACTGCCGGTGTTCACCACCGCGTTGAGCACCGCGCGGGTCCGGCCCGTCCACCCGGCGTATCCGCAGATCTCGCAGGCGGTCGGCGAGGCGATCGTCGCCGTGCTGCTGGGTCGCCGTTCCCCCGCCGAGGCGCTGCGCACCTGCGCCGAGAAGGCCGACGCGGCGCTGCTGATCCCCCGATGAGACCGGACGACGCGCACGACGCAGCGGCCGGACACGGCCGGACGGGAGAGGGTGCCATGCCGCCGAGGCCGCGCGGTGACCACCGTACGAGACCGGGACGTACCGACTCGGAGCGCATGGAGAAAGGGCGTACGGAGAAAAGGCGTACGGACTCGGAACATGCGGAGAAAGGGCGTACGGAGAGCACGGACACGGGGCGTACGGAACCGGACCGTCCGCCCCGCCGCACCACCCCCCGGCGCACCATCCCCCGCCCCCTCACCCTGAGCCCCCGTCACGACACCCCCGGCCGCCGCCGGCCCGGAGACCGGCACCCGTCCGGCCCCACCCCCCGCCGCCCCCGTACGCTCGCCGCCCGCACCCGCCGGGAGAACGCCACCGCCTGGGCGTTCATCAGCCCCTCCGTCCTGATCATCCTGGGCCTGAGCATCGTCCCCGTCGTCTGGTCGCTGCTGCTCTCCTTCCGGGCGGACGACCTGGTCACGCCGGGGCGCTGGGTGGGTCTGGACAACTACCGCGCGCTGGTGCGCGACCCGGGCTTCCGTACGGCCGTGGAGAACACCCTCGTCTACGCGGGCCTGTACGTGCCGCTCAGCCTGGCCGGCGGCCTGGTGCTCGCGCTGGCGCTCAACCGCCGTATCCGGCTGATCGGCCTCTA
This sequence comes from Streptomyces albofaciens JCM 4342, assembly GCF_008634025.1. Lineage (NCBI taxonomy): Bacteria > Bacillati > Actinomycetota > Actinomycetes > Kitasatosporales > Streptomycetaceae > Streptomyces > Streptomyces albofaciens. Next base: position 3,164,677 of record NZ_PDCM01000001.1, on the reverse strand, counting down.
CCGGACGCTGATCTTCGTACCGTTCGTGATCTCGGCCGCCGCGCAGGGCGTGCTGTTCTTCTTCATCCTCGACCCGCAGTTCGGCGTGGCCAACTCCCTGCTGCACCACCTGGGCGTGTCCCGGCAGGGCTTCCTCTCCGACCCCGGGCAGGCGCTGTACCTGCTGGTGCTCATCTCGCTGTGGAGCGGCGTCGGCTTCTGCGTCGTCGTCTACCTGGCCGCGCTCCAGGACGTGCCGCAGGAGCTGATCGAGTCCGCGCGGCTGGACGGCGCGAACCGGCTGCGGGTGCTGTGGCACATCAAGCTGCCCTCCCTGACGCCGGTGACCGTCTTCCTGCTCCTGTGGGAGCTGATCACCGCGCTCCAGGTCTTCGACCTGATCTATGTGACCACGAAGGGCGGCCCGCTCGGGTCGACCACCGTCATCGTCTACTTCGTATGGGAGCAGGCGTTCCAGATGTTCACCGCCGGATACGGGGCCGCCGCCGCGTACGTCCTCGCCGCCGCCCTGCTCGTCGCGGGCGCCGCCCTGCGCCTGTACCGGCGGCGCCGGCCGGACGCCACGCCGGACGGAGCGGTGCGGTGACCGCGCCCGCGGCCGTGCCGCCCGGCACCGCGCGCCCGCGCGGGACCACCGCGCCACGGCGCCCGGCCCGCCGCCGTCGCCTGCCCTTCAGCGCCTGGCACCTGCTGCTCGCGCCGCTGTCGGTGGGCTTCGCGCTGCCACTGGTGTGGCTGGTGCTCAGTTCGGTGATGACCAACGCCGAGATCAACCGCTTCCCGCCCGCGCTGTGGCCGTCCGGGATCGATCTCGGCGGGTACGACTACGTGCTGGGCAACGCGATGTTTCCGCGCTGGTTCGCCAACTCCTCGGTCGTCGCGGTCACGGCGGTGTTCTCCAACCTGCTGCTCGGATCGCTGGGCGGTTACGCCTTCGCCCGGATGCGGTTCGCCGGGTCCCGGCTGCTGCTCGGGCTGATGCTGGCGACCATGGTCATCCCGTTCCAGCTGACCATGATCCCGACGTTCCTGGTGATGAAGCGGCTGGGGCTGATCGACACGCTGGGGGCGCTGATCGTGCCGTCGCTGGTCACGCCGTTCGCGGTGTTCCTCTTCCGGCAGTTCTTCCTCGCACTGCCCCGGGAACTGGAGGAGGCGGCCTGGATCGACGGCTGCTCGCGGCTGCGGGTGCTGTACTCCGTCGTGCTGCCGCTGGCCCGCCCGGCGCTGGCCACGGTCGCCGTGCTGACCTTCCTGACCACCTGGAACGATCTGACCTGGCCGCTCATCGCCATCAACCACGACACCCAGTACACGCTCCAGCTGGGGCTGACCACCTTCCAGGGGCAGCACCACAACCGGTGGTCGGCGATCATGGCGGGCAATGTGATCACCGTGTTGCCGGTGCTGGTGGCGTTCCTCTTCGCGCAGAAGACCTTCATCCAGTCGCTGACGTCGAGCGGGCTGAAGGGGTAGCCCTCTGCTGGTCCGTCTGCTCCGCTCCCCGCCCAGCCCCCGCCCCGGAGGTGTCCGTGCCCCGTCCCTTCGATCTCCTCGTGATCGGCGACGCCAACCCCGATGTGGTGGTCGGCCCGGTCCCGCGCACACCGGAGTTCGGGCAGCGCGAGCAACTGGTCGGCACCGGGCGCCTGTTGCCGGGCGGTTCGGCCGCGATCACGGCCTGTGGCGCCGCCCGGCTCGGGCTCCGGGTGACGTTCGCCGGGCGGGTCGGCGACGACGCCGCGGGCGCCTTCGTCCGTACGGCACTGGCCGGGCGCGGCGTCGACGTCTCGGCGCTGGCCACCGACCCGGAGCTGCCCACCCCGCTGACCACCGTCCTCACGCACGGCGCCGACCGCGCGATCCTCACCGCCCCCGGCTGTCTGGCGGCCACCGGGCCGCAGGACGTGCCGGACCGGCTGCTGGCCGCGGCCCGGCACGTCCACGCCGGATCGTTCTTCCTGATGCCGCGGCTGGCCCGGTCGCTCGGCGACCTCTTCGCGCGGGCCCGCGGGCACGGCGCGGCCACCTCGCTCGACACGAACGACGACCCCGCGCAACGCTGGGACCCGGAACTCCTCGGCCCCGTCCTGAAGTCGGTCGATCACCTGCTGCCGAACGCGGCGGAGGCACGGGCGCTGGCCGCCACGCTGGCACCCGGGTCGGCGGAGGAGGTGTCTGAGGGGACGCCGGAAGGCGACCGGCCCGGCACCGGCCCGGCCTCCGCTGCCGCCGCCCTCGCCCGCCTCGGCCCGCTGGTCGTCGTCAAGGACGGCGCGGCCGGCGCGCTCGCCCACGACGGCGCCGTCCTCACCCGTACCGCCGCCGTGCCCGCCGACCCGGTGGACACCGTCGGCGCGGGCGACAGCTTCGACGCCGGCTTCATCGCCGCGGTCCTGCACGGCCTGGACCTGCCCGCGGCCCTCTCCTTCGCCGCGGCCTGCGGCGCCCTGTCCACCCGCGCCCACGGCGGTACGGCGGCCCAGCCCACCTGGGACGAGGCCCGTGCCGCCGCCCTCACGACCCGACCAGGGAGCCACGCATGACCAGCACCGCCCCGACCGGCCGCACCGGCATCGGCACCGGCACCGGCGCCGTGAAGATCGCGTTCATCGGCGCCGGCAGCGTCGTCTTCACCCAGGGCCTCCTCGCCGACCTGCTCGCCTTCCCCGAGCTGCGGCGCATCCACGTCGCCCTGCACGACATCGACGCCGAACGCCTCGCCACCGCCGAGGGCGCGGCCCGCCACATCGCCGCCACCCGCGGCGCCGAGCCGCGCATCACCGCGCACCCCGACCGGCGCGCGGCACTCGACGGCGCGGACTTCGTCATCAACACCGTGCAGGTCGGCATGAACGCGGCCACCCGTACGGACTTCCGCATCCCCGCCCGCTACGGCCTGCGCCAGACCATCGGCGACACCCTCGGCGTCGGCGGCATCTTCCGCGCGCTGCGCACCTTCCCGCTGCTGCGCGCCCTGGCCGACGACATCGCCGAACTCTGCCCGGACGCCTGGCTGCTGAACTACACCAACCCGATGGCGATGAACGTGATGTACCTGGCGCGGGCCACGCCGCTGCGCCGCGTCGTCGGCCTGTGCCACTCGGTCTACTGGACCGTGCGCGACCTCGCCGAGCTGCTGGACGTCCCCTACGAGGAGATCACGTACCTGGCCGCGGGCGTCAACCACCAGGCGTGGGTGCTGCGGTTCGAGCGGGGCGGGCGGAGCCTGTACCCGCTGCTGGACGACGCGATCGCCAAGGACCCGCAGCTGCTGCGCCGGGTGCGCGTGGACATGTACCGCAGGCTCGGCTACTACCCGACCGAGACCAGCGAGCACTCGTCCGAGTACGTGCCCTGGTATCTGCACCACGACAGCGAGGTGGAGCGGCTGCGGCTGCCGATCGGCACCTACCTGGACATCATCGAGGAGAACACCGCCGAGTACGAGAAGACCCGGGACGCGCTCGCCGCGGGCACACCGCTGCCGGTGGAGGGCACGATGGAGTACGCGCCGCAGATCATCCACAGCGTCGTCTCCGGCACCCCGCGCACCGTCTACGGCAATGTGCCCAACCACGGCCTGGTGGACAACCTGCCCGCCGAGGCGGTGGTGGAGGTGCCGTGCCTGGTGGACTCGCTGGGGGTGCAGCCCACCCGGGTCGGCGCCCTGCCCCCGCAGTGCGCGGCCCTGAACCGGACCTATGTGAGCGCGAACGATCTGGTCGTACGGGCGGCGGTGGAGGGCGAGCCGCGCCACATCCGGCACGCGGCGATGACGGACCCCGCCACCGCCGCCGCCCTCCCGGTCGAACGCATCTGGGACCTGTGCGACGACCTCGTACGCGCCCACGCCGACCTGCTCCAGCCGGACCTGCGCGCCGTGCTGGGGCACTGAGGCGGGCGCCCGGGGCGGGACCCGCGCGCTACTGGAGGCCGAGCGCCATCCACTTGCCCGGGTCGGCCAGCGGCTCGAAGCCGACGCGGGCGTAGACCTCGTGGGCGTCGCCGGTCGCCAGCAGGATGCGGCGCAGGCCGTACGGCGCCAGGTGGTCGCGGACGTGGGTGACGAGGGCCGTGCCCAGGCCCTTGCCGCGGGCCGTGGGGGCGATGTAGACGTCGCAGAGCCAGGCGAAGGTGGTGTGGTCGGTGACGACCCGGGCGTAACCGACCTGTCGCCCCCGGCCGTCCCCGGCGGAATCCGCCTCGTACAGGCCGAAGTTGAGCGATCCGGCCACCGCCCGGTCCTGGCGCTCGCGGGGGCGGCCGAGCGCCCAGTAGGCGTCGGTGGAGAGCCAGTGGTGGATCAGGGCCAGGTCCAGCCGGTCCGGGTCGGTGGAGACCTCGTAACCGGCGGGGATGCCGTCGGTCACGGGCTCGGGGGCGAGGTCGCCGCGGGTCGTGTCGTTCATGGCGGGAGGCTGGCAGAGGATGCGGCCGGAGTCGAACGGATTACGTTCCGCGCCGCCCGCCGCGTCACCCGCCGCCCGTCACTTCGTCGTACGCGGCGCGCAACCTCCGCGCCCCTTCGGCCAGTTCGGCGGTCCCGGCGGCCGAGGCGAACGTTAGGCGCAGGTGCGGGGCCGGGGGCTCGGCGGCGAAGTACGGGCGGCCCGGGGCGACCGCGACACCCGCGCGCAGCGCGGCCCCGGCGAGCGCCGCCTCGTCCGTACCGTCGGGCAGGCGCAGCCAGAGGTGGTAGCCGCCGGGCGGGACGACCCGTACGCCGGGGCCCGTCCCCGTATCCCCGAAGTGCAGCCGGAGCGCCGCGGCGAGCGCCTCCCGGCGCACCGCCAACTGGCCCGAAGTGGAGCGCAGGTGACGGCTCCACGCCGGGGAGCCCACCAGTTCCAGGGCCGCCTCCTGAAGCGGCCTGGGCACGAAGAAACTGTCCACGACCTGGATGGCGCGCAACCGGTCCAGCACCGGTCCGCGCGCGGCGAGCGCACCCACCCGCAGGCTCGGCGAGGTGGCCTTGGTCAGCGAGCAGACGTGTACGACCGTGCCGTCCGGGTCGTCGGAGATCAGGGTGGGCGGCAGCGGTGGCGCGTCCTCGTGGACGAGGCGGCGCGCGAAGTCGTCCTCGACCACGAAGGCGCCGGCCGCGCGGGCGACCCGCAGCACCTCCGCCCGGCGCCCCGCGGCGAGCACCGCCCCGGTCGGGTTCTGGAAGAGCGGCTGGCAGACGAACAGCCGGGCCCCGCTGGCGCGGAAGGCCTCGGCCAGCAGGTCGGTCCGTACGCCGTCCGCGTCCATCGGTACGGGTACGGGGCGCAGCCCGGACGCGCGGGCGGCGGCCAGCATCCCCGGGTACGTGGGCGACTCGACGAGCACCGGCGCGCCGGGCGGGGCCAGCGCCCGCAGCGCCGCGGTCAGCGCGCTCTGCCCGCCCGCCGTCACCAGCACGTCCGACTCCGCGAGCGCGCCGCCGGGGCCGCCGGTCTCGCGCGCGAACCAGGCGCGCAGTTCGGTGACGCCTTCCATCGGCGGCCGGCCCCAGGCGCCGGGCCGGCGTCCGGCCCGTGCGAGCGCGGCGGCGAGCGCGCGCTCCGGTTGCAGCGCGGGGTGCAGATAGCCGCCGTTCAGCTCGATGACGCCGGCGGCGGGCGCGGCCAGGGTGGCCAGTACGCCGGAGGCGTCCACGCCGCGCGGCGCGTGGTCCCCGGCCGCCTCGGCGCTCAGCGCGATCTCCTGCCAGGAGGTGTCCACCGGGCGGACCTGCGGCCGGGCCTCGGCGCGGAAGGCGCCGGCGCCGGGCCGGGTGACGACCAGCCCCTCGGCCGCCAGCTCGGCCAGGGCGCGGGAGACCGTCACCGGGCTCACCCGGTGCCGCTCGACCAGGGCCCGGCTGGACGGCAGCTTCTCACCCGGAGAGTAGCGGTTGAGGCCACTACGGAGAATGGCGGCCAGCTCGGCGACGCTGCTACGCTCATGCATGAGAGAGCACGATAGCGCTACTACCGGTACCGCGATAGCGGTCGACACCACGGCCGCCGCGGCCGCCGGCCCCGGCCGCCCGGGGGCCGAGGCCGTCCGGCCGTCTCCCGTCACGCACGCCGCGGCCCCCGCCCCCGGCACCGCCGCCCGCGGCACCCTGCTCGCCGCCCTCGGGGTCGCCTCCTTCTCGCTCACCTTTCCCGCCACCGCCTGGGCCCTGGAAGGCATGGGCGCCTGGACGGTGGTGACGCTGCGCAGCGTGCTCGCCGCCGCCATCGCCGGCTGCTGCATGGCCGTCTTCCGCGTCCGGCCGCCGGAACGCCGGCACTGGGCCGGCCTGGCCGTCGTGGCGGCCGGTGTCGTCCTGGGCTTCCCGCTGCTGACCACCCTCGCCCTGGAGACCTCCACCACCTCGCACGCGGCGGTCGTCGTCGGTCTGCTGCCGCTGACCACCGCGGTGTTCTCGGCCGTACGGACCGGGGCCCGGCCGTCGAAGGCGTTCTGGGCCGCGGCGCTGGCCGGTGCCGCCGTCGTCATCGGCTTCACCGTCCAGCAGAGCGGCGGCGCGCTGAGCACCGGTGACCTCTACCTCTTCGCCGCGCTCCTGGTGTGCGCGGCGGGCTACACCGAAGGCGGCCGGCTGGCCCGGCACCTGCCCGGCTGGCAGGTGATCGGATGGGCGCTGCTGCTGGCCCTGCCGGTCACCGTGCCCGGCGCGGCCCTCGCCCTGCTCGCCGAGCCGCCGCACCTGACCGGGCACGCGGTGGCGGGCCTGCTGTGGCTGTCGCTCGGCTCGCAGTTCCTCGGGCTGGTGGTCTGGTACCGCGGCATGGCGGCGATCGGCGTGTCCAGGGCCAGCCAGCTCCAGCTCGCCCAGCCGCTGCTGACCCTGGTCTGGTCCGTGCTGCTGCTGGGCGAACAGCTGCCGCTGGCCGCCCCGGTCGCCGCCGTCGCCGTCCTGGTCTGCATCGCGGTCACCCAGCGCTCCGCCGGCTGACCGAATGGCCGGTGGACACCGCCCGCGGTACCGCTCTCCACGGGTGCAACGGTGGGGCCCGGCCGTACACTTACCGCCACGGAACACACACCCTCCGACCGACTTGACGAGGAGGCCGTAGCCGATGCGTGCGAGTGTGGGAGACCGGCTGCTGGTGCACGGCAGGATCGTGGGGCAGCACGACCGGACCGTCGAGATCATCGAAGTGCTGGGCGAGAACGGCACCCCGCCCTACCGCGTCCGTTTCGAGGACGGGCACGAGACCCTGATGTCCCCGGGCCCGGACACCGTCGTCCGTCCGTTCTCGACGGCCGACGCCCAGGAGTAACGGCCCGGTCCGGGCGGCGGGCGCCGCCCGGCACGCCGCTCAGCCGGCCCGCGGTGGCACGGCCGGCCCCTGGTAGTGGTCGGCCACCACCCGCGCCATCGCCCCGGTGCGGTCCTCGGCCACCTCCTTCGCCGAGAAGAAGATGTGGCCGCGCACCCTCGGGTGGCGGCGGGCGAAAGCGAGGTGGCGGGACAGTTCGGCGGGGTCCTGCCAGGCGGGCGGCTGACCGGGCGCCCCCGCCTTGTACAGGGCCTCGCCGACGCACAGGTGCACCCGTGTCCCCGCGACCGTCTCCGCCCACCAGGGCACCAGCTTCGCGTAGTCGGCGGCGGGGAACCCGATGTTCCAGTACACCTGCGGCACGATGTAGTCGATCCACTCCTCGCGCACCCACTTGCGGGTGTCGGCGTAGAGGTCGTCGTAGGTCTGCACGCCCGCGCGGGTGTCGGATCCGGACGGATCGGTGGCCCGGTTGCGCCATATGGCGAAGGGGCTGATGCCGAACCGTACGGGGCGGTGGTGGGTACGGCGCCGCCGGTGCCACCGGCCCCGGTCCGGCCCGCGCCCCCCGCCGGGGCCCCGGCCGCCGCCCGGTGACCGTGCCTCGCGCACCCGCTCCGCGGTCTCGTACACCAGCAGGTCGATGTTGGCGCGCCGCCAGTCCGCGCGGGTCTCGAAGCCGCCGCCGTACTCCTCGTACGCGGCGTCGTCGTCGAAGGTCTGGCCCGCCACCGGATACGGGTAGAAGTAGTCGTCGAAGTGGACGCCGTCGATGTCGTACCGCTCCACCGCGTCGAGGATCGCGTCCTGCACGAAGCCGCGGACCTCGGGCAGGCCCGGGTTGTAGTAGAGCTTGCCGCCGTACGGCACGACCCAGTCCGGGTGCAGCCGCGCCGGGTGGGCGGGCACCAGCCGCGACGGATCGGTGTGGTTGGCGATGCGGTACGGGTTGAACCAGGCGTGCAGTTCCAGGCCGCGCCGGTGGGCCTCGCGCACGGCGAAGCCGAGTGGGTCCCAGCCGGGGTCGCGGCCCTGCGTCCCGGTCAGGTACTCCGACCAGGGCTCGTACGGGGAGGGCCACAGCGCGTCCGCCGTGGGCCGCACCTGGAAGATCACCGTGTTGAGGCGGCGCGTGACCGCCACGTCCAGGTACCGCAGCAGTTCGGCCTGCTGCTGGGCGGGCGGCAGGCCGGGCCGGGAGGGCCAGTCCCGGTTGGCGACCGTCGCCAGCCACATGCCGCGGAACTCCGCCCGCCCGGTGTCCGCGCCCCGGCCGCGGGCCGCCGCGCCCCCGGTGCCCGGTACCGCGGCGGCCGTGGTCAGGGCCGCGACCGCGAAGGCTCTTCGTGTGATCCGTCTCATGCCACGCCCTCAAAGTGTCCGGTACGTCCCGTCCTAAGGCACCAGGATGCCCGCCCCTCCCCCCGCCGCACAGCATTCCGCGGAGTAACGTCGGGGCCGAGGCGGACGCCGGGGTCCCTGCCACGAGCACAGGCCCCCGCGCGGGCCGCCGGACCCCGAGATCAGCGAAAGGCACGATGTGACCGACATCGAACGCGTCGGAGTGGTGGGCTGCGGCCAGATGGGCGCCGGTATCGCCGAGGTGTGCGCCCGCGCCGGCCTGGACGTGATGGTCGCTGAGACCACCGGCGAGGCCCTGGAGCTGGGCCGTACACGGCTGACCAACTCCCTCGGCAAGGCGGCCGACCGCGGCAAGATCACTGTCGCGGAGCGGGACGCGACGCTCGGCCGGCTCAGCTTCACCACCGACCTCGGCGAGTTCGCCGACCGCGACCTGGTCATCGAGGCGGTCGTGGAGAACGAGCAGGTCAAGACGGAGATCTTCCAGGTCCTCGACCAGGTGGTGACCCGCCCGGACGCGATCCTGGCCTCCAACACCTCCTCGATCCCGCTGGTGAAGCTGGCCGTCGCCACCTCCCGCCCCGACCAGGTCATCGGCATCCACTTCTTCAACCCGGCGCCGGTGCAGAAGCTGGTCGAGCTGATCCCCGCGCTGACCACCGGCGAGGAGACGATCAAGCGGGCCGAGGCGCTGGTCCAGAACGTCCTGGGCAAGCACGCGATCCGCGCCCAGGACCGCTCCGGCTTCGTCGTCAACGCGCTGCTGATCCCGTACCTGCTCTCCGCGATCCGGATGTTCGAGTCCGGCATCGCCAGCCGCGAGGACATCGACAACGGCATGGAGCTGGGCTGCGCCCACCCGATGGGCCCGCTCCGGCTCTCCGACCTGATCGGCCTGGACACCGTCGCCTCGGTCGCCGCCTCGATGTACGAGGAGTACAAGGAGCCGCTGTACGCCGCTCCCCCGCTGCTCGCCCGCATGGTCGACGCCGGACGCCTCGGCCGCAAGACCGGCTCCGGCTTCTACCCGTACTGATCTTCGCGACGGTACGGACGGCGGGGCCCGGCCGCCGGCTCCGGCGGGCGCCCGGCCCGCACCCACGGCACACGGCGCGAGGGCCGCTCCCCTGAGGGAGTGGCCCTCGCGCCGTTCTGCTTTACCGTGCCCCGGGCCGTGCGGCCCGGGCACGCCGGACGAAAGATCCGCCCGCCGTCCCGCCCCGTGAGTGACGTCCCCCGTCGTGGTCCGCCCGCCGCTCGGGGGAAAGACGGCGGGCGGACAACCGGCCGATGGGCGCCCGTCCACCGGCAGCGGCCCCCGTTGCAGACCAGCTTCGGGCTTCCCGGCCATGGTCGGGACCGTGTGAACGGGGCGGGCGCTGGTGCGCGTTTCACACCCCGTGTGAAATCCGCACTCCCTCCGGCGCCGTCACGGCGGGTGACTTCACACGGGGTGTGCGCGGCCAACCCGCATATTCGTTCCGCACACGCTCCCGCCGTCCGTGCCGAGGTAGTTGACTGATGCGCGGATCGACAACGAAGTCCCGTCCATGGAAGGAATGAGGAGCGGACCGTGACCGCCCACCCTGAACCCGATCTGGTTGCCACCGACTTGGCGGAGCTCAGACGCTGCCTCGATGTGCGGACCGCCCGTGTCGACGGTCAACTGGCGCTGCTCGCCCAGCGATCCGAGCAGACCGAGCGTGACGCGGGCGACTTGCATGCCCGCGTCACGCGGTTGGAGCACGGCCGCTGGCCGCTGCCCTCCATCGCCGCACTCACGGGGCTCGCGGCGCTGGCGATCGCCGTATGGCAGGCGATGGTGCGCTGAGGCCGGCGGGCACGCGGCGCGCCTCGGCCGCCGCGGCCCGGGTCACCCCAGCCTGATGTGGTGCAGCAACAGCAGAGCGGCCGCCATATTGGCGGCCGGCACCTCCCCTCGCGCGATCATGTCGGGTACCAGTTTCAGCGGGACCCACTCCCGTTTGTCGGACTCGAAGTCGTCCTCGGGATGGCCCACGAAGGAGCCCCGGTCGGACCAGAAGATGTGGTGCCGGGCGTCGGTGAGGCCGTTGGACGGCTCCACCGAAAGGAGGTGTTCGAGGGGGCCGGGGCGCCACCCGGTCTCCTCCTCCATCTCCCGGGCGGCCGCGGCGGCGATGTCCTCGCCGTCCTCGACCACCCCCGCGGCCAGCTCCCACCCCCAGGTGTCGGTGATGAAACGGTGCCGCCACAGCAGCAGCACCTCGTTGGCCTCGTTGACCACTGTGGCCACGGCGACGGGCCGCAACCGGATCAGGAAATGATCCAGGTGGCGGCCGTCGGGGAGTTCGACATCGGCGAGGTTGACCCGGAACCAGCGGTTCTCGTAGACGGTCTGCTCACTGAGATTCTTCCATCGCACGTATGTGCCACCTTCCGCCGTTGGGCTGGCAAGGTGACACGGGCCGGCCTCACAGTGGAACGCGCAGCGCCTCGTCGATCAGATCGGCAGCCTCCTCGGTGGCGGTACCTCCGGTTTCGGACAGATGCTCGCGCACCGCCCGCAGCCGGTCCCGTAACCGCTGCGACTCCATTCCCCGCGCCTGTTCGGTCATCTGCGCGGCGTTGGCCACAGCCTGGTCCGCGTCCCCTTGGCGCAGCTCGATATGGGTGAGCATGGCCAGCCGGTGGACCCGGCCCCGGTCGTGCGTGGGGGTGTCGACGGCGGCGTCCGCGTGTTCCCGGGCAGCACGCAGGTCCCCCAGGCTCAGCAGTGCCTCCGCCACTTGTACGTTCACCAGGCCCGGCTGGACGTAATCCGTTTCGTCGGGTTCCTGACCAGGGCGTATGCGCTCGGCCGCCGCCTCCGCACGCCGGATGCAGGACAGCGCGCTCGCGCCGTCCCCCAGGCGTGCGTACGCCTTGGCCTGCATCGCGTAGAGATCCGCCGCGAGCGCCGGGGTGATCTGCGGCCCCGCCGTGCGCAGGGCCGCCTCCGCGAACGCGACCGCCTGGCGGTACTCCCGTACGAACAGGGACTGGTTGACCAGCAGCGCGATGATGTACGCGCCGAGCCCCCGGTCCCCGCTCGCCTTGGCCAGCCGCAGCGCCTGATGGAAGTAGCGCTGGGCCAGCCCGAGAGCGTCCGAGTCGTACGCACAGATGCCCGCGACGGCCACCAGCCCGCCGGTCGCCCGGTGGAGCTGACGCCCCGTCGCATCGGTGTAGCTGCCGCGCAGCAGCGGCGCCGCCTCCGTGTTGAGGAACCCGACGACCCGCGTTCTCGTCGCGATACCACCCGCCTTCCGGTACATCTGCTCGTAGTGCGTACGCGCCGCGCGGAGCATTTCGATGTCCGCCATGGACACCCGGGTCAGGCCGTCCCGGGACACGTCGGCGTCCTCGGGCGGGTTCTCCCACTCCCATACGGGGATGACCGCGGAGGTGCCGGTGAGGGCGGGGGCCGACAGGACGTGCGGCCGCTGCTGTTCGTCGGACCGCCACAGCGCGGTGGCGCGTTCCACGAATCCGGAGAGCGGGGTGTCCGGGGCGCGGCGCACCCCCGGCCGGCTCAGTCCGATGTCGTCGAGCCCCACCGCCCGGTGCAGCCGCTCGCTGAGGACTTCGCAGATCAGGTCGGGCACCTGGCCCCGTGGCCGCTGCCCCTTCAGCCAGCGGGCCACCGCCGTGTGTTCGTAGCGCAGCGCCAGTCCGCGCTGCCGGCCGAGCTGGTTGACGTGCAGGGCCAGCCCGGCGTGTGAGATGCCCGCCTCGTCGAGAATCGCGTCGAGCAGGCTGTTGGGCTCCATGGTGCCCTCCCGAGGGGGCCGCCCCGCCCCCGGCCGGGGCGACCGCCCGTAGACTTGTCGACTCAACTACCCCTTGAGATCAGCGTAATGAAGCGACCTTCACACGGGGTGTGAACCGGTCGCGCCCTCCTTCACTCCACCCGGCCCGCCCGGACACGCCCGCGCGCCGAGGGGGCCGCCTCCGCCTGGGCGGGTACCCGCCAGCGGTCGTTGCACAGCACCAGCAGCGCCACGTCGTCGGACAGCCGCCCGCCGACGTGCCGCAGCAGCGCGGCCCGTACGCCTTCGACGACGCGGGCGGGACGGCAGTCGCGGACCGAGCGGACACTGTCGTCCAGCGCCCGCGGCAGCGGGAAGAACGTGCCGTGGGCGTCCCGCGCGTCGGTCGCGCCGTCCGTGTGCAGGAAGATCGCCTGGCCGGGCTGCAGCGGCGGGCAGCCCACCACCGGCAGGTCGGCGGGCAGCGGGAACAGGCCCAGCGGCGGCATCGGCTCGCCGGGCGCCTCGGGAAGCGCGCCCTGCCGGCTGAGGCGGTACGGCCACGGGTGCCCGCAGTTGAGGGTGCGCACGGCGCCGTCCCGGTCGATCTCCACCAGCAGCACCGTCACGAACTCCTCGGACAGCGGGTTCTCCGGCTCGCCGCCGCCCGACGCCGGGTGCTCCGCGCGGGCCCGCTCCCGCAGGTGCCGTTGCAGGGCGCGCTCCAGGCGCCGGAGCACCGCGCCCAGGTCCGGTTCGTCGTGCGCCGCCTCGCGGAAGCTGCCGAGGACGGCGGCGACCGTGCCCAGCGCGCCGATGCCGTGGCCGCGCACATCGCCGATGACGGCCCGTACGCCGTGGCGCGTCGCCACGACGTCGTACAGATCGCCGCCGACGGTGGCGGTCTCGTCCGCCGTGAGGTGGTCGGCCGCGACCACGATGCCGTCCACCCGCGCGGGCAGCGGGCGCAGCAGCACCCGCTGCGCGGCGGTGGCCACTTCCTTCGTACGCTCCAGCTCCCGCAGCAGGCGCAGCCGCCGGCCCGCGGTCAGATAGCTGGCGGCCACCACGACGAGGACGGCGCAGCACGTGCCGATACGGGCGAGGACGTGGGCGCCCGGGTCCTCCGTGCCCAGGGGCAGCAGCGCGAGCAGCGCGCACAGGCCGCCGAGCACCACGCACTGCCGGCGGCCGGTGCCGGCGCAGGCTATGGCGGGGGCGGCGGCGAGAAGCTGGAGGAACTGGCCGTCGCCGGGGGTGCACCGCTCCCAGAGCAGTACGCCGAGGACCCACAGTCCGGGCAGCACGAGGACGAAGGCCCGCCGGGCTCGCGCGGCACGCGCAGGCGTGCCGCTCCGCCGCGCCCAGGTTCGGATCATGCCGATGCTCCCCCCAGCAACCATCGAGGCGGTCGGCCCGGCCCTCTCCCCGCGGCGGAACCTGTTGTGTGAGCGAGCCGCATCGTCCCGCACGATTCTTACGACCCCGCGTGGTCGACCGGATACTTTGCGCACTGATCTCACCCGATCGGGTGACCGCCGGGGAAACGACCGGGGGCCCGGGGACGAACCGTCGGTTCGTCCCCGGGCCCCCGGTGGGACAAGCGGTACGCGTGCTTACGCGCCGCGCAGCACCGCGCCCGTCCGCTCGACCGCGGCGGCCACCGCCGCGTCCCGCGCCGCGGACGCCTCGTCGGCGGTCAGCGTGCGGTCCGGCGCGCGGAAGCGGAGCGCGTAGGCCAGGGACTTCTTGCCCTCGCCCACCTGCTCGCCGGTGAACACGTCGAACAGCCGCAGCGATTCGAGCAGGTCGCCCGCGCCGGAGCGGAGCGCGCCCGCCACCTCGGCGGCCGGGACCGACGCGTCCACGATCAGCGCGACGTCCTGGGTCGCGACCGGATAGGTGGAGATCCGCGGCGCCCGCACCACACCGGTGCCGGCCCGCTGGAGGCGGTCCAGGTCGATCTCCATCGCGCAGGTGCGCTCCGGCAGGCCGAGCGCCTTGATGACGCGCGGGTGCAGCTCACCGGCGTTGCCGACGAGCACCTCCTCGCCGTCGATCACGGCGAGCAGCGCCGCGCAGCGGCCCGGGTGCCAGGGCGCGTGCTGGTCCTGGCGCACGATCAGCTCGACCCCGGCCTCGCGCGCCACGATGCGGCCCGCCTCGATCGCGTCCGCCCAGCCGGCCGGACGGCCCTTGCCCCACCAGCCGGCCTGCTCGCGGGCGCCGGTGAGCACCACCGCGGCGCGGCGCGGCTGCTCGGGCAGCGCCGCGTCCAGCGCGGCGATCTCCTCGTCGGTCGGCCGGCGGTCCACCGGCAGCCGCACCGACGGCTTCTCGTCACCGGTCGGCCGGAAGACCAGGCCGGTCTCGAAGAGCGCGAGGTCGTGCGAGCCGCGGCCGTCGTTGCGCCGCAGCGCGCCGAGCAGGCCCGGCACCAGCGTCGTACGGAGCACGGGCTCCTCGTCGGAGAGCGGGTTGACCAGCTTGACGGTCCGGCGGCGCGGGTCGTCCTCCTCCAGGCCGAGCTGGTCCAGGACGGCCTCGCCGAGGAACGGGTAGGTCGGTGCCTCGACGTAGCCGGCGCCGGCCAGCGCGCGGCCGACGCGGCGGTGCAGCCGCTGGCGCTCGGTCAGGCCCCGCCCGGCGGGCGGCCGGGGCAGGGTGAGGGGCAGGTTCTCGTACCCCTCCAGGCGGATGACCTCTTCGGCCAGGTCGTTGGGGTCGGTCAGGTCGGGCCGCCAGGACGGCACCGTCACGACCAGCTCGTCCTGGCCGTACACGTCGCAGCCGACCTGCTGGAGGCGGCGGACGACGGTCTCGCGGCCGTACGCGACGCCCGCGACGCGGTCCGGGTGGTCGGCGGGCACGGTGATCGTGCGCGGCGCGCTGGGCGCGACGACCTCGGTGACGCCGGCCTCGGCGGTGCCGCCCGCGAGCAGCACCAGCAGGTCGACGGTGCGCTGCGCGGCGGCGGACGCGGCCTGGGGGTCCACACCGCGCTCGAAGCGCTTGGACGCCTCGGAGGACAGCTTGTGGCGGCGGGCCGTGCGGGCCACGGACACCGCGTCGAAGTGCGCCGCCTCGACGACGACCTCGGTGGTGCCGCGCACCTCGCCGGTCTCCGGGTCCGCCACCGGGTCGGCGATCTCGGTGTTGGCGCCGCCCATCACGCCGGCCAGGCCGATCACACCGCGGTTGTCGGTGATGACCAGGTCCTCGGCGTCCAGCACGCGCTTCGTGCCGTCCAGGGTGGTGAGCTTCTCGCCGGCCTCGGCGCGGCGCACGCCGATCGTCCCCTCCACGCGGGAGCGGTCGTAGGCGTGCAGCGGCTGGCCCAGCTCCAGCATCACGTAGTTGGTGACGTCGACGGCCAGCGAGACCGGCCGCATGCCGGCCTTCTGCAGGCGGCGCTGGAGCCAGATCGGCGAGCGCGCCTCCGGGTTCAGGCCGACGACCGTACGGGCGGTGAAGCGGTCGCAGCCGAGCGGGTCGCCGACCTTGACCGGGTAGCCGAAGGAGTTCGGCGGCGGCACGTCCAGCAGCGCCGGGTCGCGCAGCGGCAGCCCGTAGGCGATGGCGGCCTCGCGGGCGATGCCGCGCATGGACAGGCAGTCGCCGCGGTTGGCGGTGACGGCGATGTCCAGGACCTCGTCGACGAGCTGGAGCAGCTCGATGGCGTCGGTGCCGGGCTCGTACTCCGGCGGCAGCACGATGATGCCGCCCGACCCGTCGTCGCCCATGCCCAGCTCGTCGCCCGAGCAGATCATGCCGTGCGAGACCTTGCCGTACGTCTTGCGCGCGGCGATCTTGAAGTCACCGGGCAGCACGGCGCCGGGCAGCACCACGACGACCTTGTCGCCGACGGCGAAGTTGCGCGCGCCGCAGACGATCTCCTGGGGCTCACCCGTGCCGTTGGCCCGGCCGACGTCCACCGTGCAGAAGCGGATGGGCTTCTTGAAGCCCTCCAGCTCCTCGATGGTCAGCACCTGGCCGACGACCAGCGGGCCCTTGAGGCCGGCGCCGAGCTGCTCGACGGTCTCGACCTCCAGGCCGGTGGCGACGAGTTTGGCCTGTACGTCCCGGCCGGACTCGCCGTCCGGCAGGTCGACGTATTCCCGCAGCCAAGAAAGCGGGACCCGCATCAGATCTCCATCCCGAAAGGCCGGGTGAACCGGACGTCACCCTCGACCATGTCTCGCATGTCCTCGACGTTGTGGCGGAACATCAGCATCCGCTCGATGCCGAACCCGAAGGCGAATCCGCTGTACTTCTCCGGGTCGACGCCGCAGGCCGTCAGCACCCGCGGGTTGACCATGCCGCAGCCGCCCAGCTCGATCCAGCCCTCGCTGGAGCACGTGCGGCACGGGTTCCGGGGGTCGCCGACGGACGCGCCGCGGCAGACGTAGCAGACCATGTCCAGCTCGGCGGACGGCTCGGTGAACGGGAAGTAGTTCGGCCGCAGCCGGGTCTTGATGTCGTCCCCGAACAGCGCCTTGACCATGTGGTCGAGGGTGCCCCGCAGGTCCGCCATGGTCAGGCCCTCGTCGATGGCGAGCAGCTCGACCTGGTTGAAGACCGGGGTGTGGGTGGCGTCCAGCTCGTCCGTGCGGTAGACGCGGCCCGGGCAGATCACGTACAGCGGCGGCTCGCGGTCGAGCATCGTACGGATCTGCACCGGCGAGGTGTGGGTGCGCAGCACGACACCGGACTGGTCCCGGCCGGCCGCCGCGTTGTCCACGAAGAACGTGTCCTGCATGGTGCGGGCCGGGTGGTCCGGGGCGATGTTCAGGGCGTCGAAGTTCAGCCACTCCGACTCGACCTCGGGGCCCTCGGCGACCTCGTAGCCCATGGCCACGAAGACGTCCTCGATCCGCTCGGACAGGGTGGTGAGCGGGTGGCGGGCGCCGGGCCGTACGCGGTCGTGCGGCAGTGTGACGTCCACCGCCTCCTCGACCAGCACCCGGGCGTCCCGCTCCGCCTCCAGCTCTTCCTGGCGGGCCTTGAGCGCCTGGCTCACCTGGCCGCGGGCCTGGCCGACGCGCTTGCCGGCCTCGGCCTTGGCCTGCGGCGGCAGCGCGCCGATCTCGCGGTTGGCCAGCGCCAGCGGCGAGGTGCCGCCGGTCTGCGCGACCTTCACCTCGTGCAGCTCCTGGAGGTCACCGGCGGCGGCGATGGCGGCGAGCGCCTCGTCCCGCATGCGGGCGATCTCTTCCGGTTTCAGGGCCTCGACCTCGACAGGGTCGTACGACTTATTGGGTGCGGACATCTCTTCCCGTGCTTCCGATGGGCTTGGCGCGCGGCGTGCCCCCGACGTGTGCAGTGCCAAAGGTGCCAAAGGTGCAGTCTACGGGGCAGGGCGGCCGCGCCTCATCCGAGCCCCGGCGGGGTCCGGCCCGCCGGGCGCCGCTCACGCCATGAAGGCGGGCGTCCCGACGGGCAGGCTAAATCGGAACCGGGCGCCGCCGGCCGGGGCGCGGCCGACCGTGACCGTGCCGCCGTGGGCCTCGACGATGCCCTTGACGATGTACAGGCCCAGGCCGGTGCCGCCGCGCTTGCTGCCCCGCCAGAAGCGGGTGAAGACGCGGCTCATCGACTCCTCGGGGATGCCGGGGCCCTCGTCGCTCACGGTGACGCTCGTCCCTTCCGCTCCGTCCGCGCCGGCGACGTCCGATGCCGGTGCCACCTCGATGGTGACGGTTCCCTCGCCGTGGCGCACCGCGTTTTCCAGCAGGTTGCCCAGCACCTGGTCGACCTTGTCCGGGTCGGCCCACAGATCGGGCAGCGGCTCGACCATGCGGATCAGGAAGCGGTCGGGCAGCTGGCCCGCCGTCGTCTGGGCCTGGACGTGCCGGCGTACGGCGGCGACCATGTCCACCCGCTGCCGCCGCACCTCCAGCCGGCCGGAGTCGATACGGGAGATGTCCAGCAGCTCGGCGATGAGCCGGGTGACGCGGTTGGCGTCCGCGTCCACGGTCTCCAGCATCAGCCGCTTCTGGTCGTCGGTGAAGCGCTCCCACTTCTGCAGCAGGGTGGCGGTGAAGCCCTTGACGGAGGTCAGCGGCGAACGCAGTTCGTGGGCGACGGTGGCGATCAGCTCGGCGTGGCTCAGCTCGGTACGGCGGCGCGCCTCGGTGCCGCGCAGCGCGACGACGAGGCGGCGGACCGGGCCGGTGGGGCGGCTGCGCACATAGCGCGCGGAGACCAGCACCTCACGGCCGCCGAGCAGCAGGTTGCGCTCCGGCTGGCCGCTGCGGATCGCCAGGCCGCCGTACGGGTCGGTCAGCTGCCACCAGCGGCGGCCCTCGATGTCCTGGAGCGGCAGCGCCTTCTCCAGCGGCCGGCCCAGCGCGTCGCGCGGGTCGATGGCGGTGATCCGGGCCGCGGCGGCGTTGAAGCAGATGACCCGGCCGGTCTCGTCGGCGACGACCAGGCCGTCGGGCAGGTCGTCCGGGTCGAGTCCGGTGCCGGTGAGGTCCGGGGCAGCGGCGGGCACCGGACCGGGCGCGTCGCCGCCCGCACGGGAACCGGCAGCGACCGTCGTGCTTTGCGCCCTCGTCTGCATTCCCGCTACCCCCTCCCCTTCCCACCCCGGGGACGCAACACTACTAGCCGCGGGAGGCGGAGCGGCAGCCTCCGGTGGTGCGCTGGGCGCGGGCCGAGGCGTAGAGGCAGACGGCGGCGGCGGTGGCCAGGTTGAGGCTCTCGGCCTTGCCGTGGATGGGCACCCGCACCACCGCGTCGGCCAGTGCGCGGGTCTCCTCCGGCAGGCCCCACGCCTCGTTGCCGAAGACCCAGGCCGTCGGGCCGCTCATGGTGCCCGCGTCCAGTTCGGCGTCCAGGTCGGCGGCGCCCGCGCCGTCGGCCGCCACGATCCGTACGCCGGCGCCGCGCAGCCCGCCGACGACCTGCTCGACCGGTACGCCCACGGCGACCGGCAGGTGGAAGAGCGAGCCGACCGAGGCGCGCACCGACTTGGGGTTGTAGAGGTCCACCGAGGCGTCGGTCAGCACCACCGCGTCGGCGCCCGCGGCGTCCGCGCAGCGCAGCACCGTACCGGCGTTGCCGGGGTCGCGTACGTTGGCGAGCACCGCGACCAGCTTCGGGCGGGCGGCCAGGATCTCCTCGAAGGGCGAGTCCAGGAACCGGCAGACGCCGACCAGGCCCTGCGGGGTGACGGTCTGGGACAGGTCGGCGATGGTCG